>DATBCS010000226.1:0-28485 GCA_036270315.1 Gemmatimonadales bacterium
AATGCACACCACGGTGCTCGCGGGTCGCGCGTCATAGGGCGTGATGTCGGCGCGGTCTCCGAGCGTTCGCACGTCCGCGCCGCTCGGGCGATCGCAGGCGCCGCTCGAGGTGATCACGAGGACCGTGAACGGCACCCCGGCGCGGACCGTGTCGGGCACAATCAGCGGCCCGACAATTCCCTCGATCGAGGCGACGACACGATTGGGCGGTGGCGCGGAGGGTTGCGCGGGTGAGGCACACCCCACGCCGAGCAGCGCCAGCAGCTCCGCCCGGGGGAGCAGGCGGCAGCGGTCCGAGGCGCGATTCCGTTCCATGTTCAGAAGCGAACGCCGAAGGTGAGCGGCACCAGCCACGTCGGCTGGGCCGGCGAGTAGAAGAGGCGATGGTAGCGCGCCTCCACGAACGCCAGGACATGGCGCCACATCGGCAGCGCGACACCCGCGCCGGCTGAGCCACCGAGTCGGAGGGCCCCCTGCGCGCTCGGATGCCGGTACCAGTAGGCCATCTCGGGCCCCGCGGTCAGGTAGAGCCGCGACGTCGCTCCTGCCTGGATCAGGCTCACGACCTCGCTCGCGGCGACGCTGGTCACACCCACGAGATCCTCCGACGTGCCGAGCGGACAGATCCCGCAGCACGTTCCGGGGGGTGGGTTGAACACACACAGCACACCAGCGAAGTCCGTCGGCTGCGTCAGGTCGAACTGAGTGATCGAGCCTTCCAGCCGCCAACCGAACCGGCGGTTGCGCTGGTGGCCCACTGAGACCTGCAGCACGAAGCCGCGGCTCGTGGTGCCGTGGAGGCCATACGGCACGACGGGTACCTGCCTCGCGACATTCACTCCGCCTGCAACGCTATAGCGCATCTGGGCAGGCGCTGGGGGCGAGGACGCGAGCAGCAGGGTGAGGCCGAGCACGCTTGGGAACGCGATCAGGCGGGGTTCGCGGCGAGAGTCCGGTTTAATGCTGGCAGCTCCTGACGCAGGCATCCGACCTCATACGGTGAACCACCGTCAAGCCGATCACGTGACCGCGTCCCCGTCCCTTAGTAGGTGCGAATGCTATCGAGCACGACTAGCGGAGCGATCATGCAGAAGCAGGGTGGCATCCTCCGTCGCGCAACGGCGATCGTGCGCGTGGGGGGGGTCTGAGTAATGGGGCGCTCCTGTACGCAGGTTTGCCGATCAACGCCACGTCATCATAGATACCCCGGTTGCGGGGGTCTGCGTCACGTGTCCCCGGCGCCAGGGCGGCGTGGCGCACGCGCGACCAAGCAGCGGTCGCCCTCGCGGCGGGGTGGGTGCTCGTCGCCCCACCCCCCGTGGCGGGCTATCGCTCGCCCGCAGGCCGGGGCAGTTTGGGACGGTTGACTGATTAGGCAAGACTCCACCACCCGCCAGTCGGGGAAAGCGAGGCACTCATGGCCGCAGTCAAGCTGATCGTGATGTACCCACCTCCCAAGGACGTGGCAGCGTTCGAGCGGCTGTACCAGGAGGAGCACGTCCCCATGGCCGTGAAGAAGCTCGGGGGCAAGACCAAGCTGGTCGCGACCAAGGTGCAGGGCTCGCCCCAAGGCAAGCCGGCCTTCTATCGCATCGCCGAGGTGCATTTTCCGTCCCTCGAAGCGCTGCAGGCCTGCGCCGCCTCGGCGGGCGGCAAGGAGACGCTCGGCCACGCCGCCAAGATCTCGAGCGGCGGTCCGCCCGTCGTACTGATCGCCGAGGAGCAGACCTTTACGTTTTGAGACCTCGGCCGGCATGAGGGCACCCGGCGGCCCTCCCCCAGGGTGCGGCGCGGTACGTTTTGACACCAGCTGCGCCCATTTGCCTTGGTCGCTCGCCGCAGCCGGCAGTAGGTTGGGCCCATGGCCCTGCGGCTCGCCGCTCATCCCGAAACCGACCATCCGCGCCAGCGGTTGTGGGGGGTGGGCCCGGCCGCGTTGACGGGGCAGGAGCTCGTGGCGATTGTCCTAGGACCGGGCGGCGCCGGGCGGGATAGTTTGGCGATCGCGGCGGACGTGCTGGCCCCCGTCGAGGGGTCGCTGCGCCGGCTCGCGCGGCGTCCCCCGGCGGAGCTTGCCCGAATCCCGGGGGTGGGACCTGTGAAGGCGGCGCGGGTGGCGGCGGCGCTCGAGCTGGGCCGCCGGGTGGAGTCGGAGGAGCACCCGGCGCCCACGCGGATCGATGGTCCGGGCGACGTCCACCGCTTCTACGCCGCCCGGCTCCGGGATCTCGAGGTCGAGGAGTTTCATGTGCTGGCCTTGGGGTGCCAGAGCCAGGTGATCCGCGATCTGCTGATCACCCGGGGGATCCTCAACAGCTCGCTGGTGCATCCGCGCGAGGTGTTTCGCGCCGCCATCGCGGAGGGCGCGGCGGGGATCATCGTGGTCCACAATCATCCGAGCGGCGACCCCACGCCCTCGGCGGACGACCGCACCGTGACGCGGCAGCTCATGGACGCAGGCCGGCTGCTCGACATGCCGGTATACGACCATGTGATCGTCGGAGGGGAGCACTACGTGAGCCTCGCGCAGGCGGGCCTGGGGTGACCAGCACCGTACCGCTGCTCGCCCCCGAGCTGGCGCGGGCCGTGGCGGGCCAACGCGGCCGCCTCGACCTGGAACTCGTGTCGCGCGCGTACCGGCTCAGTGCGCAGGCCCACCACGGGCAAAAGCGCGAGTCGGGGGACGACTACGTCTCGCACTCGGTCGCCGTCGCGACGATTCTCGCCGAGCAGCAGATGGATTCGACGACGATCGCCGCCGCGCTGCTGCACGACGTCGTCGAGGACTCCGACGTCTCGCTCGACGAGATTCGCCGCACCTTCGGCAACGAGGTCGCGGACCTGGTCGACGGGCTCACCAAACTGGCCACGCTCACGTTCCGCTCCACCGCCGAGGAGCAGGCCGAGAACTACCGCAAGCTCCTGCTGTCGATCGCGCGCGACGCCCGGGTGATCATCATCAAGCTCGCCGACCGGCTCCACAACATGCGGACCCTGGAGCACCTCGACGAAGAGAAACGCCGCCGCATCGCGCTCGAGACGCGGGAGATCTACGCGCCCCTGGCGCACCGCTTCGGCATGGCCGGCGTGAAGGCCGAGCTCGAGGACCTGGCGTTCAAGTTCCTCGAGGCGGACGACTACAAGGTGCTGTCCCGCAAAGTGCGCGCGAAGAAGGTGGAGCGCGAACAGACGATCGAACGGTTGCAGGGACCGCTTGAGGAGGAGCTGCGGCGCGCCGAGCTCGTCGAGGTGGAGATCACGGGCCGGTCCAAGAACCTGTGGTCGATCTACAAGAAAATGAAGAAGCGAGCCAAGCCGTTCGAAGAAATCTTCGACCTGCTCGCCGTGCGCGTGCTCGTGAATTCGATCCCCGAATGCTATCACGTCCTCGGGGTCATCCACCACAAATGGACCCCGCTCCAGGAACGCATCAAGGACTACATCGCGAGCCCGAAGTCGAACGGCTACCAGTCGCTCCACACCACGGTGTTCGGGCCCAGCGGGCAGCTGTACGAGATCCAGATCCGCACCCGCGAGATGCACCACACCGCGGAGTACGGCATCGCGGCCCACTGGCTGTTCAAGGAGGGCAAGCGCAGTGGCGATGAGCTCGACCGCCACCTGGCGTGGTTCCGCCAGCTGATCGAGCTGCAGCAGGACACGCACACGCCCGAGGAGTTCCTCGAATTCCTGAAAGTCGACCTCTATCAGGACGAGATCTTCGTGTTCACCCCGCGGGGCGACGTGAAACGCCTCCCCAAGGACGCCACCCCGCTCGACTTCGCCTTCGCGGTCCACACCGAGGTCGGCCAGCACTGCCAGGGCGCGCGCATCAACGGGCGCATCGCGCCGCTCCATCGGCCCCTCAAGAACGGGGACACGGTGGAGGTGATGACGAACGCCCAGGCGAAGCCGTCGCGCGACTGGCTGGCCCACGTCCAGACCGCGCGCGCCCGTCACAAGATCCGCCAATGGATCAAGCAGGAGGAGCTGGAGCGGAGCCTCGAGCTGGGTCAGGACATCCTGGCGCGTGAAGTGCGCCGCCGCCGGCTCCAGGCCCCGGACGCCGCTCGCTTGGAGCAGGCGGCGCTGACGCTTTCCGTGGGCACGCCGGCCCAGCTCCAGGCGGCCCTGGGGCGCGGCGACATCGCCCTCGGCACCGTGATGCGGGCGCTCTATCCCGAGCTCCCGGCCGACGAGCTCCAGGCCCCCAAGCCGACGGCCTTCGGGCGGGTGATCGAGCGGCTGCGGCTCGGCCGCGGCATCAAGATCCAGGGCGTGGACGGCCTCATGGTGCGCTACGCCCAGTGCTGCCAGCCTGTGCCGGGCGATCCCGTCGTGGGCTACGTGACCCAGGGCCGCGGCATTTCGATCCACCGCAGCGATTGCCCCAACCTGCTCGTGCTCTCGGCCGAAGCCGAACGCCGGGTCGAGATCGATTGGCAGGAGTCCGAGGGCGAGACGTTCGTCGTGCGCCTCGCGGTGGCCGGCGAGGACCGGCGCGGCCTGTACGCCGACATCTGCACCGCGATCAGCGAGTCCGGCACCAACATTCGCTCGGCGGAGCTCGCGACCCGGGACGGCGCCGCGTTCGGCGCGATCCTCGTCGAGGTCGAGAACCAGACCCACCTGCACAAGGTGATCCGGGCGGTCCGCAAGGTGAAAGGCGTGACCGACGTGTCCCGCCGCGAAGCGGGTCCCCAAACGCCGCCCACGGCCGGTTAACTTTCCGTGATGCCCTTCGAACTCGTCTCCCCGTTCGCGCCGGCGGGGGACCAGCCGCGCGCCATCGCGGAGCTCGCCGGCGGGCTCGCCCGGGGCGAGCGCTTTCAGACCCTGCTCGGCGTCACCGGCTCCGGCAAGACGATGACCCTGGCCCACGTGATCGCGGCCTTCCGGCGGCCCACCCTTGTCCTGTCGCACAACAAGACCCTGGCCGCGCAACTGTACGGGGAGCTCAAAGGGTTCTTCCCGAAGAACGCCGTCGAGTTCTTCATCTCCTACTACGACTATTACCAGCCCGAGGCATACGTCCCGCAATCCGATACCTACATCGCCAAGGACTCCTCCATCAACGACGATATCGACCGGCTGCGGCTGCGCGCCACGTCGAGCTTGATGGAACGCGACGACGTGGTCATCGTGGCCAGCGTCTCCGCGATCTACGGCCTCGGCGACCCGGAGGCGTACCGGGCGCGGCTCGTGACCACGGCGGTGGGCGACGACTTGCCGCGCGACACGCTGCTCGAAGCCCTGGTGGGTATCCAGTACCAGCGCAACGACGTGGCGTTCGAGCGTGGCACCTTCCGGGTGCGGGGCGACACGGTCGAGGTGTTCCCGGCCTACGACGAGCAGGCGGTGCGCGTCGAGTTCTGGGGCGACACGGTGGAGCGCATCGCCAAGATCGACCCCCGCACGGGCGACACCATCACCGAGCTCGGCCGCGCCGCGGTGTACCCCGCCACCCACTTCGTGACGGAGCGACCCACCATCGAGCGGGCCGTCGGCACCATCCGCGCCGAGCTGCGGGACCGACTGGCCGTGCTCCGCGCCGAGAACAAACTCGTCGAGGCCCAGCGGCTCGAGTCGCGCACCCACTTCGACATCGACATGCTGCTCGAAGTGGGGCGCTGTACCGGGATCGAGAACTACTCGCGCCACCTGACCGGCCGCGCACCGGGGGAGCGGCCCGCCTGCCTGCTCGACTACTTCCCCTCCGACTACCTCTGCATCCTGGACGAGTCGCACCAAACCCTGCCCCAGCTTGGTGGCATGTACGAGGGCGACCGGTCGCGCAAACAAACGCTCGTGGATTACGGTTTCCGCCTGCCCTCGGCGCTCGACAACCGACCGCTCCGGATCGACGAGTTCATGGGGCTCGTGCCCCGCATCCTGTTCGACTCGGCCACGCCCGGCGAGGACGAGCTGCGGCTCTCGGGCGGCGTGGTGGTGGAGCAGATCATCCGGCCGACGGGGCTCGTGGACCCCGAAGTCGACGTGCGTCCGGTGAAAGGGCAGGTGGACGACCTACTGCACGAGATCCGGCTGCGCGAGCAGCAGGGCCAGCGCGTGCTCGTCACGACACTCACCAAGCGCATGGCCGAGGACTTGACCGACTACCTCCAACAGCACGGGGTACGGGTGCGCTATCTCCACTCCGAGATCGACGCTCTCGAGCGGGTGGAGATCATCCGCGGACTCCGGCTGGGCGACTTCGACGTGCTGGTGGGGATCAACCTGCTGCGCGAGGGGCTCGACCTGCCCGAGGTCTCGCTGGTCGCGATCCTTGACGCGGACCAGGAGGGGTTCCTGCGCTCCGACCGCTCCCTCATTCAGACGGTAGGCCGCGCCGCCCGCCACCTCCAGGGCCGCGCCATCCTGTACGCCGATCGCGTGACGGGGTCGATGCAGCGAGCGCTCGCCGAGATGACGCGGCGCCGCACGCTCCAGGCGGCCTACAATCAGGCCCACGCCATCACGCCCCGCTCGATCGTGAAGTCGGTGGCCGACGTGCGGTTCGTGACGCGGGTAGCGGACGCGAAAAGCGCCAAGGCGACGGGACCCACCGTGCCGCGGCCCGCGGACGCGCGGGAACGCGAGGCGCTGGTACGCCTGCTCGAGTCGCAGATGCAGGCCGCCGCCGAGGAGCTGGACTTCGAGCTCGCCGCGGTGCTGCGCGACCAGATCCTCGAGCTCCGGGCGGAAGGGGACACCAAGGGCGATGCGCCTGTCCGCAGACGCGCTCAGCCGGTTCGGTGAGGCGCTGGGCCGCAGGCTCACCCCGCCGGCCGTGATCGGGCTGTCGGGCGAGCTCGGCACGGGCAAGACCACGCTGGTGCAGGCGATCTGCCGCGGGCTCGGCGCCCGCGAGTGCGCCACGAGTCCCACCTATGCCTTGGTACACCACTACGCCACGCCCGCCGGGCAGCCCGTCTACCACGCCGACTGCTACCGGCTGCGATCGGCCGACGACGCGCGCGACCTGGGCTTCGACGATATGATGCGCGAACGGGCGATCGTCCTGATCGAGTGGCCCGAGCGGGCCGGCCCCTGGGCGCCACCGCTCGACCGCCACCTCCGCCTGGCGCACGATCCCGACCCCGACGTCCGAGTGCTCGAGGAAACGTGAAGGGCGAGTGGCTGGCGATCGACACCGCCACTGACACAGCGAGCGTCGCCGCCGGCCGCCCGCCCGCCGCCGCGAGTGGGGCGCACGTCCAGGGCGCGCGCCGCCACGCGGCCGAGATCATCCGGCTCGTCGATTTCGCGCTCGGCCGGGTGGGCCTCGCGCCGCGCGACCTGGAGGGGATCGTGGTCGGTGACGGACCGGGGAGCTTCACGGGCCTGCGGATCGGGTGGGCCGCGGCGAAAGGCCTCGCGCAGGAGGCCGGGCTCGAGCTCGTCGCCATCCCGTCCCTCATGGCCGCCGCCGCGGGCGCCGCGGCGAAGCTCGGGGCCGAGCCCGTGGCCGCGTGCTTCGACGCGCTGCGCGGCGAGGTGTACGGCGCCCTGTACGTGTTCCACCCCGATCGCGTCGAGACGCTCGTCGCGCCGCGCGTGGCGAGCCTCGCCGCGCTCGCCGCGGCCGCGCCGGTGCGGCCGCGCCTCGCCGTGGGCGACGGCGCCGCGCGCTACGCCGCCGCGGTGACGGAATGGACCGGCACGGCGCCCGTGCCGCCCGAGTCCCTCCCGTCCGGCGCCACGGTGCTGCTGTCGCTCCTCGGCCGGGCCGGCGCCGCCCGCGTCATCACCGACCCCGACACGGCGGAACCCGTCTACGGACGCCCCGCCCAAGCGCAAGTCACTTGGGAGGCGCGCCACGGCCGCCCCTTACCGAATCCGTCCCGCCGCGAGCGGTGACGTCCCGGACGTCGCCGCCATCGAGCGCGTCGCGTTCTCCGATCCCTGGCCCGCCCGGGACTTCAAGGAATGCGTCGCGCTCGGCGTGCCGTTCCTCGTCGCCGAGGAGCGCGGCGTCGTGGCCGGCTACGTCGTCGCACAGTGGGCCGCGGACGAAGGCGAGATCCTCAACTTGGGCGTCGCCCCGGGCCACCGGCGCCGCGGCGTGGGCCGCGCCCTGGTCGAGGCGATGCTGGCCCGCTGCGGCGCGCGCGGCGTCCGGGCCGTGTACCTCGAGGTGCGGGAGGCGAACACCGGCGCCCGCCGGCTGTATGAGAGGTTGGGCTTCCGAGAGGTGGCCCGGCGCGCCCGCTACTACCAGCGCCCGGTCGAGGACGCCGTGATCCTGCGCGCCACCCTCCCGCCCGCCGCTGCTGGCGGAGCGATGGGGTCGACCGGGGTCGCCGGAGGGGCGGGAAAACGATGAGCTCAAAGTGGCGTATCTTTGATTGACAGAATGACTTGCGGGTCATATACTGGGGGCGCCCTTGGACCCCCGCCCGCCTAGCGTTGGGAGGTATGTCGTGAGCCGCAGTCTCAATAAGGTGATGCTAATCGGGAACTTAGGGGCCGATCCCGAGGTGCGCACCACGCCGAACGGGTCCCGCGTCGCGACGCTGTCCTTGGCGACGAGCCGGCAATGGACGGGGCAGGGTGGGGAGAAGCAAGAGAAAACCGAGGGGCACCGCGTCATCTGCTGGAATAACAAAGGCGCCCAGCTGGCTGATCTGGCGGAGAAGTACATGAAGAAGGGCAACCGGATCTACGTCGAAGGGCGGGTCGAATACCGCACATGGGAAGATCGCGAGAAGCAAACTCGCTACGTCACCGAGATCATCGCGCGGGAAGTGATCCTCTTGTCGTCTCGGGGAGGCGACGCGGGCGGCGAGTTCGCGCAGGCCAAGGCCGCCGCCAAGGTGGCGCCCGAGGGCAAGCCGGCGTCGCTCGACGCGTTCCCGGAGGCGCTGGATGAGGAGGACGACGATCTGCCGTTTTGAACGAGCAGCCCTGCTCGCCCTTGTGGCAGGGCTGCTCGTGGGGTGGGCCCCCGCGCTCGCGGCGCAGGACACCACCAAGGCTCCGCGCGATACCACCGCGCCGGGCCGCGATACCACGCAGGCCCAGCCGGCCGATACCACGCAAGGCGCGCCCGGTGGCCCGGCCGCATTCGGCGCCGGCCAGCTTCCCTCGAGCCACACGGTCACCCAGGGTGAGACCCTCTGGTCGATCGCCCAGTTGTACTTCAACGACCCGCTGCTCTGGCCCGAGATCTACCGGCTCAACACGGCGCTGATCGACGATCCCCACTGGATCTACCCAGGCGAGGTGTTCAGCCTCGCCGCCGGGGTGAGCGTCGCGCAGGCCCCCGCCGAATCCGCCGCCGTCACCACCCCGCAGGGGGTGCCCGGGCCGCAGCCCACCGACACGGTGCACGCCCAGGCGGTGCAGCCCGCCCCAGTCGGGGCGGATACGGTCGTCGCCGTCGCGCCACCGCCCAAGGACACGGCGGAGGTGCTCGACACGACGCAGGCCATGGTGGTCGAGGCCCCACCGCCCAGCGCGGCGCCGAACGAGCGCTACCAGACCATCTTCGACCGGCAGCCCACCGCCACCCAGGAAGTGCAGAACACGCTCCGGGCCTACGTGAACCAGCCGTACCGCCCGGTGCGGCGCGGGGAGTTCTACTCGGCCGGCTTCCTCACGGAACGCGAGCGCATGCCCTACGGCGCAGTAATCGGCAACACGGCCGAGCCCTCCATTCCGCGGCTCACCGACCGCACGAGCGCCACCACGTTCGATCAGATCGCGATCGCCCCGCCGCGCACCGCCTCCTATCATGTCGGCGACTCGCTGTTGTTGCTGCGCATCGACCGCGACATCGCCGGGTGGGGGGACGTGGTGGTGCCGGTGGGCGTGGTGCGCGTGACGGAGCTGCAGCGGCGCCAAGTGCTGGCCACTGTGGTCATGCAGTTCGCCCGGATCCACGAGGGCCACCTCGCCCTGCCGCTCGAGCCGTTCCGCGACCCGGGCACCGTGCGCCCCACGCCCGTCCAATACGGACTCGAGGCGCAGGTGGTCGCGCAGCGCGACCTGAACGTGCTGGTGGGCCCCCAGCAGATCATCTTCCTCAATCGCGGGCGCTACGACGGTGTGACGCCGGGGGACGTGTTCCAGGTGCTGGCCCCGGCGCGAGGCCTCCCGGGCACCGCCTCCGAACAGGTGGAGGTATCGATCGAGATCGTCCACGTGCGCGACCATTCCTCGTCGGGGCTCATCCTGAATATCGAGCACCCCAATCTCAAGGCGGGCATGCCGGCGCGCCTGATCCGGAAGATGCCCTCCTGACGGGCCGCCGGCCCCGCTCCCCCGGGCCCCGGTCCCGCGCCAGAGGCGCGCCGGCGGCGACGTAGGAGCGGGACCGGAGGCGGGCGTTCGAACCGTGGTGCTCATCCCGCATCTCATCGCGCTGGGGTTGTACGCGCTCGCCACCGCGTTCGCGCTGGCGCCGTTCGCCGGACTGCGGCCGGTCCCGCGCGGCCTGGCGCTGGGCGTGCCGCTCGCGGGCGTCCTGGTGCACGGCGTGGCGATGACCCAGGTCGCTCTCGTGGGGGTGGCCCCCGCGCTCTCCATGCTCGCGCTGTTTCTCATCCTGCTGCAGGTCGTGAGCGAGGCGGCGCTGCGCGCCTCCGCCGTGGCGCTCTTCACCGGGCCGCTGGCGACGGGCCTCGTCGGGCTCGCGCTCGTGATCGGGCCGGGGGCCGGGCGACCGACGGCCGCGCCGAGCGCCTGGTCCACGCTCCACATCACCGCGAGCATCCTGGGCTTGGCCCTCCTGGCGCTCGCGTTCATCGCCGCCGCCCTCTACCTGCTCCAGTTCCGCGCCCTGAAGGCGAAGCGCTTCGGCCCCGTGTTTCGGCTGTTCCCCCCGCTCGAGCGGCTCGACCAGCTGAACTACTTGGCACTCGTCCTGGGATTCCCCGCCGTGACGCTCGGCGTCCTGTTGGGGTACGGCGTCCGCTACGCCGGCGGCGTCGCGGTCGACCCCGCCCAGGTCGTCTGGGGGACCCTCACCTGGTTGTTGCTCGGATGGACGGTCGGCGTGCGGGTGGTGCGGCATTGGGCGGGCCGGCGCGCCGCGTTCGCCAGCATCGCGAGCTTCACGGCCGTGCTGCTCGTGTATCTGGCGCTGAAGCTGAGCGCGCCGGGGACGGGGCGGTTCCTCTGAGCGCCGCGGGAGGTCTGCCATGAGCATCGCGGTCGTGGGCGTCAACCACCGCACCGCGCCGCTCGACGTGCGCGAGCGCTTCGCCCACGCGGCGCGCGAGGTGCCGGCGGCGCTCGAGCGCGTGCTGGCGGCGGGGGCGCGGGGGGGCGTGCTGTTGTCGACCTGCAACCGCACCGAGTTCTATCTCGCCGAGCCCGAGGCAGCAGTGCCCGAGGCCGTCTGGGCCGCGCTGTCCGATCGCCTCGGCGACGGCCGCAGCGCCAGCGCGTACGGCTACGTACAGCGCGACCGCGACGCCGTGCGCCACCTGTACCGCGTCTCCGCCGGCCTCGACTCCATGATCCTCGGCGAGTCCCAGATCCAGGGCCAGGTGCGGGAGGCCTGGGAGATCGCCAAGCCGCAGGCGGGGCCCGTGCTGCACCGCCTCTTCCAGTCGGCGCTCTTGGTCGGCGCGCGGGTTCGCAGCGAGACCGGCCTGGCCCTGGGCGCCGCGTCCGCCCCCTCGGCCGCCGTCCAGGTCGCCGGCAAGATCTTCACCCAGCTCGCCGGCCGGTCCGCCCTGATCCTCGGGGCGGGCGACGTGGCCGAGCTCGCCGCCACCTGTCTCGGCGCGGAGGGGGTGCGGGTGACGCTCGTCGCGAACCGCACCTACGAGCGCGCCACCGCCATCGCCGAGGCGCTCGGGGCACGCGCCTTGCCGCTCGACGAGGCGTGGGACCACTTCGCTGAGGCGGACATCGTGCTCTGCTCGACCGCCGCGCCGCACGCCGTGGTGACGTGGCAACGCGTCGCGCCCGCCATTGCGCGCCGCGGCGGCCGACCGCTCTGTATCCTCGACCTCGCGGTGCCACGCGACGTGGAGCCCGCCGTGGCCCAGCTCGAGAACGTGTTCCTGTACGACATCGACGACCTCCAGGCCGTCGCCGCGCAGGCGGCCGCGGAGCGCCGCGCCGACATCCCGGCGGCCGAGCGCATCGTGAGCGAAGAGGTCGAGCGCTTCTGGGGCTGGTACGGCGGCCGCGGCGTGGTGCCGGTCCTCACCGAATTCCGCGACCGGCTCGATGCCGTGCGCCAGGCCGAGCTGGACCGCGCCCTGCGCCGGCTCGGCCACCTCGCCCCCGACGACCGCCAGCAGATCGAGCAGTTCAGCCACGCCCTGCTCAACAAGTTCCTGCATCACCCCACCGTCGCGCTCAAGCAGGCCGCCGCTGCAGGCCGGAGCTTCGGGCTGCTCGACGCGCTGCGCCAGCTGTTCGGCCTGGAACGCCCGCATGACTCGTAAGGTCCTCATCACGGGCGGGGCCGGGTTCGTCGGCTCCCACCTCGCGGAGGCCTACCTCGCGGCGGGCTACGAGGTGACGGTGGTGGACGACCTGTCGAGCGGACGGCGGGAATACGTGCCGCGCGCGGCCCGCTTCGTCCAGGCGGACGTGCGCGCCCCCGCGGCGCGCGAGCTCCTCGCCACGGGCGGCTTCACCCTCCTGAACCACCACGCCGCCCAGATGGACGTGCGCCGCTCCGTCGAGGACCCCGTGTTCGACGCCAGCGTCAACGTGATCGGCCTGTTGAATCTGCTCGAGGGGGCGCGCGCGGGCGGGGTCGGGCGCGTGGTGTTCGCCTCGTCGGGCGGCGTCGTGTACGGCGAGGGCGCGACGCTGCCACTCGGGGAGACGGCCCCCAAGCTGCCCCTCTCGCCCTATGGGGTCGCGAAGCTCGCGTCGGAGTACTACCTCGCCACGTTCGCCCAGCTGTACGGGCTCGAGGCCGCGGCGCTGCGCTACTCCAACGTCTACGGCCCGCGCCAGAACACCCACGGCGAGGCCGGCGTGGTGGCGATCTTCGCGCGGCGGATCCTCCACGGCGAGCCGCTCACGATCTACGGCGACGGGGACCAGACGCGGGACCTGGTGTACGTGAAGGATGTGGCGGCGGCGAATCTCGCGGCGAGCGAGCACCCGCTGCCTCCACTCACGGACTTGGACGCGCGGGCCTTCAACATCGGCACCGGGGTCGAGACCACCGTGAACGAGCTGGCCCGCGCGTTGGGCGCCGCCCGCCACACGAGCCCCGAGATCCGGCGCGCGCCGGCGCGGGCGGGCGAGCTGCGGCGCAGCGTGCTCGTCGTGGACAAGGCCGCCCGCCTGCTCGGATGGCGGCCGCGCGTGACGCTCGCCCAAGGCCTCGAATTCACCCTGCAGGACGCGGCGGAGGACTGACAGGTGCTTCTGCAAGTCGGCCGGGCGGTGCCCACCACCCCGTGGGAGCTGGTGCTCACGTCGAGTCGCGAGACGAAGTTCGTGCTCGGGATTCTCGTGCTGTTCTCCCTCGTCTCATGGTTTCTCATCTTCAAGAAGTGGTGGGATTTCCGGAAGCTGCGGCTGCTCGCCGACCGCTTTATGAGCGAGATCGAACGGGCCCCGCGGCTCGAGGATGCCTACCACGCCGCGATGCGGCTGCCCCCCTCCCCCTACAACCGGCTGCTGCGCGAAGCGATCCACTTCTTCTCCGAGCTCAAGCCCGGCGGCCTCACGGCGAACGGCCCGGCCGGCCACGCGGGGCTCGCCGGCCCGATCGGCCGCGCCGGCTCCGCCGGGCCCGCCGGCCCCGCCGGCCCGAGCGTGGCGCCGTCGGGTGCGCTCACCACGACCCAGCTCGAGGCGCTGCGCATGGTGCTCGCGAAGGAAGTGGCCGCCGAGCGGGACGGGGCCGCGCGCTTCATCCCGTGGCTCGCGACGTTCGGGTCGGTGAGCCCGCTGCTCGGGCTCCTGGGCACCGTGCTCGGCGTGATGGACGCCTTCATCGGCATCGCGCTCGGCGGCTCGGGGAACATCGCGGCGGTGGCGCCGGGCGTGGCGGAGGCGCTCGTCACCACGGTCGCCGGGCTCTCCGTCGCCGTGCCGTCGGTGATGGCGTACAACGTCTTCGTGAACCGCCTCGGCCTGTTCGCGGGCGAGCTGGAAGGGTTCGCGCAAGAGATCATCGCCACGCTGGCGCGCGAAGGGAGGCTGTAGCATGGCGGGCTTGCTCGGCACGAGCGGCGGCTTGCGCGGGCACGGAGAGCTGCCCCTGACCGCCGACATCAACGTGACGTCGCTCGTGGACGTGGCGTTCGTGCTGCTCATCATCTTCATGATCACCGCGCCCATCATGCAGGGCGGCGTGGACGTGCGGCTGCCGCACGCCCAGGCCCGGCCACTCGACCCCAAGTCGGGCTTGGTCGTGAGCGTCGATCAAGCGGGGCTGATCTACCTCGATCAGGCGCCGCTCAGCTACGCCGACTTCCGGGCCACCTTCCCCGCCTTCGTGCGAACCAAACGGCCCACTGGGGTGTACCTCCGAGCCGACGGACGGGTCCCCTATGCGACCGTGGTGGCAGTGTTGGCCGTGATTCGCGCCGCGGGCGTGACTGACGTCGGCCTCGTGGCCGAGCCGGAGACGCCCACGCCGTGAGATCGCGCCGCGCGGGCGGCGCCGACCTCTCGGCCGGACTCATCGGCACGATCGGCGTGCATGCACTCGCCGGATTGCTGCTCGTGACGGGCGCGGCGGCGGCGCGGAAGCCGGCACCGCCCACCTACCGCGTGCATCTGGTGGCGGCGCCCGAGCCGAATCCCGAAGCGCGGCCGGCCCCGGCGGCGGTGGAGCGGCCTGCCGAGGCGCCGCCCGCCCCGGCGCCCAAGACCAAGCCCGCGCCCAAGAACACGGCGTCCAAGGCCGCGCCGCCGCCCGTCGCGGACAACACCAAGCGGGAGGCGGCACCCCGCACCACGCCCAAGGCCGCCCCGCTCCCGGGCGAGACGCCGTCCACGGGCTCGGACGTCGCCACGGTATCGACCGAGGGCCAGGAGTTTCCGTTCCCCGAGTACCTGCAGAACATCGTGGCGCAGGTGCTCCGGCGCTGGCAGCGGCCGTTCCAGAGCACGCCCCTCGAAGCGGAGGTGTCGTTCTTGGTGCATCGCGACGGCAAGGTGAGCGATCTGCAGTTCATCCGGCGCTCGGGCAGCTTCGCCTTCGACCTCGAGGCCCAGGGCGCGATCGAAGAGGCGGGGCGCTTCAAGGCGTTCGGCCCGCTCCCCGACGGCTGGAGCTCGGACGTGCTGTTCGTGCGCTTCTACTTCAGCGGCCGACGCCCATGACGCGGGCGTGCGCCGTGGCGCTCGGGGCGGTGGCGGTGGCGGTGGGGGCGGGGCTCACCCCGCCGCCGCTCGCGGCCCAGGACACCAGCGCCATCGATCGCGGCGTGCGCATCGGGATCCTGTACCGACCCGGCGTCCGGCCGGGCATGGTGGTGCTGTCCGGGAACGCGAGCACGCTCGACTCGGTGCGCACCATCATCGCCCGCGACCTCGACTACTCCGACCGCTTCGAGCTCATCACCCTGCCTGGCGGCGACTCGATCCGGGTGGCGACGGCGCCCCCAGCTCCCGCACCCGACGCGCGCGCGGCGACCAGCGCCGGCGGCAAGGCCACGGGCGGCCCCGCGGGCCACGCGGGCCCCGCGGGCCACGCTGGCCCCGCGGGCTCCGCGGCCGTCGGCCTCAACTACCCGCTGTACCAGGCGCTCGGCGCCGACTTCGCCGTGGCGATCGCCACGCCCAGCCCGGATACGACGGTCGTGACGGTGCATGACGTGGCGGCGGGTGGCGTGCGGCGCGAATTCCGTGCGCACGTGCCGCCGCTCAAAGACGCCGGCTTCCGCCTCGCGGTGCACCACTTCGCCGACCGCATCCTGGAAGCGACGCTTGGGGTCGCGGGCACCGCGGCCACCCGCGTGCTGCTGGTCCTCGACGGCAAGGTGTACAGCGTGGACCAGGACGGCGCCGCCTTCACGCTCGTGTCGGCGAGCGATCACGCGGCCCTGTCCCCCGCCTGGGCCCCGGACGGGCGGCGCTACGCGTACATGGAGTTCTGGCAGGGCCACGGTCGGCTCATCGTCCAGGACCTGGCGACCGGGAAGCGCGGCGCCGTCGCGACCTCGGGCCAGGCCCTCGACTTCACGCCCGCCTTTGCCCCCGACGGCAAGACCATCGCGTTCAGTCGCGCGACCGACGAAGGCACCGACATCTACACCGTCAACTACAAGGACAACTGCTGCTTGCAACGCTTGACCGTGGGCCGATTTTCAGACAACTTGTCACCGGTTTACGGTCCGGACGGCCGGCGCATCGCGTTCGTGTCTACGCGAGCGGGAGCGCCCCAGATCTACGCCATGGCCGCGGACGGGACCGACCAACAGTTGTTCGCGCCGTTCGATTACGGTGTGACGGGCTCCTCCTACGCGCCGGACTGGTCACCCGACGGGCTGTCGGTCGCCTTCCACCGCGAGGTCGGGGGGACCTATCAGGTGTTCGTCCTGGACGTGCGGACCCGCGGCGTGCGGCAGCTCACCTCCTTAGGGCGGAACGAGGATCCCACGTGGGCGCCCGACAGTCGGCACATGGCGTTCGTGTCTGACCGCGCGGGCTTCCGCCAGATCTGGATCGTCGATGTCGAAACGGGCCGGATCCGCGCGCTCGTGCCGCAGAGCGGCGCGCGGCTGCCGGCCTGGTCTCCCCGACTACCGGAGACCCCCGCTTCCACCCCTTGACTCCCGAGAGAGGGCGCAACGATGAAACGCTTCGAAATGCTCGTGCTCGGCGGCCTCACGGCCGCGCTCGTCGCCGCATGCGGCGGCGGCGCCAAGCCGACCCCGCCCGCGCCGCAGGCTGCTAACGTCGATTCGGCGGCACAGGCCGAGCGGGCGCGGCAAGAAGCCGCGGACCGCGCCAAGGAAGATTCGCTGCGCCGTGCGCAGGAGGAAGCCGCGCGCCTCGCGGCACAGCGCACCGCCGATTCGCTCGCCGCCATCGGCAAGTCGACCGACGCGGTGAAGGCGCTGCTCGTCACCATGATCCATTTCGACTTCGATAAGGCCAACATCCGGGGGGAAGAGGCGAGCATCCTCGATCAGAAGGTCGCCATCCTCCGTGCCAACCCGACCCTGAAGCTCCGCATCACCGGCAACTGCGACGAGCGCGGCTCGGACGAATACAACCTGGCGCTCGGCAATCGCCGCGCCATCGCCGCCAAGCAGTACCTCGTGAGCCACGGCGTCGACCAGGCCAACGTCGAAACGGCGTCCAACGGCAAGGAAAAGCCGATCGATTCCGGGCACAATGAGGAAGCCTGGGCCAAGAACCGCAACGATCAGTTCGACATCGCCGCGGGCGGGGACGCCCTGAAGCAGCCGTAACCCCCGACCCTCCGGTGCGCGCCAAGCGGTGGCTTGTCGCCGGCCTGGGGCTCCTCGCCGGATGCGCGCTGAAAGGCGACGTCCGGCGAGTCGAGCTCCAGGTCACCGCGCTCAAGGCGGACCAGGCCCGCGCGGCCGCCGAGCACGCTGCTGCCCTTGACTCGGTGCGCGGCCTCATCGCTCAAGTCCAGCAGTCGCTCGCGGCGCAGCAGGCCTACCTGGTGCAGCTGCGCGGCGACATGAAGACCGACCTGCTCGGGGTGCAGCAGCAGCTCGTGTCGGTGCAGGAGCTCACGGGCCAGAGCCAGCAGCGGCTCACCGAGCTGCGCGCGCGGCTGGAAGAGCAGGCGCGCCAGCCCGTCCCCGTGCCCGGGCCCGTGGGCGATTCGGCCCGTCCGGCCCGCCCGGCCGCCGGCGGCCCCCCGGTCGGCCCCTCCGGCAACCCGGCAGGCCCGGGCCCGGACCAGATGTACGACCTCTCGCTCCAGCAGTTCCGGCGCGGCAGCCTGGGCACGGCGCGGCTCGGATTCCGCGAGTTCCTGCGCGTCTTCCCCACCCACGAGCGCGCGCCCGACGCCCTGTTCTACATTGGTGAGACGTTCGGGGGGGAGAACGCAGACTCGGCCGCGGCGGTGTATCAGCAGGTCGTCAAGACCTACCCCACGTCGTCCCGCGCGCCCGCGGCCCTCTACAAACTGGGCCTGCTCGCGGAGCAGCGGGGAGCCAAGGCGACCGCCCGGACCTACTACACGCGGGTGATCACCGCCTACCCCCGCTCCGACGAGGCGAACCTGGCGCGCGACAAGCTGCAACGCCTGGGACGCTAACGCCCCGAGGCCAGGCGGCCGCGCGAGCCCCCGCGCCCGGGGGTGGGGGGGTCGGGGGCCGGGGGGATCGGCGTGGCTGAACACCTGCACAACCGAGCCGAGATGCCGTTCCTCGACCACCTCGAGGAGCTGCGCTGGCGCATCCTGTACAGCCTGCTCGCCGTGGTGATGGGCACGCTCATCGGCTGGGTGCTGGTCGAGCACGTCGACGTAATCGGCCTGTTGACGCGGCCGATCGCGCCCCTGATCCCCGGCGGCAAGCTCCGCGTCACCAGTCCCACCGAGCCGTTCTTCATCACCCTCAAAGTCGCCTTCGTCGTCGGGCTCGTGATCGCGTCCCCGGTGATCGGGTATCAGGCCTGGGCCTTCCTCGCCCCCGCCCTGTACCCGCGCGAGCGACGGCTCATCGTGCCGGCGCTGTCGGCTGGCGCCCTGCTGTTTTTCGCCGGCGCCACAGCGGCGTACCTGTGGGTGCTGCCGCGCGCGCTCGCCGTGCTGTTGAGCTTCCAGCACAACGTCTTCGACCCGCTCATCACGGCCGATCGCTACTTCGCCTTCGCGGCACAGCTGGTCGTCGCGTTCGGGGTGATCACCGAGCTGCCGCTCGTCGTGATCATCCTCGCCGCGCTGGGCCTCGTGACGCCCCAGTTCCTGGCGCGGAACCGCCGCTATGCCATCGCGCTCTCCGCCGTGGCGGCCGCCCTGCTCGCGCCGCCCGACGCCGTCTCCATGCTGTTGATGATGGTCCCGCTGTGGGTGCTCTACGAGGTGAGCATCCTGTGCGCCCGCGTCGTGACCAGGCGGCGCGATCGCACGCCGATCGGGGTGGGGCCGGGACCGGGGACCGGGGGGGCGGGGGGGGCGGGGGGGGCGGGGGCGGCGGGGGCGGCGGGGGCGACTGCGGCGGGCCTCGTGGTGCTCTTCGTCGTAGCCGCGGTCTCGGGCGCCGCGGCCCAGGGGCTCCCGCCGGGGGTCAGACGCGACACGCTGGTCCGGCGCGCGCCGGGCGACACCACGCGCCTCGGCCCCGCGGATTCGCTCGCCGCCGGGCGACTCGACACCGCCACCGCCCGCCGCCTCGGCCTCCCCACCGGGCCCTCCCGCACCTTCCCCCCATCGGACCCGGTGATCGACTCGCTCCTCAAGCTCAAAGGCTACCGGGTCACGCAATACGTGGCCGATACCCTCATCGTCGAAGGGGACAGCGCCATCTCGCTCCGGGGCGAGGCCTTCACCGATCGGGAAGGGACGAAGCTCGAGGCGGACTCGATCCGCTACCGCCAGGCGAGCTGCCGGCTCGACGCCGCCGGGGACCCGCGCCTGTTCGACCAGGGCACGATCCTCGTGGGCGAAGCGATGCGCTACGACACCTGCCTGCGCCGCGGCACCGTCCACAACGCGCTCACCGACTTCCAGCAGGGGGGCGCCACATGGTACCTGCGGGGCGACCTGGCCGTGGACTCGGGCTCGACCCGGGTCTACGGCGCGCACGCCGAGATCACCTCGGACGATCATCCCGTGCCGGACTACCACTTCGCCACGGGCGAGATCAAATGGCTCAACAAGAACGTGATGGTCGCGCGGCCCGCGGTGCTGTACGTGCACGACGTCCCGATCATGTGGCTGCCGTTCATCTTCCAGGACATCCGCAAAGGCCGCCGCTCGGGCGTCCTGATGCCGCGCTTCGGACTGAACGATCTGGTGCGCCCCACCCGCAACTACCTGCGCCACATCGCCAACGTCGGCTTTTACTATGTCCCGAACGACTACGTGGACCTGTTGGTCTCGGGGGACTGGTTCGCCAGCCGCTACACGTCGTTCCGGTCGCAGCTGAAATACCGCTGGCTCGACCAGTTCGTGCAGGGGAGCTTCGCCTACACCCGCCTCGACCAGCTGGACCAGTCGGCGCAGTCCACCCGGATCGGGTGGCAGCACAATCAGAGCTTCTCCTCGCGCACCCATTTCAATGCCAGCATCGACTACGCGACGAGCGGCAGCGTCATCACCACCAACACCGTGAACCCCTACCTCGCGACCGCGAGTCTCGGGTCGCAGCTCAACTTCGACCGGCGGTTCGACTGGGGTACCTTGAACGTCGGCGGTAGTCGCCAACAGGCCCTGTCGACGAACCAGGTCACGCAGAACTTCCCGCGCGTGAGCCTCACACCGTCGCCCGTGAACGTGAGCCCGTCGATCACCTGGTCGCCGGGGTTCTCGTTCAACAACCAGCAGTCGTTTCACCTGGCGCAGGCGCCGCTCGCCCTCCCCAATGGCGGCGTGGACTCGCTGTTCTCCGACAACCGTCAGACCGACCTGAGCTTCCAGACGCCGCTGCGCATTGGATCGTGGAACTGGTCGAACAGCGTGACCGTCTCCGACCATATCTCGAACGCGCGCCAGGAGTACGTCGTGACCGACTCCACGGTCACCCCCGTGCGCACCCGTCACCTGCTGTATTACCAGACCTTCAGCACCCAGATCGACTGGCAGACCGGCATCAATCTGCCGTCCCTCTTCACGGGGACCTGGAAGCTGCAACCGGGGCTCGCGATCGTGAACCAGACGTCCGCGGGACCGACCGCGATCAAGAACCAGTTCACCGGCGGCCAGTTCCTCCAGCAGGGGAAGCGGCTCCAGTTCAGCGCCGGGATGTCGCCGACCTTGTTCGGCTTCTTCCCGGGCTTCGGGCCGCTCGAGCGCATCCGCCACTCGATCTCCCCGATCGTGAGCTACCAGTACGCCCCGGGATCCAAGGTGTCCGACGCATTCGCGCATGCGATCGACCCGAGCGGCAGCGCGCTCAATGCGAAGAGTGACCCGCAGCAAACCATCAGCCTCGGCCTGTCGCAGAACATCGAGGCGAAGCTGAAGGCGCCGGCCGGCGATACCACCACGAACCGCACCGCGCAGAAGATCCGGCTGCTGAGCATCAACACCAGCTCGCTCTCGTATAACTTCGAGCAGGCGACGCAGCGCTTCCGCACGGGGTGGCAAACCCAGTCGCTCGACAACGCCTTCGCGTCCGACCTGTTGCCGGGGTTCAGCCTGCACGTGACGCACGACCTGTGGGACGGCCCCGTGGGCCTCCAATCGTCCCACTTCGCGCCGTTCCTCACGAACATCGCGGCGTCCTTCTCCGTGACCCCCGCGACGATCCGCGGCATCGCGAGCCTGTTCGGCTTGGGCAAGAAGGCGGCGGCGACGCCCCCTGCCGCGCCGGGCGCGCCCGCGGCGGCGCGCGCCGACACGACGGGCCAGATCACCCAATTCGGTCGCACGAACTTCACCGGGCCGGGGGGGATCCCCGTCAGCGGGCCTGCGGGGACGCAAGGGTTCAACCTGTCGGTGTCCTACTCCGGCACCCGCATCCGCCCTCACCCGAGCGACACCGTCGCCACCAACGTCCCCTTCTTCAGTGGCACGGGAGGGCGCCAGACGCTCAGCGTGGCCCTCGGGTTCAGCCCCACGCCCCACTGGTCGGCGACGTGGGACTCGGTGTACGACTTCGACCTGCAACAGTTCGGACAACACGTCATCCGGCTGCAGCGCGACCTGCACCGCTGGCACGCCAGCTTCTCGTTCGTGAAGACGCCGAACGGCAACTTCGCCTTCAACTTCTCCGTGTCGCTCCTGGACCAGCCGGACATCAAGTTCGACTATGAGCAACAGAGTCTGCTCCGCTAACGACCCAGGTTGTCCTCTCCGAGTGACAGCCACCCGCCCGGGGCTCGGCGTAACCAGCCATCCCGGCGTCACTTGCCCCCGGGCACGGCGCCTGCTCTTTGACCGCCTGAACGCCACTCTGAGGACCTGTATGCGCTTCGCCTCGCGCTCCGTGCTGTCGGCCGCCCTGGTCGGTGCTGCCCTCGTGGCCGTCGGCTGCCAGACCACCAATACGATCACCACGCCCGGCGGTCCGGGTGGGACGCTCTTGCCGCCCCCGGCGAACCTGAGCTACCAGCTCGACCCGAGCGGCACGCCGGCGAGTCCGTCGGGGATCCTGCTCCGGTGGGACGACGTCGTGAGCGCGAGTCTCGCGAGCTACCGCGTGTACTCGCGCGCCGACTCGACCAGCGCGTTCGGGCTGCGGGGCGAGACGACCTCCAACACGTTCCACGACAATGGCGTCCCCCATCTGCAGTACTACGTCACCTCGCGCGATCTGAACGGCGCCGAGAGCAATGGCTCCGCGGTCGTCACCGTGAACGAGCGCCTCGTGCTCCAGGCCCCGACGACCATCAGCTCGATCGCGCTCGACAGCGCGATCCATCTCGACTGGAGCGACAACGCCTACCTCGCGGCGCCGACGCGCTTCCAGTGGTACCGCGTCTACAGCACCGGCTACACGTTCGCCACGAACACGTGCGACACGACGTGGTCGCTCGAGGGCACCACGGTCGCCCACGCGTTCCTCGTGGCCCAGATCCCGAACGGCGTGGCGCGCTGCTACGCCAGCTCGGCGATCAGCGTCGAGGGGTATGAGGGCATGTGGTCGCCCTTGTGGCAGGACACGCCACGCCCCGATGCGCGCAACGTCCTCGTGTGGGCGGCGCAGGTGACGCCGTCGGCCTCGGGCTTCCGCTTCTGGAACGACCTGAACGGCAACGGCTACCCCGACCCGGGCGAGCTCGGCCTCGTGCAGGCCAACACCACCGCGGGGATCGACTTCCGCGTGGACGTGAATCCGAGCGACTCGACCCTGTGGATCGTGCCGGTGTTCGCGGGGGACTCGCTGCAGCTGTACCAGAGCGCGCCAGTCGCCGACCTCACGGCGATGCACACGGCTCCGACGACCGGCTACTTGCCCGACAGCCTCCAGGCCCAGGTCGGGTACGGCTACGTGTTCAGCCGGCGACAGGGTAGCGTGGTCAACTTCTCCGCGCTCCGGGTCACGGCGCTGACTCATCGCTACGTGATCGTCGACTGGAGCGTGCAGACGGCCCCCGGGAACACGGACCTGTCGGCGCCCCGGATGACCGCCTTGACCGGGTCGATGGTCCCGGGATCGCGCTAGCGGCGGTGAAGCTCTCGAGCTGGGCCCGCTACCTATGTGAAGGCGCCACTCGAGCGACAGAAGCGGATGTTCCAGGGACCCCGGTGGATCGTGCGCCGGGGTCCCGCGCGTGGCGGCCTCCGCGGCCTCCCCGTCGCGCGTATTCTCATGATCTGGTAACTCGCCTGTAACCCAACGGCGCCCTCGTTTTAACCGCATCGCGCGATATTCTGGTCACCGCCAACTGAGAGCGCATGGTGGCTTGTTCCCGCGTGGCTGTGTGCGGTCCTATCCCCGCTGCGGTAGGCAGCGACCACCCTATGAACACTGCTCCCTGGAGGGTCGCGACCTGTCTGATTTTCGCCGCCTGCGCCGCAAGCGTCGGTCCCGCCCCAACGTCCGCCTTCACCGCCTCGATGCCCGACACGCTGGCGTGCGACCATGCAGTCATGGTGCGGGCTCGCAGCGAAGCCGAGGGAATCGCGGCTGAACGCACCGGGCTTGACGCGGTCTATCCTGACCACTCGGGCGGTGCCCAAGCTCTCCAGTTCAAGGGCAGCCGGCGATACGATCTGCTATTCTTCACGCGGGCGAACGGCCGCGAGGCCTCGGTATGCTTCGACATCACCGATTTCTTCGGTCAGTGGTGAGAGAGGACTCCAATGGCAGAGACGACGCCAGTCTTACGGCAGGGCATCCAGATGAGGTCGGCCGTACCGACTTTTCTCGCACCCGATGTCGCCAGCACGGCGCGCTGGTATGCGGCGCACCTTGGTTTCCGCACCGCCGGCACGGTCCCCAAGCAGGAGCCGTACGTGTACGCCAGCGTGCAACGGGACGGAGCGGAGATCATCCTCCTGTCGCTGGCTGGCCACCGAAAGCCGGACCTCAGATCGCGACGGCCCGAGGGCCTCTGGGATGCCTATATCCGAATGCAGGGCGTCCACGCGCTGTACGAGAGTGTTCGCAGTGAAGCATTCGTCCGAATGCCGCTGAAGCACCAGCCTTACGGCGACTGGGAATTCGAGGTGCGAGATCCGAACGGCTACGTTCTTGTGTTCGGCGGAGACTAGGGTGCGGACACCTCCTGCCGATCCGAACCGCGAGGGGCGGCCGCAGCGACGCTCTCAACGGATGAGGCCTGGGTGAGAACGCTTCGCATGGCCGCTACCCTACTCCTCGTCTATGCTGGTGCCACGGTGCTTACGCTGGGCTTCTGGGTGTGGCAGACCGGGATCTTCGAACCCGCGCCACGCATCCTGGTGCGCGTGGCCGCCGCGCTGGCCGCCGCGCTTGGCCTCTACCGCCGGCAACGATGGGCGTGGTGGCTCGGCCTGCTCGTGGCGACATGGCTGGTCGCCGGCGCCATTCGCGCGATCGCCGTGGGGCAACTCAGTGGCTTGGCGGCGCGTCGACCGTACCCGCTCTTGGACTATTTGCAGTTTGCCGTCAGCTTCGGCTCGGTCGCCGCAGCGTTGGCGCTCCTGGTCGCACCCTCCAGTCGCGCTGCGCTGCACGCGACCTCCTCGGCGCCAGGCAGTTCAGGTGAGAGATAACGGCGTGGATGCGACGCCCCGCACCCTGTCCTCCGGCCAGACCTTCTTCATGAAGACCCTCTTTCCGCTGCTCTGGATAGGCGCCTTCGCAATCGCAACGGTCAGCCTATTCTTGGCACCTGCGTCCTGGCACGGGGCCAACGGCGGACCCCCCGAGCCGGAGACGAAATGGCTCCTGGTATTCGCGACCATCGCAGGTGCCGCGGGCCTTTGGTGGTCATGCATGCGGCTCAAGCGAGTACGAATCGATGACAAGGTGCTCTACGTATCCAACTATGTCACCGAGATTGCCGTGCCTCTGGTCAATGTCGCCGAGGTCAGGGAGAATCGCTGGGTCAACATTCACGCGATCACCATTCAGTTTCACTCGGCCACGGAGTTCGGATCCCGCATCGTCTTCATGCCGAAGGCGCGATGGTTCGGATTCTGGTCCTCCCATCCCGTTGTGGCAGAGATCCGCGCAGCGGTCAACCGGGCGACTGGCAGAGCCCCGGATGGCGCTGCGGCATGACTCGTCGGGAGGCAGCGCGCAGTGACGACGCGATCGGCGCCGACCAATACCCCGACCAAGACATTAGGTAGGCGGATGCAGCGTTCTGGTAGCCCGCCGCACGCGCGAGGTGATCCCTGTGGATTTCGATCTTGAGAAGAGCATCGTGGTGCTGGAGCGCACACCGAGCGTACTGCGTTCCCTGATCGCTGGACTTCCCCCCGACTGGACCTCGCCGAACGAAGGGCCCGACACCTGGAGTCCGTTCGACGTTGTCGGTCACCTCATCGATGGCGAAGAGACAGATTGGATGGTACGCGCACGGATCATCCTCGCGCAGGGCTCGAATCGGCGCTTTGAACCGTTCGACCGCGCTCGGCACCTGCGGTTGAACCCGAGCCGCCCATTGGGCCAACTGTTGGCTCGCTTCGAGGCGCTGCGCGGGGCCAACCTGGCGGAATTGCGGGCCCTGCGGCTCGGGCCCGATCAGCTCACGCTGGTGGGTGAGCATCCGGACTTTGGGCCGGTGACGCTCAGTCAGTTGCTGGCAACGTGGGTGGTGCACGATCTCGGGCACCTGGCCCAGATCAGCCGTGTCATGGCGAAGCAGTATCGGGATGCCGTCGGGCCTTGGGAGGCGTATCTGCCCGTCCTTCACCGCTAGCGGAGGACGGCGATGACACCAGGAAGGTGGCGGCGGACATCACCCGCATCGAGTACACGCACGGTGCTCACGACGCCGCCGTGGTGCTCTACACCGTCCAGAGTGCAGGCCATCAGTGGCCTGGCGGCAGGCCGCTGCCGGCGTGGTGGGTCGGGCCCGCGAGCCAGAACATCGACGCAACGGTTGCGACGTGGACATGCGCTCGGGACCACCGGCTGCGGAGGAGCGGGGGCGGGACGGCGGCGTAGATTAGAGAACGGATCCTTCGTCGGCGCGCCGCGGCCTTGGAGGACGATGCGGTAGCCAGCTCTGCCTCGGGAGGCACCTGTGTGGTTCAAGAGCCGCGCCTGGATACCGATCGCCTGGGTGCTCAGCTTCGCGAACGCGATCTTCGTGCTCACGGTAGGGAATGGTCAGCCGGCGCACGCCGCCGGGCACGCCTTGCTCGCCATCTTGTTCGCTTTCGGGGCACTACGGCTATCTGCTCGCCAGGGTCGCGACCCATTGAAGAGCGAGGAGCGTCAGATGTTGGAGGACCTGCAGACCCGACTCGGCGAGCTCACCGACCTACAGCGGCGCGTTGTTGAGCTGGAGGACCGTGTCGACTTTGCGGAACGCGTATTGGCGCAACGGCGCGAGGGGCAGCGGTTGGGCCCGCCCCAGGGGTAGTCGGGAGCGAGGCAGAGTCGGCACGCTCCCGGCTCACGTCGGAACGAGGGCCACGGCCATTCAGCGTTCGGAGCGCCCCAGCTGAGGGTGATCCGATAGGAGGGAGGGCAGCACCGTGGTAACCAGAAGAAGCATGTCTCTCGGAGCCTGCGGCATCGTGGCCGCGTGGCTCGTGTGTGGCGCATATCCGGTGTCCGCACAGGGGCGCTCGGCGGCGGACTCCGAGCTCAGCCGCAGCATCGGGCGGTGGGAGGCGTCGGGGGTCTCCTTCCAGTCCGGCGGTGCGGTGCGCCGCTTTAGCGTCGAAGTCGAACGCGTCGGCGACCAGCTGCAGGCCACCGTGCCAGCCGAACTCAAACTGGCGGGGGGGCAGGTGTATCGCCTCGATCGCGTGGGCGCGGGCGTGTTTCGCTACGTGGATAGCGCCGGGCGCGTCGTCGAGTTCGCCCTGACGGGTGAGAATCGTGCATCGTTCGTCGTGGTGGGGCGCGGGGGCGACGGCCGCGTGACGTGGCAGTTGACGCGCTCGACGTAACGCCGGCAAGCCAAGTCCTTGAACCAGACGCTTGCTCGAGGAGAACCGACGCGTGGTCGTGCACGTCGCAGCAGCGGCGCTTCGGTGCGCGGCAGTGTGAGCGCGATCCGTTGAGGAGCAAGCGGCATTCCTGGAGGCCATAATGCGTGTCGCCCCTGCCGTCGCGTTTCTCGGAACGCTTACCCTTACCGCGTGCGACGCCCGCCCACCGGTCCGGCCCGCCGGCCGGCCCACGCTTGACTCGGCGCAGGCGACGGCGATGCGGGACAGCGTTCGCGGATTCGCGGCGAGCCTCGCCCACGACGTCACGACGCAGGGCCCCTCGGCGTGGGGCGCGTACTTTGCCGACGACCCGGCGTTCTTCATGGCCGATGAGGGGCGGCTGGTCTTTCCCAACCACGATGCGGCGGCTCGTGCGATCGCGACGCTCACGCAGACCATCACCCGCATCGAACTCCGGTGGGGTGACACGGTGCGAGTGGATCCCCTCGCTCCAGGCTTCGCGGTGCTCGCGGCCCCGTATCACGAGACGCAGGTCGATCGGCGCGGGCGGCGCGTGGAGGAGAACGGCTTCTTCACGGGTATCGTGGAGCACACCGCGAGCGGGTGGCAGGTCCGTGATGCTCACTGGTCGGTCATCGGGCCGCCGCCCGCTGTCCCCTGACGGCTTGCCTCCCTCGGTAGGCGGCAGCGATCAGACTTGGAGAGTGCTCGATGGCTGATGCCTTGGAGCTCGATGTACGCCACACGGCACTCGTCCTGATCGACCTGCAGCGTGCCATTCTCGAGCGCCCCGTGGCTCCCAACACCGCAAAGGACGTCCTAGCCCGGGCGGTGCGCCTGGCCGCCAGCTTCAGGGCGAGAGCTGCTGCAGTCGCTTTGGTGCGCGTCTCTTACTCCTCGGCTGGTACCGACGTGTTGGGCCAGCGCCGCGACCTGCCGGCACCGGCGATGGCGCGCGAGCGCGGGTGGGATGAATTGGCGCCCGAACTGGGTCGGGACGAGCGAGACATCCTGATCACCAAGCACCAGTGGGGTGCCTTCTACGGCACCGCCCTCGACCTGCAGCTGCGCCGCCGGGAGGTACGCACGATCGTGCTGGGTGGCATCGCGACCAACTTTGGCGTAGAGTCGACCGCGCGCGATGCATTCGAGCGCAACTACGAGCTCGTCTTCGTCGAGGACGCGATGGCCGGCCTCACGGCGGAAGCCCACGCGTTCGCCTGTCAAACGATTTTCCCGCGAATCGGGCGCGTGCGATCAACGCAGGAGGTATGCGACGCCCTGACCAACGCCGCTGGCTAAGGAGTCCCCAGGCACCCCGCGTGTCACTTGGGCCATGAGCGCCATGAGCGCGCGAAGCGCGTCGCGGAGGCTTCGACCCATATCGCGAT
>DATBCS010000227.1:0-19937 GCA_036270315.1 Gemmatimonadales bacterium
CGCCTCCACGGCGAACTCCATCGGCAGCTCCTTGAAGACTTCCTTGCAGAAGCCGTTGACGATCATCGACACCGCGTCCTCGGCGGACAGGCCCCGCTGCTTGGCGTAGAAGATCTGATCCTCGCCGATCTTGGAGGTGGAGGCCTCGTGCTCCATGATCGCCGTGCTGTTGCGCACGTCGATGTAAGGGAACGTGTGGGCGCCGCACCGCTCGCCGATCAGCATCGAGTCGCACTGCGAGTAGTTGCGCGCCCCGTCGGCGCTCTTGAGGATCTTCACCAGGCCGCGGTAGGTGTTCTGGCCGCGACCGGCCGAGATGCCCTTGGAGACGATCGTCGAGCGCGTGTTGCGGCCGATGTGGATCATCTTGGTGCCGGTGTCCGCCTGCTGGCGCTGGTTGGTCACCGCCACCGAGTAGAACTCGCCGATCGAGTCGTCGCCCTGAAGGATGCAGCCCGGATACTTCCACGTGATCGCCGAGCCCGTCTCCACCTGGGTCCAGGAGATCTTCGACGCGCGGCCGGCGCACTTGCCCCGCTTCGTCACGAAATTGTAGATCCCCCCCCGCCCCTCCTCGTCGCCCGGATACCAGTTCTGAATGGTCGAGTACTTGATCGTGGCCTCGTCGAGCGCGACGAGCTCGACCACGGCGGCGTGCAGCTGGTTCTCGTCCCGGATCGGGGCCGAGCAACCCTCGAGGTAGCTCACGGAGCTCCCCGCCTCCGCGACGATCAGGGTGCGCTCGAACTGCCCCGTGGCCGACGCGTTGATCCGGAAGTAGGTGGACAGCTCGAGCGGACAGCGCACGCCCCGCGGGATGTAGGCGAAGGAGCCGTCCGTGAACACCGCCGAGTTCAGCGCCGCGAAGAAGTTGTCATTATAGGGGACGACGGAGCCGAGGTAGCGGCGCACCAGATCGGGGTGCTCGCGAATCGCCTCGGAGATGGCGCAGAAGATGATGCCCTGCTTTGCCAGCTCCTCGCGAAACGTGGTCGCCACTGAGACCGAGTCGAACACCGCGTCCACGGCGACGCCGGCGAGCCGTTTCTGTTCCTCGATCGGGATCCCGAGGCGCGCGAACGTCTCGCGCAGCTTGGGGTCGACCTGCTCCAGGTTCGCGAGTTGGGGCTTCGCTTTGGGGGCGGCGTAGTAGCTGATCGCCTGGTAGTCGATGGGGCCGTAGCGCACGTTGGGCCAGTGCGGCTCCGGCATCTTGAGCCAGTTGCGGTAGGCGTGGAGCCGCCATTCGAGCATCCACTCGGGCTCGCCCTTCTTCGCCGAGATGAGCCGGATCACGTCCTCGCTCAGGCCGGGCGCGACGACATCGGACTCGATGTCGGTGACGAAGCCGTACTTGTACGGCTGGAGGACCTGCGCTTCGATGCCGCTGCTCATGCGCACTCCTGGGACGGACGGGGCCCGAATGTGATCGCGTATTCGCACGCGTTGCAGCCGCTGGCGATGTGGCTGCGGCGCTCGACGGCCGCCCCGAGGACGTCGCGCAGGAACTGCTCCTCCGCCGCGCACACCTCCGGGAAGCGCTCAGCCACTGCGCGGATCGCGCAGTTGTGCTCGGCCAGGCGGAAGGCGCCGGCCGCCTCCTGCCAGTCGGCCATGTAGCCCTGCTCGTTCATCAGGTGCGCCACCAGCGCGACCCGCTCCGATGCGTCTCGGTCGCCGAGCTCGGCCCGGACCCGGCCGGTCAACTCGCGGTAGTGGTCCGCGAACAGCTCGACCGCCGCGGCGCGACCGGCCTTCGCCGCGACCCGCTCGAGCAGCTGGGTCAGCGTGGTTTCGTAGGCGCGCGGGAACAGGGCCTCGCCCGTGGCGCTCAGCCGATAGGCGAAGGTGGGCGCCCCCACGCCGCGCTGCTCGCGGGCATAGCCGACGAGCCCGGCGCCGTCGAGCTCCCTGAGGTGATGGCGCACCGCGTTGGGAGACACCTCCAACCGCTCAGCCAGCTGCCTCGCGGTGAGCGGCTGGGCGCGCTTGAGCTCGCGCAGGACGTCACCCCGAAGTCCTTTATGTGCCGGAAGTTGCGGCGTCGCGTCTGACATGGGCAAGCGAATCCTAAGTCCCGTACTCGGGATTGTCAACTAAAGCACACCGATATTGCGCGAATTCGGAACTCGTTACCCGCTCAGTAGATATCGCGATTGATCTCGCGCACCAGCCGCTCGTAGTCGGCCGGGGTGTTGAGATCGTCGATCACCGCGGGGTCGTCGACCGCGACGGAGACGAGCTCGGCTTCGTGCGCCGACAAGACGGCGCGGGCGCCGTGGCGCGTGGCGGCGTCGCTCGTGTCCAGCTCGGCAAACAGCGCTTGATCCCAGATCACGGGATGGCCACGCCGCTCGGCGAAGCTTGGCACGACGGCGGGCGCCGGGTGGCGGCGGTAGGCGTCCAGCAGGCGCTCGACCGTGGTGACGCGCACGTGGGGCAGATCCACGGGCCAGGCGAGGAGCGCGGCCGGCCGCACCGGCTTTACGGCCGCGAGCGCGGCGCGGAGCGAGCCGATGGCGCCGCCCGCCACATCGGGGTTCTCCACGATGAGGCACTCGTGGGCGGCCAGGGCGGGCCGGATGCGGGGCGCGTCGGGCCCGAGCACCGCCACGCGCGGCTTCAACTCGAGCGCCTCCAGGGCTTCGAGGATGCGGATGATGAAAGGGCGGCCGCGGAAGTCGAGCAGCGCCTTGGGCGTGCCCATGCGCTCGGACCGTCCCGCCGCGAGCACCACGCCGGCGAGGGTCATGCGACGTACGTTACCGCGAGTTGCACTGCGGCGCCAAACCCCCAAATTGGCGCCCCATGACGGTGCGGCACATCCGCCAACTGGGCGATCCCATCCTGCGCACCCGCTGCGAGCCGATCCAGGACCCCAAGTCGGCCGCGACCCGGTTGGTCGCCGACGACCTGCGGGACACACTCGGCGCCGCGCGGGAGAAGTACAACATGGGCCGCGCGCTTGCGGCGCCCCAGATCGGCGCCCCGGTCCGCCTCGTGTTCGTCCAGATCGACAAGCAACGCTGGACGATGGTGAACCCGGAGATCACCGACGTCGGGCCGGACGATTTTCAGGTGTGGGATGACTGCTTCTCGTTTCCCAACCTGCTGGTGCGCGTGAACCGGGCGTACCAAGTGACCCTCAGCTTCACCGACCTGAAGGGCAAGCCCAACACGCTCCAGCTTTGGGGCGCTCGCCGAGCTGCTGCAGCACGAGATCGACCACCTGGACGGCATCCTCGCGCTCGACCAAGCCACCGGGCTCGATCCCTTCGCGTTCCGCTCCGAGTGGGAGAAGCTGCACGAGCGGGCCGCGCGCTACGGCCCCCGGCGACCGCGCGAGATCTGAGCCCGCGCGCATCTCGACAGTAACACGACAGCATCACGCCACCTGGAGTGCCGTCGCCACCAATCCGCCGCGGTTACATTGCATCACTGACAGGGGTGCTCGCCGGCAGCGCCGGGCGGGCTGAGATCACACCCTTTGAACCTGCGACCGGCTTCGTCCGGCGAAGGGAGTCCGCCGATGTCCTGCCTCACCCAGATGCATTTCGCCCGTCAGGGCACGATCACCCCCCAAATGCTGCGCGTCGCCGAGCGGGAAGAGCTCCCGGCCGAACTGGTGCGCGATGAGGTGGCCCGCGGCCGGCTGATCATCCCGGCCAACGTGGCCCACCTCGCCGGGCGGCTCGATCCGATGGCGATCGGCCGGGTGGCCCGGGTCAAGATCAACGCCAACATCGGGAACTCGGCCGTCGAGTCGCACATCGACCAGGAGCTCGAAAAGCTCCACCACGCCGTGCACTACGGCGCGGACACGGTCATGGACCTCTCGACCGGGGGCGACATCGACGCGATCCGCCGCGCGATCCTCGCCGCCTCCCCCGTCCCGGTCGGGACGGTGCCGATCTACCAGGCCGTGAGCGCCGCGGCGCGCGTCGAAGATCTCACGCCGGACGACCTGCTGGCGATGGTCGAGCACCAGGCGCAGCAGGGCGTCGACTACGTCACGGTCCATTGCGGCATCCTGCGCGAGTACGTGGGGCTCGCCCTGGGGCGGGTGACCGGGATCGTGTCACGCGGCGGGTCGCTGCACGCCTACTGGATGATGCACCACAACGCCCAGAACCCGTTCTACACGCACTTCGACCGTCTCCTCGAGATCGCGCGCCGCTACGATGTCACGCTCTCGCTGGGCGACGCGCTGCGGCCGGGCTCGCTCGCCGACGCGAACGACCGCGCCCAGTTCGCCGAGCTCGAGACGCTGGGCGAGCTGACCCGGCGAGCCTGGGCCCAGGACGTGCAGGTCATGATCGAGGGGCCGGGCCACATCCCGTTGCACCTGATCGAGATCAACGTCCGCAAGGAAAAGGCGATCTGCCACGAGGCGCCGTTCTACACCCTGGGGCCGCTCGTGACCGACATCGCCCCGGGCTACGATCACATCAGCTCCGCGATCGGCGCGGCGATGATCGGCTGGTACGGCGCCGACATGTTGTGCTACGTGACGCGAAAGGAGCATCTCGGGCTCCCGAACGCCGAGGAGGTCCGGGAGGGTGTGATCGCCTACAAGATCGCCGCGCACGCCGCCGACGTCGCGCGGGGACGCGCGGGGGCGCGGGCGCGCGACGACGCCCTGTCGCGGGCGCGCTACCGCTTCGACTGGAACGAGCAGTTCCGGCTGTCCCTCGACCCCGACCGCGCCCGCGAGCTGCACGACGAAGCGCTGCCCGCCGAGTACTTCAAGAGCGCCGAATTTTGCGCCATGTGCGGGCCGAAGTTCTGCTCGATGCACATCACGCGGGAAATCGAGCGCCAGTTCGGCGCGGCGCAGGTCCCCGCGGACGGACCAGGCGCGGCGGTCGCCCCCGCGCCGTAGCCGCGGCGGGCCGCCCGCGGCCGGGCGTCCCGCCCGCTACACGAGGGCGAACGCCCGGACCGGAAAGCTGCCCATGCCCTTCACCTTGACCGGCGCCGCGAAGAAGCGGAACCCGGCCTCGGGCAGCGCCGCCAGGTTGCAGAGGTGCTCGACGATCGGAATCCCGGCCCCGAGGAGCGCCGTGTGGGCCGCGCGCGTGCCGTCGTGATCGTCATCGATGTTGAGTGAGTCGATGCCCACGAGCGCCGGCCCGGCGGCCACGAGGTGCTCCACCGCGGCCCGGCTGAGAAACGGGTGGCCCGACCCGTAGCGCTCGGTGCGCCAGTGAGCGTCCCAGCCCGTGTGCACGAGGACGGCGTTCCCCTGCAGCTCCCGCCCCACGAACAGCGCGCGATCGAGCGCGCGCTCCGTGCGTTCCGTCGCCCGGATCACGATGCCGTGGAGGTCGGCGACGGCGTACAGCGGGAACTCCGCCACGTCGGGGGCATCCTCATAGCGGTGCAACGGCGCATCGATGTAGGTGCCCGTGTTGGCGAGCATCTCGATCGTGTTGATCTCGAAGGTCGTTCCCGGCGCATAGCGGGCCCGCGACGCGTCGCGCGACAGCCACTCGCGGATCGCCGGCGCGGGGAGCCCCGGGTAGGTGACCATGCCCTGTTCGACGGTGTGACTCAGGTCGACCAGGCGGTGGCGCGTTGTCACGGGGCACCGCGGGCGGAGCCGACCGCCGTCGGGGGCGCGCTCACGCCCGCCTCGGGGTGGCGGGAGGCGCGGCGGGTGCGGTCGGCGCCGGCGGGGCAGGAGCGCTCGGGGCGGCCCCGGGCAGCACGCGTGCCAGCGCGTGCAACAGCTCCCCTGCGGGCGTGCTGCCGGCGGGGGCGTCGGCGAGGACCACGGCGAAGCGGCGTCGGAGCAGCGGGTCCCGCATCGCCTGCGCGGCGAACTGAATGGTGAGCGGCAGGAACCAGGGCGCGCGCCGCGCCCCCGCGCCGGCCCGGGCGACCGCCGCATACTGCTCGAACAGGGCCAGGAGAAACGCCCCTTTCGACGGGAACTGCCGGTAAATCGCGCCCTTGGTGAACCCCGCCACCTGGGCCACTTCGTCGAGCGACCCGAACTCGAGGCCGCGCTCCGCGAACACCCGCAACCCTGCCTCCACCAGCAGGGTGCGGGTCTCCGCCTTGCGCTTCCGTCGCATGATACCCATGCGTATCTAGGATACCCTCAGGAATCAATCGGTGCAATCTGGCCCTTGAACCGTCGGTCCGAGTCTGTGTTCAGATACCCGTACGTATCTCCGTGGCGTCCCTCTCAGCGGTATGGCTCGAGCGCCGCCGTGGTGTCGTCGAGGCTGCGGCGCGGTCGATAACGGTACCACGTCCGCCCCGGGAAGCGCTCGCGTAACAGCGCGTTGCGCGCGCCCAGGTCACGGACGAACACCACGGGCCCGCCCACGGCACCGCTCCGCTCGAAGCGCGCGAGCGCGAGGAACGGCGCATACGGCGTCTCCCCCGCCGAATCGGCCGCGAGTTCTTGCCGGCACGCCGCGCTCAGGGCGCGGTCGGGCGCCAGCACCACGGTTTGATCCGCCTGGAGCCCCGGCACGGCACGGACGGGCCCCCGCGGCGCCGTCGCGGCGAGCAAGCGAGCGCCTCGTCCGGTGGAGTCGGCGTCGGGCCGCGCGTCCTCGGCGTCGAGTGCCGTCGCGACTTGGCAGGCGTCGGCGCTCGCCAGTACCCGAAAGGCGTCCCCGGGCAGGAGCCCCGCGGCCCGAAGCCGCGCCTCGAGCCGGGCGCGCCACCCTTCGTGCACCACCACGAGCGCGCGCCCCAGGTGGGCCTGCTCGAGCTCGGTGGCAATGTCGGTCTTCAGCTTGGTGCGCCCGACATGATAATAGTAGGCGCGCAGCTGGACGCTCGAGACGCCGGTGGGGACGAGCCATGCCCACGCGACGCATAGCGGCACGACGAGCAGGACGGCCCGCCGCACGACGCCGGCCGGGAGGTGCTCGGCCACGAGTCCCGGGCCCCGGGCCGCGAAGAGCAGGACCGCGGGCAGGGCGGTGTAGAGGAAGCGCGGCCCCGCGAAGAACCCATCGAACCAGTACAGCGCGTACCCCCCGAGGATCGCCGCGACCCAGCCGAGCAGCAGGACGTCCCACCGCGTGGGGTGGCGCAACGCCACCAGGCCCGCGAGGACCGGGACGAGCCCCGGAAGCGGCCACTCGAACAAATAGCGATCGAGGCGCATCAGGCTGGCGGACGTGAGGATGAGTGCGTGCGTCGGCGTGTGCGGCACGCCGTAGGGATCGAGGTGAAACCCCAGCTCGTGCCCGGGCCCGTACAGCGCGTCGTAAGCGAACATCAGCGGATGGCCGGTGGTGCGGGCGTTGGCGTACAGGAGCCACGCCACGGGCAGCGCGCCGATGGCGCATTCGACGGCGAGCGAGCCGGCACGCGCGCGCTCGCGCGTCACGACGGCGAGTTGAAACACGCCGATCACGAGGGCCACGGCGGTCGCGTCCAGGGGCCGAATCGCCGCCATCCCGCCCACCCCAAGTCCGATCAGCGCCGCTGCCCGCGCCACCGTTCGCGGGGCCGTCGCGCGGGCCCAGCTCGGCAGCGCGGCGAGCGCCAGCGTGCCGAGCGCCAGCGTGCCGACGTGATTCATCTCGCTCGCCCCCATGATGAGCACGAACGGCGACAGCGCGAACAGCAGTACCCCGGCCCGGGCCGGGCCCTCCCCGAAGGCCGCCGCCGCGAAGCGGTACAGGCCGCACGCGGTGAGGGCGGTGAGGAGGGGATTCACGAGCCACGTGGCGCCGAGCGCCATCCCCGCGGCGAGGAGCGTGGGGCCGCCGATCGGGTACATCGAATACCACCGCCCGGCGCGATCCAGCACGCCGGTCACCGCGAAGAACTCCGGATGCGGCTCGCCCAGCGCGAACACCCGACCGTCGAGCAGGAGGTGCGCCTGGAAGCGCTGCGCCATTTCGTCCTGCGAGAACGGGGCGCGCGCGAAGCAGTAGATGGCGAAGGCCGCCGTGAGGAGGAACACGCCGACGGCCACGATCGCCTGGAACGCGGCGGGCGACGGCCGGAGCAGCGCGGCGGCGGCCCGAGACCACCAGTGATCGATCCGCTCGCCCCCCAGGTACGCGAGACCCAGCGCGACCAGGATCACGGCCGTGCCCGACACCAACCATTCCCGCACCGCGGCGCCCCACCACGGGATGAACGGGCCACCGCTGAGGAGATTGGCTACCGGCACGAGCCCGAGCGCGGCGAGCAGGGCCGCGAGCGCGAGTGGCGCGAATCGCCCGGGCGCTACAACAACGCGTGGTGCCACCGGGCCTTGACTGGGGTATCACCCAATCTAAGTTTGCGAGTCGGCGTCTCGGGAGCCTGCATGACGTATATAATCGCGGAACCCTGCGTCAACTTGAAGGACCGGTCGTGCGTAGACGTGTGCCCCGTTGACTGCATCTACGAGGGCGAAGATCAGCTGTACATCCACCCCGACGAGTGCATCGACTGCGGCGCGTGCGAGCCTGAATGCCCCGTGACAGCGATTTTCCCCGAGGAAGACACGCCGCCCCAGTGGAAGGCCTACATCGCGAAGAACCGGGACGTGTTCCAGAGCGCCACGCCCCCGGGCAAGCCGCAACGCAAGGGGTCCTGACCCGCTTCCACCATCACGCGTCGCCGCGGGAGTCGGCCGCCGCTCAGCGGCCGGATCGGCCCTCGCGTCCCGCGATCGCGCCCATCCCCTCCACGAGCAGGTGCATGTGCTCCTGGTGGCGCGCGACCTCCTGCACCGCGCGCGGGCCGTCGAGCTGCTGGGCAGCGGCGCGCGCCGCCGCGCGGTTCAGGGCGCGCACATGCTCGATCAGCTCGTCCGTCACGGCGCGGAGCGCGAAGCAGCGCCGGCGCTCGCCGTAGGAGGCGCGGAACCGCCGGATCAGATCTTCCGCCGGGAGCGAGCGGGCGTGCTGCAACAGCTCCTCGGGGCTCCGGCCGACGAGCTCCTCGGTGTCCTTCACCTCCATGCCCCCCGCCTCGGCGAACCAGAGCTGCCCGCGCCACGCCCCCGCCTCCAGCTGAAGCCGCAGCATCACCCGCCACTTGAGGGCGCCGATGTACACATAGCCGACGAATCCCTGACGGACGGGCTCGTCGGCGTGGTTGGGAGCGGGTTGCGGCATGCCGAACGCTACCCGCGGCGCCACGGGGATGGAAGGTCTCAGCCCACAGTGCCCAGGAAGTCGGCCATCAGCCGCGTCGTGACGAGCGGCTGCTCGAGCGGCGCCAGGTGTCCCGCCGCGGGGACGACGTGGTACTGCGCCCCCGGCACGAGCCGCGCCATGGCCACGGCCACGCGCGGCGGCGCGATGGCGTCCTCGCTCCCCACCAGGACCAGGGTCGGCACGCGCACGTGGCGCAGCGTCTCGCGCGAGTCGGGACGCTCGCGCAGGGCGCGCTGCACGCCCACGATCGCCGGCACCGCCCAGCGGCGCGCCATCTCCCGTACCTGCTCCACCACCTCGGGTTGCGTCGTCGCCGTATGCGGCGCGACGAGGGACGGCAGCAGCCGCTCGAGCACTCCGTCCGGGCCGTCCCGTTCGGCCAGCGTCGTGAGCTCGTCGCGGCCGCGCCGCGCGGCGCCAGAGTCCGCGCCCGGCTGGGTGTCAACGAGCACGAGCGCGCGTAGCCGCTCGGCATGATGGCGCAACAGCTCGAACACCAGGTAGCCGCCGAGCGACAGCCCGCACACCGTCACCGCTCCAACGCCGAGCGCGTCGAGCAGCGCGATCAGGTCGTCGGTGTAGCGGGCCAGCGTGTACTCATCGGGCGACGCGGGTGCCGTCGACCCACCTACGCCACGCAGATCAGGGGCGATCCGCTGATACCGGGAGAGCGCCGCCACCTGGTGGCGCCACATCGAGCGATCGAACGGAAAGCCGTGCAGGAACAGCACCGGCTGCCCGTCCCCGCGGACGTCGACCGCCAGCGTCACATCGCTCGCCGACAGACGCACGAGCTGGTGCGACGCGGACGCGCGGGGGCCGAGCAGGCGGGCGATCTCCTCGGGCAGCGGTGTGGCGCGGCCCAGCCGGTCGATGCACACGAACACGAGTTCCGCCTCGGCGATGATCACGTCGTCCGCCACCCGGCGCACCAGGTGCCGGAGCGTCAGGCTCGTGGTGCCCCGGTGGGGAATGACGGTTTCGATGCGCAGCACGTCGCGCGGGTAGGCTCCCGCCTTGTACTCGATCACGGTCTTGCGGGCCGCGAGCCACACGCCGTTGCGGTCGAACAGGTCCATGCCCGGCCCCCGGGCGAGGGCCTCCCACCGGGCCCGCTCGAGCAGCGCCAAGAGCGCCGCTTGGTTCAGATGACCGAACGCATCGCAGTCGTTGGGGTAGACCGTCAGCTCGACGGTGGGGAAAGCGGTCACGCCAGGACCTCGCCAGCGGGCGCGGGGACGCCAAACGTATGCCAGAACACCACCCGCTGCACCGCGCCCGCGGGGCGGCGCGCCAGCGCCGCCAGCGCCTTGGCGCCGTACGTGGCATCGAGCGCCAGCCCGTGCTCGGCAGCGAGCCGGCCCGCCGCCTCGCCTTCGGGGGTCGGGTGGCCGTAGCCCCGGCCCACGCCGTTCACGAGGGCGAGCCGGGAGCGGACGCGCCCGTCGACGAGCGCGATCCCATGGCGCGCCAACAGGCGCGCCGCGCCCCGGGCGAGCCGGAGGGTGCGCCAGCGGCTCGCGACGATCCGGGGGGCCACGCGCACTCCGATCACCTGGGTCGGCCACCCGAGCTGCGTGACGCCGAGCAGTAACCCGGCCACCGTGCCCCCGGTGCCGAGCGGGGCGACGATGGCCTCCGGGGGCTCGGCGAGCTGGTGCGCCAACTCGAGCGCGGCGAGGAAGTGCCCCACGACCGCCCGCGGATCGGCGCCCCCGCCGGGGATCCAGCGACGTGGCCCGAGCGCCCGCGCGCCGCGCCAGGCGGCCAGTACGGCCCAGGGCAGCGTGGCGCGCCCGCGGGCGCGCACCACGAGGGCCGCGCGGGTGGCGCACGCGCGCGCCACCGCCCGACTCGTCGCCGTCTCGGGTTGCGGGAACTGGGCGAGGGCAGCGTAGCACCCCAGGACGCCCGCGTGCGCCGCCGTGGCGAGGCAATGGCTCGAGCCGGTGGCGCCCACGGTCACGAACACCGTGCCGGGCGCCGCGCCGGCGAGCAGGAATTCCAGCCCCCGCACCTTGTTGCCGCCGCAGCGCGCCGCGGAGCGGTCCTCCCGCTTGAGCACGAGCCCCGCGACGCCGAGCGCCCGGCCGAGCTCCGGCGCCGGCTCGAGCGGGGTGGGCCAGTCGCCGAGGCGACACGGCGCGAGCGCGGTGCGTATCTTGTGAGTCAGCGCAGTCGCATCCATCACGATCAGCCCCGAGTGCGAGGAAGCCGATGCGGGTTGCCACCGACTACATCCGCCACGCGGCGCGCGCCGCCCGCAAACACGCGGGCGACCCCTTGGGGGGCGCGCCCCAGGCGCCCGACCCCGAATTCTACAAGACGCTCGCCAAGGCACTCGAGGAAATCGCGGCCGGCCTCGAGCAGCTGGCCCAGGAAGAGTGACGGCTGCGTAGCTACATCCGCACGCCCGAAGCGCTGGCCGACACCGTCGCCGCGTTTCGCCGCGAGCCGCTGATCGCCGCCGATACGGAGGCGGCGAGCTTTCACCGCTACCGCGACCGCATCTTCCTCATTCAGCTGTCGAGCCCGTCGGCGACCGCGATCGTGGACCCGCTCGCCCTGGCCGACCTCTCGCCGGTGGGTGAGCTGCTCGGGGATCCCCGGGTTGAGAAGATCTTCCACGACGCGGACTACGACCTGCGCATCCTGGACCGCGACTACAGCTTCCGCGCGCGGCACCTGTTCGACACGCGGATCGCCGCGCAACTCGCGGGCGAAGCCGCCGTGGGGCTCGCCGCACTGCTCGACAAGTACGTCCGGGTGAAGCTGGTGAAGGAGCATCAGAAGGCGGACTGGTCGCAGCGTCCCCTGCCGGCCGCCATGCTCGCCTATGCGGCGGCGGACACCGAGCATCTGCCGGCGTTGCGCGCGGCGCTGCGGGACCGGCTGAGCTGGCTGGGCCGCCTCGCGTGGGCGGAGGAGGAATTCGTGCGCCTCGAGGAGCTGCGCTGGACCGGCACGAGCGACGGAGCCGACGCGTTTCTCCGCGTGAAGGGCGCGAAGAGCCTGCCGCCCCGCCAGCTCGCGGCGCTGCGCGAGCTGTACCACTGGCGCGAGACGCTCGCCGCCGCCCAAGACAAGGCCACGTTCCGGATCATCGCAAACGACGCGCTGCTCGCCGTCGCCCGGGCGCTGCCCCACTCCCCGTCCGATCTGGCGCACCTTCCCGGCCTGCCGGCGACGCTCGCCCGGCGTCACGGCGCGGCCCTGCTCGAGAGCGTGCGGCGCGCGCGCGGCCTGCGCGAGGCGGAGCTGCCCCGGGTGGAACGCGCCCCGCGGCCGCCGCGCGATCCGGGGTTCGACGAGCGCGTGGAGCGCCTCAAGCTGGCCCGCAATCGCCGAGCCACGGACTTGGGGCTCGACCCCGGCGTGCTGTGCGGGCGGACGACGCTCGAGGCTGTCGCGCGGGCGACGCCCCCCCCAAACGATCGCGCCGGGCTCGCCCGAATCGGGGAGCTCCGGCGCTGGCAGATCGAGGTGCTGGGGGACGCGCTGCTCGCCGCGCTCGGCTAGAGCCCCATCAACGCCCGGACCTTCGGGTCCATCCGCTCCGGCGACCAGTAGGGCTCCCACACGATGGCGACGTCCACATCCTTCACCCCGTCGAGGGCGCGGATCACGCGATAGGCGTCGTTCGTGATCATCGGCCCCGCGGGGCAGCCGGGCGACGTGAGCGTCATTTCCACGCGCACCGCGCCATCCTCGACCGCGACATCGTACACCAGGCCGAGGTCGATGATGTTCATATCGAGCTCGGGATCCTTCACGTGTCGCAGGGCTTCGCGCACCACCTCGGCGCTCGGCGCCGCGGACGTCGGGGACGTCATGGACCGCTCCTCTCCATCCTTCTGGTTCCGAACCTAGTCGCTCGGGTGCCCGCGCACCAGACAGCGCCGCCGGCGGGCGATCCCGGAGTACACGCGGCGCGCCACGGGCAGGACGCCCGGCACCCGGAACAGCGCCGCGAGCCAGCGTTTCCCGGGCAGGAGCCGCAACAGCTCCGGGGCCGCGTCGGCGCCGGCGAACACCCGGCCATCGGGCAGCACGAGGTGCATCGCGGCGGCGAGGGCGGGCAGCGCGACGCCCAACGCGGCCACGCGGCGCTGGTCTTGGAACGGCACCGTAGCGAGCCGGTGTTCCCGGTCCCACCGCCGCACGCGCTCGACCCAGGAGCGGCAGAAGCCGCACTCGCCGTCATAGATGAGCGTGGGCCGCGCGGGCCGCTCAGCGGCCATCGGACGCGCGCGCGGCCGCGTCCGCCACGTGGCCGCGCACCTCCTTCAAGAAGGTGAACGACTGCCGGGTGCGGGGGGCGAAGGCCCGGTTCGTCAGCAGCACGACGAAGAGGTCGCGGTCGGGATCGATCCACAGCGACGTCCCCGTCCAGCCAGTGTGGCCGTAGCTCCGGGGTCCGAATTGGGTGCCCGCGCTCGAAACCCGCTCCCCCGTGGGCACCGCCTGCCAGCCGAGGGTGCGCGCCTCGGTGCCGTGCCCGAAGTCCGCCGCCCTGGTCGTGAACCGCCGCACCGTCTCGGCCCGGACGAGCGGGCGGCCGTCGGGCAGCGCCCCCGCGCGCAGCATGAACTGCGCGAACCGCGCCAAGTCTGCCGCGGTCCCGAACAGTCCCGCGTGCCCGGCGACGCCGCCGAGCGTCGCGGCATTCTGATCGTTCACGACGCCCGCGACCGGGTGCCCCCGCCACACGCCCGTGGGCGCGATCCGTCCCCGCAACCGGGCCGGTGGCCGGAACAGGGTCTGGGTGAGGCCGAGCGGCGCGAGGACTTCCCGCGTGGCGAAGCGGTCGAGCGGCTCGCCGCTCGCCTGGCGCACGATCTCGCCCAGGAGGATCGCGTTCAGGTCGCTGTAGAGCACGCGCGTCCCCGGCCGGGCGATCGGCGTTTCGGCGCACACGCGCCGCAGCGCCTGCACCGCGTCGCGCGCGTCGCGGTACAACGGGAGGGTCGCGCGCAAGCCCGACGTGTGGGTGAGCAGCTGCCGCACGGTGAGCCCCGTGGTCTTGGGCCCGGGGCACGCGGGCACGTAGCGCGCCACCGGGGCATCGAGCTGCACCTGCCCCCGCTCGACGAGCAGCATGAGCGCCGTCGTGGTCGCGACCACCTTGGTGAGTGACGCGAGGTCGTAGATCGTGCTGTCGGGGACGACGGCCGGGCTCGCCGGCGACCAGGTGAGGCGACCGTAGCCCGCGCTGTAGAGGATGGTATCGCGGCGCCCGATCACGAGGGCCGCCCCGGGGTACACGCCCCGGCGCAGGCCGTCCCGGACGAGCGGGTCGAAGGTGGCGCCGGCGAACCCGAGGCGGGGCCCCGGGGGCGCCGCCAGTGCCGCTTGGAGCAAGAGGCCGACTAGCACCAAACGCCTGGTACCCGCCGGCTGCAGGAGGGACAGCGGCCGTCCGGGCCGATCCGCTGGCGTTCGATCATGTACCCGTGCCGCTCGACCAGGCGAACACCGCAGTCGGGGCAATAGGTGTGCTCCCAGCGGCCCACCCGGCCGGGGAGATTGCCGGCGTAGACGAACTTCAAGCCCGCCCGCGCGCCGATCTCGCACGCCCGGATGAGCGTCTCGGCGGACGTGTTGTCGGGATCGGTCATCTTGTAGTCCTTGTGGAACGCCGTGACGTGCCACGGGATCTCGGGCGACACTGAGGCGATGTAGTCGGCGGCTCGGGTCAGCTGGGCGTCGTCGTCGTTGAAGCCGGGGATGACGAGCGTGACGAGCTCGAGCCAGAATCCCCGCTCGTACACGAGGCGGATCGCGTCGAGCACGTGCTGGAGCACGCCGCCGAGCTCGCGGTAGCGTTTATCGTCCATCGCCTTGAAGTCGATCTTGTAGCAATCGGTCCAAGGCCGGATGTAGTCGAGCACCGCCGGCGTCGCGTTGCCGTTCGAGATGAACGCGGTCTTGAGGCCGTGGGCGCGCGCCACTTTGAAGACGTCGACTGCCCACTCCGCGGTGATCAGGGGCTCGTTGTAGGACGAGCCCACGAGCTTCGCCCCCTGTCGCTCGGCGAGCCGCACCAGGGCCTCCGGCGTGACGTCGGTGGGGACCACCCCTGCCGCATCGTCCCGCAACGCTTGACTGGTGAGCCAATTCTGGCAGTAGCCACAGTGGAAGTCGCACCCCAGCATGCCGAAGGTCAGCGTGTCCGAGCCGGGGAGGGCGTGGAAAAACGGCTTCTTCTCGGTCGGGTCGCATTGCAGGGCCGCCACGTACCCGGCGGGCACGTACAGCGTTCCGTCCTTGTTGAAGCGGACCTTACAGATGCCGCGGCGACCCGGCTTGACGAGGCAGCGGTGCCCGCAAGCGAAGCAACGCACCGCGCCGTCCGCTTCCGGTTCGACGAGCACGCCCGCGCGCACCAGGGCGTCCAGCACCTGGGCGAGGGAGGCTGCCCCGCCGTCCGGGACGTCGTGGGTCAGAAAGGAGGTGATACCGCGCTGCGTCATGGGACCGGCCGGCCGCTTCCGTTCACCATACCGTCAGCGCAGCGAGCCCGGTGCGAGGTCGTAGAGCAGGCGTGCCGTCTGGATGTCCCGGGGCGAGAGATCGCGCACCTTGCTGATCGCGAACATCAGGTCGGTCGAGTCCTGGGAGTGATCGAGGCCGATCAGGTGGCCGATCTCGTGCAGCGCCACTACCTGCACGTCGTCCACGCTGAGCGGCTGGCCCTTGGGATCGAAGGTCGCGAGCGTGACGACGGCCTGGAGCAAGCGGCCGTCCCGGTCCCATGCGAGCTCGGTTTGGCCGGTGCGCTCCTCCTCGAATTGGATGCGCCACTTGAACCGCACTTCGGCGGCGGTGGAATCGGCGTCCAGGTCGAACCGCACGGGGATGCCGGCGTCCTGCCACCGCTGGAACGCGCGCCGCACCGCGTCGAGGAAGACCGGCTGGAAGTTGGCCACGCGCCCCGGCGCCAGGTGGACGCGCACCGGGCGCAGGATGCGGTTGTCCCAGCGGTGCAGCATCGAGTCCGGGCTCGCGGCGACGATCTCATTGAGATAGGTGAGCCCCGCGCTCGCCCGGATGCGGCGGCGCGCCTCGGAGCGCGCCAACAGCACGAGATAGCTCGTCTGGTCGCCCGCGCTCGGCGCGGCCTGGCCGGGCAGCGGGGCGGGGGCGGGGGCGGGGGCGGGGGCGGGGCGGGCCGCGCCGACGGTGTCGCGCGCGGGCCCGCCCGCAGCGGCTGGGGCCGGCGCGGACGGCGCGGCGGTGCGCGCCGCCCGGCGCGCGCGCGGCGGCCGCACGAAGGCATCCCACAGGACCGCCACCATGAGCAACACCACGACCAGCGCGACGATCGTGGACATGCGACGTTCAACTTGCATGGCGCAATTTATCGGAAAGGGGGTCGTCGCGCCGCTAGCTTTGCCCCGATGGCGTCTCTATGATTGTGGCCTGCTTATGCTTGGCACGTAAGTGTTTGTCTTCCCCGCGGGCCCGCTCATCCGTCGGCGCGGCTGGGTCCTCGCGGCGTGGGCGGCCTTGGCGCTGCTCCTCGCGCCGCGGGCGAGTCACGTCCAGCACGTCCTGGCACTGCGCGGCGGGGTCAGTGAGACGACCGAGGCGAACCGCGCGACCGAGCTGCTGAAGGAGACGTTTCCCACTCCGTTCGCCGAATACGTGGCCATCGTGGTCCACGGTCCCGTGCGCTGGACCCACCAGCGCTTCGTCGCCGTCCTCGACACGCTCAAGGCGGTCGTGGAGCGGCGGCCGTACGTGAGCCAGGTGATTTCGGTCCGCGCCATCGGGGAGTCGAGCTTCGTCAGCCAGGACCGCCGCACCACCTTCCTCATCGCCGCCCTCACGCCTGCAGCGACGCGCGAGCTGAGCACGAGCGTCGTCCCCGATCTGCGGGCGGCGATCCGCGCGGGGCTCGAGCAGGTGCCGGGCTCGGGCGGCTTCGACGTGATGGTCACCGGGTTTCCGGCGTTGGATCATGATGTGCGCGCCATCAGCGCTGAGGACACTGAGCGCGGGGAGGCGCGCGCCCTGCCCCTCACCCTCGCGGTGCTGATCGTCGCCTTCGGCGCGCTCGTCGCCGCGGCCCTGCCCCTGATCGTCGGGCTCCTCGCGATCACGATCGCCCTCGGCCTCGTGGCGGTCGCCGCGCGCTACCTACCGATGTCGGTGTTCGTGTTGAACATCACGACGATGGTGGGGCTGGGCGTCGGGATCGACTATTCCCTGCTGGTCGTGACGCGGTTCCGCGAGGAGCTGAACCGCGGGCTGTCGCCCACCGACGCGGCGATGCGGACCGTCGAAACAGCGGGCTCGGCGGTCGTGATGTCGGGGCTCACCGTCGTGGTGGGCTTCGCGGCGCTCACGATCACGCCGCTCTCGGACACCCGCTCGGTCGGCGTGGGCGGGTTGCTGGTCGTGGCGGTCGCGGTGCTGCTCGCGACCACGTTCCTGCCCGCGGCGCTCGCGATCCTGGGCCGGAACATCGACCGCCCGCGCTGGTTGGCGCGCCCGCTCGCCCGGTTCCACACGCCCACGGGGTGGGAGCGCTGGGCGCGCTGGCTGGGCCACCGGCCGTGGCGCGCGGTGACGGTCGGCGGCGCCGCAATCGCGTTGCTCACCTTTCCCGCCACGCAGCTCCGGCTCGGCCTCCCCGCGACAAACTGGTTTCCCGTCGAGTCCGAATCGGGGCAGGGCCTCGAGGCGCTGCGCGAGATGGGGGCGAGTGGCGTGATCCAGCCGGTGCGGGTCGTGGTCCAGCTGCCCGAGGGCGAGTCGGCGCTCTCGGCCCGCCGCCTGCTCGGGCTCAAGGTCTTGACCGACTCGTTGCGCCGGGACCCCCGGGTGCGCGAGGTCCGCGGCATCGCGAGCATCAAACCCAGCCTGTCGGGGCTGGGGCTCGTGATGTACTACAGCGACCCCACCGCCGCCCGCGCCAAGAACCCGCGCTTCTTCGACGCGTACCTGAGCGCGGACGGCCGGGTGACCCTGATGGACGTGATCCCCGCGGACTCGGTGTCGCTCACGGGACTGATGGATCTGGTGCGGCGGGCGCGCGCGCTCGCCGCCCATGGCATGCGCGGCCTCGCCGGCGCCGAGATCCTGGTGGGGGGGTTCGCCGCCGCCAACGTGGACACGCAGCAGGCGCTGATGACGCGCTTCCCGGGGACCGTGGGCTGGGTCTTGGGCATCACGGCGATCATGCTGTTCATCGCGTTCCGTTCCCTGCTCGTCCCGATCAAAGCCGTGCTGCTCAACCTCTTATCGGTGGGCGGGGCGTTCGGGCTCACCGTGCTCGTATTTCAGCACGGCTATGGTGGCAGTGTGTTCGGCCTCACTGGTCCGACGCAGGCGATCTGGGCGGTCGTACCGGTGCTGGTGTTCGCGATCGTGTTCGGCCTGTCGATGGATTACGAGGTGTTCCTGCTCACCCGCATCAAAGAGGTGTTCGACAAGACCGGCCGCAACGACCACGCGACCATGGAGGGCCTATCCGCGACGGCCTCGACCATCACGAGCGCGGCGTTGATCATGATCCTCGTGTTCGGCGCGTTCGCCTTCGCCCGCGTGCTCGCGGTCCAGCTCATCGGCTTCGGCCTAGCCGCCGCCGTGTTGCTCGACGCGACCCTGATCCGGATGGTGCTCGTGCCGGCGATCATGCACATCGCCGGCCGGTGGAACTGGTGGCCCGGCGTGGCAGCGCCGCAGCGCGAGCGGGAGGGCGGTCCCTAGCCGGGTGCCGGGCCGGCGAGCCGGCTCAGGCGAGCGCCCCATACGTCCCAATGCCAGGCGGGCACCCGTGCGCCGGTGCGCGGGTCCTTGAGGGGCTTGTACTGCAGCCACCCCGCCTCGAGCCCCAGTATGGGCCCGAGCGCGAGCAGCCGGTTGCGGTCCGCACTCACCAAGTGGACCATGGGCTCGCCCCGCAGCGTGTGGCGATGCAGCCAAACGCCGCCGTCGAGGGCGAAGCACATGCCCTCGCGGCGGCGCGCGAACTCCTGGTAGGGGGGCGGCTCTACGAGCAGGTAATACGACCCTCGATCGTGGCGGGGGGCGTCGCCGCCGCCTGCCCGGAGAACACCGCGCACTGGTGGTAGGTGTTGGTGCTCGTCGCCGTCGCGGACCAGCCCTGTGGCGTGGCCTCGTTGATCACGACCGCGATCCCGACGCTCGCCGCATAATTGTTCATGCGCGCGAAGTTGGTGGTGTAGGTCGCGCTGTCGTAGAAGAACGCTTCCTCCGCCGTGGCCAGATTGCGGAGGTCGCTCTTCATCTGTGAGATGTACGCCCGGTCCTTCGAGTTGGCGAATTTCGGGATGGCGATCGCCGCCAGGATCCCGATGATCACCACCACGATGAGGACCTCGATCAGCGTGAAGCCACGTCGAGCCTGCACCGACCTACCCCCTGGGCGCCAAAGGGCGCCGACCCCGCACGTAGCCGCTCTCCCGAGGCCGGCGCCACCAATAGTGGGCCCGGCCTGCCGTTCCTGCAAGAGCCGTGCTTACCCCTTCGCGTCCACCCAATCCTTTCCCACACCGATACTTACGACGAGCGGCACGCGCAATTCGGCCGCCGCTTCCATGTGGCTTTTTACCAGCTCCGTGGCGGCGTCTTGCTCCCGCTTAGGGACCTCAAGCACAAGCTCGTCATGGACTTGCAGGGTCATCCGGGCGGCGAGCCCGCGCTCCGTGAGGCCCCGGGCGATGGCGATCATCGCGCGCTTGATCAGGTCCGCCGCTGAGCCTTGGAGCGGTGAGTTGGTGGCCGTGCGCTCTCCGAAGGCCCGCATGTTGAAGTTGCGGTCCTTCAGCTCCGGGATAT
>DATBCS010000228.1:0-5584 GCA_036270315.1 Gemmatimonadales bacterium
CGCCGATGAGGCAGAGCATGAGGATGTCGGCGAGCCCGAGCCGCCGCACGAGCGGCGACGTGAGGGCGAGCGGAAAGCGAAGCGGTTTCATGGCTGTGCGGTCAATGTCGACGCCGAACTGGTTAGTTTGTGACGCGATGGACGAAACGACGGTCGCGGTCCCCGGCGCCCGCCTTTATACACGCCGCGCGGGTGACGGCCCGGCGGTCGTCGTGCTGCACGGCGGTCCGGGGGCCCACCACGACTATCTCTTGCCGCAGTATGACCGGCTCGCCCGGGGCCGTGCCCTGCTGTACTACGACCAGCGCGGCGGGGGTCGGTCACCGGTCCCGCGGGAGACGCCCGTCGGGTGGCGCGAGCACGTGGCCGACCTCGAGGCGCTGCGCGCCCACTGGGGACTCGAGCACCTCGTGCTGCTGGGCTATTCCTGGGGTGGCCTGCTCGCGGTGCTGTACGCGCTCGAACACCCCCACCGCGTCGCGCAGCTGGCCCTCGTCGCCCCCGCACCGGTCACGGCGGCCGGGCGGGACGAGTTCGAGCGCCGCTTTGCCGCCCGCATGGCCGAGCCGTGGCTCGCCCGGGCCCGGGAGGACCTTACCCGCTCGGGCTTGTCCCGGAGCGATCCCGAAAGGTACCGCCGCATCGCGTTCGCGCTATCGGTCGCGGGGTACTTCCGGGACCCGAGCCGCGCTGCCGAACTGACGCCGTTCCGCATCACCGAGCGGACGCGGCAGGCGACGTGGGAGAGCCTCGGGCGCTACGATCTCCGGGACCGGCTGCGCCGCACCTTTCCGAACGGCCAGGCGCCGCGGGCGGTCGTGGTGCAAGGTATCGCCGATCCGCTCCCGCTCGACGCCGCCCGGGAGACAGCGGCGCTGCTGCACACCGGCGTGATCGAGCTCGCCGCCGGACACGCACCGCACGTGGAGGCGACGGAAGATTTCGTGCGCGCGCTGGACGGGTTCCTGCCCCACCGCTAAGCGGTTAGGTTCAGTCGACCATGGCTACGCCAGCCGGTCGCCTCCCCGTCGCGCCCCGCGCCGCCTGATGCCCACCAAGACGCGCTCCGCGCGACGGCGAACGAAGGAGACCCTGACCCAGCTCCGCGCGCGCACCCGCAAGATCCTCGCGCGCCTCACCCCAGCCTATGCGGACGCGACCACCGCCCTGCACCATACCACCGCGCTCGAGCTGCTCGTGGCGACGATCCTGTCTGCGCAGTCGACGGACGCGCGGGTCAACCTAGTGACCCCAGCCCTCTTCGCGAAATACCCGAGCGTCGCGGCGTACGCCGCTGCCGACCCCCGAGTGCTCGAGCAGGAGATTCACAGCACGGGATTTTTCCGCAACAAGACCAAGGCGATCATCGGCATGGCGCAGGCCCTGATCGAGCGGCACGGGGGCCAAGTGCCCAGCACGATGGCGCAGCTCGTCGACCTCCCCGGCGTGGGCCGCAAGACCGCGAACGTGGTGCTCGGCACCTGGTTCCACCAAAACGAGGGGATCGTGGTGGACACCCACGTCCAGCGGCTCGCGACCCTGCTCGGGCTCACGACCGCAACGGACCCCGTGCAGATCGAGCGAGACTTGATGGCGCTCGTCCCGCGCGACCGGTGGACCTGGTTTTCGCACACCCTGATCCTCCACGGGCGGCGGGTCTGCATCGCCCGGCGACCACGCTGCGAGGTGTGCGTGGTGAATCGGCTGTGTCCGAGTTCGCGCGTGTGACGACGGCTCCGCCCCCGCCCCCGCTTCCAGAGATCGACCGGGCCACGCTCGTCGCCACACGTCGCGACCTGCACCAACACCCTGAACTCGGGTTCGAGGAGCGCCGCACCAGCGCGCTGGTCACCGAACGGCTCCAACACCTCGGCTACGCCGTGCGCACGGCCGTCGGGGACACTGGGGTTGTCGCGGTGCGAGAGGCGGCGGGGCGTCCCCGAGCGCGGTGTGTCCTCATCCGCGCCGATATGGACGCCTTGCCGATCGAGGAGGCCAATGACGTCCCCTACCGTTCCCGACACGCCGGCAAGATGCACGCTTGCGGCCACGATGGGCACGTCGCGATCGGCCTCGAGGTCGCTCGGCGACTGCACGCCGCGCCGCTGCCGGGAACCGTCAAGTTCGCGTTTCAGCCGGCCGAGGAGGTCTCGCATGGTGCCCAAGCGATGATCGCCGCCGGCGTCCTGGATGACCCCGTGGTAGACGCCGCGTTCGGGATCCACCTCTGGAACGACCTCCCGACCGGGACCATCGCGGTGATGCCCGGGCCCGTGATGGCGTCGGTCGACGAGTTCGAGATTACCATCGAGGGGCGTGGCGGCCACGCCGCCGCGCCGCACCAGACGATCGATCCCATCGTGATCGCGGCGCACGTGGTGACCGGCCTCCAGAGTCTGGTCTCGCGTCGGCGCAACCCCTTCGAGGAGGGGGTGGTGTCCGTCACCCAAGTGAACGCCGGCCGCGCATTCAACGTGATTCCTGGGCGCGCCGAGTTGCGGGGCACCGTGCGGACCTTCGGAGGGCAGCTCTACGAGGACGCGCCGCGCTTGCTCGAAGACACGGTCCGCGGTATCGCGGCCGCGTTCGGGGCGACGGCCGCGGTGCGCTACCGCCGGTTGTCCCTGCCGCTCGTCAACGACGAAGGGATGACCCAACTGATGCGCGGCGCCGCCGCTGACATCGTAGGCCTCGACCGCGTCGTGACCGGCGTCCGGACGATGGGTGGGGAGGACATGTCCCTGTTTCTGGCGAAGGTCCCGGGCGCTTTCGCGTTTGTCGGGTCGGCGCCCCCCGGGAAGCCGGGATCGCCCCATCACAGTCCTACGTTCGACATCGACGAGGAGAGCCTCGTGATCGGGGCAGCGTTGCTGAGCGAGACCGTGGTCAAGTATCTCACGACGACCCCGAGCGTCCCGCGGGGTTAGTTGACCCCGCGCACCTCCACGTACATTTCGTCCCTCATGCCGAATCTCCTCGCGGCCGAGCCCTCCGCCTATCTCACGTCCGCGGCTCATCAGCCGGTCGCATGGCACCCCTGGGGCGAGGCGGCGTTCGCCCGGGCCCGGCGCGAGGATAAGCCGATCCTGCTCGACATCGGCGCCGTGTGGTGCCACTGGTGTCACGTGATGGACGGCGAGTCGTACGAGGATCCCGCGGTGGCGGAGCTCCTAAACCGCGACTTCGTGTGCGTGAAGGTGGATCGCGACGAGCGGCCCGACGTCGACGCGCGTTACCAGCGCGCCGTGCAGGCGCTCACGGGCCAGGGTGGCTGGCCGCTCACCGCCTTCCTCACATCCGACGGTGAGGTCTTCTTCGGGGGCACGTACTTCCCACCGGAGAACAATCACTACGGCCGCCCGGGCTTCCTCTCCGTCCTGAGGCAGGTCGCGGAGCTGTATCGCTCACAGCGGGACACGGTAGCGCAGAACGCCCAAACGCTCCGCCAGGAAGTCGCCGCATCGCTGAACGAGGCCAAAGGCGGCCCGGTCACCGCCGAGATCCTCGACGGGGCCGCGGGCCAGATGGCCCGCCTCTTCGACATTCGCCACGGCGGGTTCGGCGCGGCGCCGAAATTCCCACACCCCGCCGCCTGCGACTTTCTACTCGCGCGCTGGTACGACACGCGGGAGGATTGGGCGCGCGAGGTGGTCGAGCGGACGCTCACCGGCATGGCACGCGGCGGGATCCACGACCACGTCGGCGGCGGGTTCCACCGATACGCGGTCGACGAGCGCTGGATCGTCCCGCACTTCGAGAAGATGGCGTACGACAACTCAGAGTTGCTGCACGCCTATCTCAACGGGTACGCGGCGCTCGGCACGCCGCTCTTCAAGGAAGTCGCCCAGGGAATCGTCGGGTGGGTCCTCGAGGTGTTGTCGGACCGGGGACGCGGCGCTTTTTACACGTCCCAGGATGCCGACGTCCGGTTCGGCGACGACGGCGATTACTGGACCTGGACTCCCGCCGAGATGACCGCGGTCCTCGCGCCCCGGGAATTCGCCGTGGTGCGGCGCGTCTTCGACGTCTAGGTACCAGGTGAGATGCACCACGACCAGGAGAAGAACGTCCTCTGGTGGAGGCGCGACCCGGCCGGCGACGAGGAGTGGCCGCTGCTCCGGGACGCCCTCCGGCAGCTCAAGGCCGCGCGCGACCGGCGCAAGGCGCCCTACGTCGACACGACCCCCTACGTGAACTGGAATGCGATGTTCGCGTCCGCGTTCTTGCATGCGGGCGCGGTGCTGGACCGAGTCGAGTGCAACGCGCTCGCCCTCAAGGTGCTGACGCGCATCTGGGCCGAGGCGTGGGATGGCACGCGCGGGATGGCCCGCGTCGTGGGTCGGCCGGAACCGCATGGCCTGCTCGACGACAACGTCCACGCCGCGGCCGCGTTCCTCGACGCCTACGAGGCCACGGGCGACCCCGCCTGGCTTGAGCGCGCCGTCGCCGTCGTCCGGTACTGCCAGCAGGCGCATTGGGATGAGGCGGGCGGCGGGTTCCTGGACGTGGCGCGCGCGCGCGGTGGCGTGGCGTACCTCGCGACGCCAGCAAAACCCATCCAGGATTCGCCGACGCCGTCCGCGAACGGCGTGGCGGCCCTCGTGCTCGCCCGTCTCTGGGCGTCCACCGACGACCTAGATTGGCGCCGGCTGCTGGACCGCCAGCTCGAGACTTTCGCGGGCACCGCTTCTCAGCTCGGGCTGTATGGCGCCACGGTGCTCCGAGCCGTGGACTGGGCGCTGCACCCCCCGACGCGTAGCGAGGTCTCAGGTCCGCGCGGCGAGGGACCGGCCTGCGCGATGCACCGCCTGGCACTCGCGACCTACCGACCGCGTCACGTCGTCGTGCGGACCACCGCCGATCGCCCCGCGGCCACCGTATGCGTCGGCACGACGTGCTCCCTCCCGGTGTCCACGCCGGAGGCCCTGGCGGATCTCCTGCGGTGAGCGCCCGGGTGCTCGGCCGCACCGGGCTCGCCGTCCACCCCATCGGCTTCGGCGGCTGGGCGATCGGCGGAAACCGGTTCGGCAACTCGTATGGGCCGACGGACGACGCAGAGTGCACACGCGCCGTGCGACGCGCGCACGAGCTGGGCTGCAACTTTTTCGACACGGCGGACGTGTACGGCCACGGGCACTCCGAGGAGCTCCTGGGCGAAGCGCTCGCCGGCGTCCGTCAGCACGTGCTCCTCGCCACCAAGGTCGGCGGCAACTTCTATAACCGGGATGTGAACCCGCTCCTGCGGGGTCGCCTCGCAGACGCGTTGGGTCATCCTCTCGACCAAGAGCCGCCCGACGCGCCGCTCCCGATCACTCATGACGCTACCTTCGCCCCCGGCTACGTGCGGTTCGCCCTCGAACACTCCCTGCGCCGCTTACGCACCGACTACGTCGACCTGCTGCAGCTCCACAACCCGACCCTCGACCTGATCGCCGACCCAGAGACCTTTCACGTGCTGGAAGCCCTGAAGCGGGAGGGAAAGATCCGCTTCTACGGCGTGTCGGTGCATGCGCCGGAAGAGGGGCTCGCCGCCATCGCGGTGAGGCGACCGGACGTTGTCCAGCTGGTGTACAACCTCCTGCGG
>DATBCS010000229.1:0-29510 GCA_036270315.1 Gemmatimonadales bacterium
GGTCCTCGGGGAACCCCACGCCCATAAGATAACGCGGCAGGGCGGGGGGGAGTCCGGGCTCGAGCGCGGCGAGGAGGTCGTACATCACCGGCTTGGGCTCGCCCACCGAGAGCCCCCCGATGGCGAGCCCCGTCCACGCGCCGAGCTCGAGGATGCGGCGCAGGCCCTCGCGCCGCAGCACGAGGTGCGCGCCGCCTTGCAGGATCGGCCACAGCGTCTGCCCGTCGGCGCCCTCGAGCGCCCGGTGACGGGCCGCGCAGCGCGCGAGCCAACGCAGCGTCCGGTCGAGGGCGTCCCGGGCGGTCGCGGCGTCCGCGCCGCCCGCTACGACGTGATCGAAGGCCATGGCGACGTCGGCGCCGAGCGTGCGCTGGATCTCGATGGCGCGCTCCGGCGTGAGGTAGCGCCGACTGCCGTCCACGTGGCTCTGGAACTCGACGCCCTCATCGTCCACGCGGCGGGCTCCCTCGAGCGAGAACACCTGGAACCCGCCCGAGTCGGTGAGCAGCGGCCGGTCCCACCCCATGAAGCGGTGCAGCCCGCCCAGCGTGCCGACCACCTGCTCCCCCGGGCGCACATGCAGGTGGTAGGTGTTCGCCAGCACTAGGGTTGCGCCCACGCCCCGGAGATCGTTCGGCGAGAGCGTCCGCACCGTGCCCTGGGTGCCGACGGGCATGAAGAGCGGCGTCTCGACGGTTCCGTGGGGCAGCAGCAGCGTCCCGGCGCGCGCGGACCCGGACGTCGCGTCGACGTGGAACTCAAACATCGTCACACGATGGCCATCGCATCGCCGTAGGAATAGAACCGGTACCCCTGCTCGAGCGCCGCGCGGTACGCCTGCATCACGGGCTCGTAGCCCGCGAACGCGCAGACCAACATTAGCAGGGTGGAGCGTGGCAGGTGGAAGTTGGTGAGCAGGCAGTCAACGGCGCGAAACCGGTACGGGGGATAGATAAACAGGTCGGTCTCGCCACTGCCCGCGCGGATCCTACCGTCCGCGTCGGCGCAGGCTTCGAGGGTGCGCACGACCGTGGTGCCGACCGCCCAGACGCGGCCGCCCGCTGCGCGCCGGGCGTTGATGAGCGTCGCCGCCCGCTCGTCCACGGCGTACGCCTCGGCGTGGAGCGGGTGGCGGGTGAGCTCTTCCACTTCCACGGGCTTGAAGGTGCCGGGGCCGATGTGGAGATCGAGCTCCGCCGTCACGACGCCCTTGGCGTGTAGCCGGGCGAGCAGGTCGGGCGTGAAGTGCAGCCCGGCGGTCGGTGCTGCGACGCTGCCGTCGTGGGCCGCGTAGATCGTCTGATAGCGTTCCCGGTCGTCGGGGCACGGCGCCCGGCGGATGTAAGGGGGGAGAGGCACCTCGCCATAGCGCGCCAGCGTCGCGGCCGCGTCCAGCGCGCCAACGAACCGCACGCGTCGCAGCCCGCCGCCGAGCATCTCCACCACTTCGGCGCGGCTGTCCGGGCCGAACGCGATGCGTCGGCCGGGTTTCAGCTTGCCACCGGGATGCCCCAGCGCGAGCCACGTCCCGTCGGCGAGCTTGCGCACGAGGAGCAGCTCGGCGCCGGCTCCCGACTCGCGGGTACCGCGCAGTCTCGCAGGGATCACCCGCGACACGTTCAGGACCAGCACGTCGGCCGGCGCCACGAGGTCGACGACGTCGGGGAAACGCCCGTGCCGAATGGCGCCGTCCGCCCGCGTGAGGATGAGCAGACGACTGGCCGCGCGGTCGGGCAGGGGCCGCTGCGCGATGCGGTCGGGCGGGAGTTGGTAGACGAAGTCCGCGGCGCGGAACCGCCGGGGCGAGCTCACCCGTCGAAGATCGTGGGCTGTTCCGAGACGCGGGGGGAGGCGGGGGGAGTGAAACCGAAATGGCGATACGCGGCCGGCGTGGCGCAGCGGCCGCGCGCGGTGCGGGCCAGGAACCCCTGCTGCATCAGGAACGGCTCGTACACTTCCTCCAGCGTCTCGGGGTCCTCGCCCACGGCGGCGGCGATCGTCGAGAGCCCCACGGGCCCGCCGTCGAACTGCTCGATGATGGCCTTGAGAATCCGCCCGTCCATGTCATCGAGCCCGAACTCGTCGACGTCGAGCTGCTTCAGCGCCTCGGCCGCGACGCGGGCCGTAATACTGCCGTCGGCGCGGACCTGCGCGTAGTCGCGGACTCGCTTCAAGAGCCGGTTGGCGACACGCGGCGTGCCGCGGCTGCGGCGCGCGAGCTCCGCGATCCCGGCGGCGTCGGCCGGGACACCGAGAATGCCCGCCGAGCGCACCAGGATTTGCGCCAGGTCGTCGGCGGGATAATAGGAAAGCCGTTGCACCAGCCCGAACCGCGCGCGCATCGGCGGCGTGAGCAGCCCGAACCGCGTGGTCGCTCCGATCAGCGTGAACCGCTCGAGCGCCATGGGGATCGTCTGGGCGTGCGGCCCGTCGGCGACGCGGACGTCCACCCGGTACTCCTCCATCGCGGGATAGAGGAATTCTTCGAGCGTCGGCCGCAGCCGGTGCACCTCGTCGATGAACAGGATGTCCCCGGCCTTGAGCGACGTGAGCAGGCCGACCAGGTCGCCGGGCCGTTCGAGCACCGGCCCCGACGTGGTGCGGATGCCCACGCCGAGCTCCTTGGCCATAAGGAGCGCGAGGGTGGTCTTTCCTAGGCCGGGCGGGCCGAAGAACAGCGCATGGTCCAGGGGTTCGCGACGGTGCTTCGCCGCGTCGATCGCGATCTGGAGCGACTCCTTCACCTTCGCCTGGCCGACGAACTCGTCGAGCCGCGAGGGGCGAAGGGCCGCGTCGGCGCTGCGCTCCTCCGGCAGGGCTTCCGGCGTGGTGATCTGGGTGCGAGCGCGGGTCATGCGGCCTGGCGCCCCAGCGGCCGGGCGCGCCACCGCACCGGCCGCAGATCGGCCTCGAGGGCGTGGCGCGTGTGGCAGGTCACGCACTCGTCAACGGCCTGTCGCGCGTCGTTGGGCACGAGAAGGCGATTGGTCGAGCCACAGCGCGTGCAGATCCATTCCGCCGTCGTCATGATCATCCGTGGGTGAGCTGTTGCAGCGCCCGGCGCACGAGCGTCTCGGCGTCCCCGCTGCCGTCGGCCGCCAGCGCTTGGCGGAGCGCCCGCTCCGCCTCGGCGGTACCATACCCCAAGCGCTCGAGGGCGTGAAGCGCCGCGGCCGCGGCGCCCTCTGCCGCCACCCGCCCCTCGGGCACCGCCCCCGCCTCCACCCCCCCGCCCGCCGCCGCGAACTCGTCCAGCTTGTCGGCCAGCTCGAGGGCCAGTCGCTCGGCGGTCTTCCGGCCGATGCCACTCACCGAGGCGAGGAGCGCGATGTTGCGGTCCTTCACCGCGCGCACGCCTCGCTCGGCGCCGAGCGCCGACATGAGCGCGAGCGCGATCTTGGGGCCGACGCCCGTGACGCCGATCAGCCGCTGAAAGAAGCGGCGGTCGAGCTCGGCGCCGAATCCGTAGAGCGACCACCCGTCGTCGCGCACCACCAGCTCGGTCGCGAGGCTCACCGCCTCGCCCACCGGCGGGAGCCGCTCCATCACACCCAGTGGCACGACGATCTCGTAGCCGATCCCGCTCGCCGTCTCCACCATCACGCGATCGGCGCGTTTCGCCGCGAGGCGGCCGGCGACCTGAGCGATCACGCGCGCAGGATGTGGGTGAGCGCCACGGCCACACCATCGGCGGCGTCCGCCGGAGTCGGGGCGTGGCGGAGCTGGAGGAGGCGCGCGACCACGGCGCCCACCTGCGCCTTGGCCGCGCCCCCGGCGCCGGTCACCGTCTTCTTCACGGTGGCGGGCGCGTACTCCGCGATCGCGAGCCCCGCCTGCGCGGCCGCAAGCAGCACCACGCCACGGGCGTGCCCCAGCACGAGCGTGGTGCGCACGTTCTTATGGTAGAACGCATTCTCCAGTGCGAGGGCGTGTGGGTGGTGGCGGTCGATGAGGGCGACAATGCCGGCATGCAAGTCCGCGAGGCGCTCGGGCAACGTCGCGCGGCGCGCGAACCGGATGACGCCGCACTCGACCAGTCGACCCATCTCGGGCGCCCCGGGCGTTCCATTGCCGGTCTCGATCACGCCATACCCCGTGACCGCGGTGCCCGGGTCGACGCCCAGCACCCTCACGTCACGCCGTTGCCGCCGCCATCGCCTCGGCGTCAATGTCGAAGTTCGAGAACACCCGAGCCACATCGTCCATCTCTTCCAGGGCCTCGATCAGGTCGAGGAGTTGTTTCGCGTCTCGGCCGTCGACCTTCACGGTGCTCTTTGGGAGCATGGCGATCTCGGCCGCCTGGACCGGGACCCGCTTCGCCTTGAGCTGCGCGTCGATCGCGTGCAACTGGCCGGGAGGGGCCGTGATGATGAACGCGTCGCCGTCGCGCACCACGTCCTCGGCGCCCGCCTCGAGCGCCGCGTCGAGTGTGGCGTCCTCGTCCGCCCGGGTGGCGTCCACCGTGATCTGGGCCTTGCGGTCGAACATCCACGCCACCGAGTTCGCGGCGCCGAGGTTGCCGGCGTGGCGCCCGAACACGTAGCGGATTTCGGCGACCGTGCGGTTCGGATTGTCGGTGGTCGCTTCAATGAAGATTGCTGCGCCGCCCGGGCCGTAGCCCTCGTAGGCCACTTCTTCGAACTGTACGCCCTCGAGCTCGCCCGTCCCCTTCCGCACGGCGCGCTCGATGTTGTCGAGCGGCATGTTTTCCGCTTTGGCGGCGTCGATGGCGGTGCGCAGGCGCGGGTTGCCCCCGGGGTCGCCGCCGCCGTGCTTGGCGGCAATCGTGATTTCTCGGATCAGCCGGGTGAACAGCGCCCCGCGCCGCGCGTCGGTGACGGCCTTCTTGCGCTTGATCTGCTTCCATTTGCTGTGGCCGGCCATGCGTCCCTCCACGTCGCGTCCAAGTTACAACTTGACGCAGGCGGCGCGCCACAGGTAGCGTATCGGCCTATGACGATCCGGTGGTGGTGGGGCGTCGCCCTGCTTGCCGCGGTCGCCGCGTGCGAGCGGCCGGGAGAGCGTCGCGCGGAGCGCGACCTCGCGGCCACCGCGCTGCGCGGGCTCCTGGCCTATCCACAATCGAGCGTCGTGAGCGTCTCCGCGAGTGGTGATGCGGCTCAGGTCGTGCTGACGACAGCCGCGCCGGTCGAGCGGGTCGCGACGTGGTATCGGCAGGTGCTGCGCCTCAACGGCTGGGAGCTGCGGGCCGACGGCGTCTTGAGCGACGGGGGAATCTCGATCTACGCCGACAGCGGCGCGCGACCTCTGTGGATCACGCTCAAGCCGAACGTCAGCACGCCTGGGACGACCTACACCCTCGTGGGGGCGGTCCCGCGCCCGGATTCGACCGCCGCTCAGCGTTCGGGATCGAGCATGTCTTCGAACCGCATCCAGCGGCGATAGAAGTACAGATCGACGAAGCCCGTCGGCCCGTTGCGGTTCTTCAAGACAATCAGCTCCGTCGCCCCCTCCACTCCGTGGCCGGGGTTGTACATCTCCTCGCGATAGATGCCGAGCGCCAGATCGGCGTGCTGCTTCAGCGCTCCCAGGTGGCCGAAGTCGTCGAGACTGGGACGCACGTTGGCGCGTGTGGCGTCGAACCGCGGCAGCTGGGACACCACGAGCGCCGCCACCTGCCGATCCAGGGCCAGCGCCTTGAGCCGTTGCAGCACGAGCGCCAGGTCCTCGTCCTGAGTGGAGCGGACGACGCCGGCGGGCGACGGTACGAGCTGGAGGTAGTCGACCACGACGAGCCCCAGCCGGCGCACGGCGTCGAGCCGCGCCGCCGCGGTGTCGAAGTCAGGTGCGGCGAGCGGCAGGATCGTAAGCGGCAGCCCCCGGAGCCGGACCGCAGCGCCCCCGATCCCCGCCCGGGTCTGCTCACTCAGCTTTCCGCCGCGCAGGTCGTCCACGGCGACGCGGCCCTCGATCGCGAGCGCGCGCTCCATCAGCCGCTCCTCGTCCATTTCGCCCGACAGGAACGCCACGCCGACGCCCTGCTGCGCCACGCGCAGCGCGACGCCGAGCGCGAGCGCCGACTTCCCCGCGCCGATGTCGCCGCCCAACACGATCAGGTCGCGCCGCCGCAGGCCGCCGCCGAGCATCCGGTCGACCGACGGAAAGCCGGTCGGGACCGTGTCGTCCGGGGTCTCGCCCGGGCGGTGCTGGTCCACGCGCTCGACCAGGGATTCGAGCGAGGGGCGCTTGGGCAGGCGACGGATGGTCACAGGGGGGGTCCACCTCTCGGCATCGGGGTCGCGTCGCTTATAGATGTAAGCGGGCCGCGCGCGCGGCAACGACCACGGCATCTCCCGCCTCAGGGCCAAGCACGTCGCGCGCCGGGGCGACGAGCTGCGACAGCACGAGCGCCGCGGCCGCTGCGGTCCCCGGCTCCAGGTGGTCCCGTGCGGCCGTGACCGCGCGCTTTAAGGGGGCCGGCAGCGCGATGCTCGCGAGGCGCGCCTCGAGCGCTTGCAACCGGCGCCGGTGATTCTTGCCCGATAGCGGCTGCGGCGGGAGCAGCCCCTCCGCCGCCCGCACCACGAGCCACACGGCGAACAGCCCATTGCGGGTCGGCCCGCGTCCCGCCGCGGCGGCGAGCGCAATGAGGCGCTCTTCGGCCGGGGTGGTCGCCTGGATCACGCCACGAGCCGCGCCACGGCCGCGGCCACGTCCGCGGGCGCGATGTCGGCGAGACAGCGGTGATGGCCCAAGGGGCAGGCTGCAGTGCCCGTGGCGGAGCAGGGGCGGCAGTCGAGTGCGCGCTCGAGCACCACCGACGCGGCGTGGTAAGGAAAGAATCCGAACTGCTCGACCGTGGGCCCGAACAGCGCTACGACCGGCGCGCCCACGGCGGTGGCCATATGCATCACCCCCGTGTCCCCCGACACAACGACCCCCGCGCGCGCGAGCAGCGCGCCCGTTTCCTGGAGCGAGAACTCGCCGGCGGCGCTCGCGGCCGCCCCCGCCGCCACGAGTTGCTGCGCGAGCCCCCGGTCCTCCGGCCCGCCCACCACCACCGGCCGGTAGCCGGCCCCCCACAGGCGCTCGACCAGGGCGCTCCAGTGCGCCACCGGCCAGCGCTTTGTCGCGTGCGCCGCGCCTGGGGCGAGCGCGGCGAGGCGAGCGTCCCCGAGCCCGCGGGCCGCGAGCCACCCGGCGACCCGCGCGGTTGCCCCACGGCCGAGCGCGAATTCCGGGGGCCCGCCGTCGGGGCGGGCGTCGAGCTGGCGCGCCGCCTCGAAGTAGCGCTCCGCGACCGGGATTCGCGTGTGATACCAGTCGAGCTTGGTGGAAATGAGGAGCGCGCGGGCGGGCTTGCGCTTGCGATAGCCGGTCCACCGGCACGGCACCAAGAGCCGCAATGCCGCGCTGCGCACGCTGCCATGCAGGTCGAGCCCGTGGGTCGGCCCGACGCCGCGCAGGCGACGGGCGAGGTGGCGGAGCGGCTCGTCCGGCTCGAGCGTCACGACTTCGGCGAGGTGGGGGTTGTCCGCGACGAGCGGCGCCATTGCGCGTTTCGTCACATAGACGAGCTTCGCCTCCGGGTGCCGGAGCGCTAGCGCGCGCACGAGCGGCGTGGTGAGCAGAATGTCGCCGATGGAGCTGAAGCGGACCAACAGAATGCACAGCACGCGCCGAAATTACGGTCGCGTTGCCTCGGTTCGCCAGTCGTCGTTACCTTTGCCTTATGCCGCGCCCGAAGAGCGTTCTGTGGGTGGATGACGAGGTCGAAGGTCTGGCGGCCCATCGCCGCTTCCTCGAAACCGCGGGCTTCACCGTGGCCGCGGCGGCGCACGGCGACGACGCGCTCGCGCTGTTGCGGCGGGAGCCGTACAGCGTCGTGCTGCTTGACGAGCAGATGCCCGGACGGCGGGGGCTCGAATTGGTCGGCGAGATCCGCGCCATCGATCCCGCTATACCGGTCGTCATGGTGACCCAGAGCGAGGACGAGGGGACCCTGCGCGAAGCGATCGGGATCGAGGTGGACGACTACCTCGTGAAGCCCGTGCACCCCCGTCAGGTCCTCTCCGTGATCACGCGCCTCGTCGAGGGCGACCGGATTCGGCAGCAGCGTCTGGCGCGCGACTTCGTGACGCGATTTCACGAGCTCGAGGGCCGGCGCGGCGCCGCGCTCGGGTGGCGGGAGTGGATCGAGCTGGTGGCGGAGCTCACGCGCTGGGAGGTGCGCCTCGCCGCCGCCAACGAGCCCGGTTTGGCGGACGCACTCCGCAGCCTGCAGCGCAGCCTCCGCAAGGATTTCAGCGAATACGTCGCCCGTCACTACCCGCGGTGGCTGGCGGAGTCCGAGGGGGATCGCCCACCGCTCTCGGTGGACGTCGGCGCGGAATTCCTGGTGCCGGTGTTGCAAGCGACCGGCCGGGTGCTGTTCCTCGTGGTCGACTGCCTCCGCCTCGACCAATGGGAGGTACTGCGGGAACTGGTGACGCCGCTGTTCGAGGTCGAGGAATCGCACTACTACAGCATTGTGCCCACCGCCACGCCGTTCGCCCGCAACGCAATCTTCTCGGGCCTGTTCCCGATGGAAATCGCGGCGCGTCACCCCGCGTGGTGGGGTCAGGCGTCGGACGACGAGAGCCTCAACGCTCACGAAGCAGAGTTGCTCACCGAGCAACTGCGCGAGCTGGTGGGCCGGCCCGTCCCGGTGCGCTACGAGAAGGTGTTCGGCTCGAGCGAGGGCGAATTGCTCCGCCGGTTGCCCGGCCACCTCGCCCAGGACGGCGTGACGGCGATCGTTTTCAACTTCGTCGACCAACTGACGCACGGGCGGTCGGAGAGCGCCATTCTCTATGAGGTGGCGCGCGACGAGGCGGCCCTGCGCAGCCTCACCCGCACGTGGTTCGAGCGCTCGCCGGTGCTCGCGGCGCTGCGCGAGGCGGAGCGCCGCGGGGTGACGGTGCTGCTCACGACCGACCACGGCTCGATCCATTGCGCGACGCCCGCGACCGTGTACGCCAAGCGTGACGCGACGGCGAACCTGCGCTACAAGTTCGGCGAGGATCTCCGGAGCGAGGATCCGGAGGCGGCGATCTTGGTGGAAGACTTGAAGGCGTTCGGTCTGCCTGGGATGGGGCTGGGCGTGCGACTCCTGCTCGCCACCACGGATTGCTTCTTCGTCTATCCTACCAAGCTGCGGGAATACCAGGCCCGCTACCGCGGCTCGTTCCTGCACGGCGGCGTCACTCCCGAAGAAGTGATCCTCCCCGTGGCCCTGCTGACGCCGCGCGGCCGCCGGGGAGGATCGGCGGGAGCGCGCTGAATGGGCCGCAGCGCCCGGTTGGTGTCGCTGCTGCGCCCCTACACGCTTCTCTTTACCGCCAACATCCTCGCGACGCTCGTGGCGTCAGTGCTGGACGGCGCCACGTTTGTCCTCCTGATCCCGTTCCTGCGCACGCTGTTCGGCCAAGCGGCGCTGCCCGTCGCGGGCGGCTCGAGCGTCGAGCGAGTGCTCGCCGCCGTGGCCGGCCCGCTGTTGGCGGCGGGGTCGCCCGCCGCGGCCTTACGCAATGTGGTGCTCGTGCTCGTGGGCACGCTACTCCTCAAGAACGCGCTCGAGTACGCGGCGGCGGTGGCGAGCGTTGCGATCCAGGAGGGGATCGTGCGCGACCTGCGCGTCCAGCTGTTCGGGCACCTCCAGGCGCTCCCCCTCGGCTACTTCCAGCGCACCCGCGGCGGCCAGGTGCTCGCGCGCGTGATCAGCGATACCGACCAGGTGAAGACGGCGGTCACGGCGGCGCTCGCGTCACTGCTCCAGAACGTGAGCCTCATCGTCGTCTACGTCGCCATCCTGATCGGCCTCTCCTGGCGCCTCACGGTGGTCGCGCTGGTGTGCGCGCCCGTGCTCGTGCTCATCGTCCGGCCGGTGGTGCGGAAGGTGCGCCGGCGCTCCCGCGAGCAGGCCGAAGATCGGGGCGAGCTCACGAGTCTCGTGAGCGAGCTCGTCGGGTCGATCAAGCTGGTGCGGGCCTATGTCGCCGAAGCGTTCGAGGCCGAGCGCTTCCGGCGGCTGGCCACCCGCTACCGCCGGGGGGTGATCCGGGCGCAGCGCTACGCCCTCCTCACGAGCCCCCTGAGCGAGGTGTTCGCGGGCATCGTCCTCTTGCTCGTCTTCTCGATCGGGACGCGCCTTGCTCTGGGCCAGGCCGCGACGCTTCGCCCCGAGGTGCTGATTGCCTTCATCGCCGTGGCCCTGCGGCTCATGTCGCCAGTGAAATCGGTAGCGAACTATCCGACCACGATGGCCGGGGCGCTGGCGGCCGCCGATCGCGTCTTCGAAGTGCTGGACCTGGCGCCGGATGAAGGGGATCGGCCGGGCGAGCTCCCAGCCCGGTTCGCCGAGCGGATCGAGTACCGGGGCCTTGCGTTCGCCTACGACGGCGAGGCCCCGGTGCTGCGGGACGTCGACCTCGAGGTGCGGCGCGGCGAGGTGGTGGCCATCGTTGGGCCGTCGGGGGCCGGCAAGACGACCCTGGTCGACTTGTTGCCGCGGTTTTACGAGCCGACCGCGGGGGCGATCCTGCTGGACGGGGTCCCGATCACCCGCTGCACCCGCCGCAGCCTGCGCGGACTCATGGGGATCGTGTCGCAGGAGACGATCCTCTTGAACGACACGGTGTTCGCGAACATCGCCTACGGTCGGAGCGACTTCACCCTGGCGCAGGTCCAAGCCGCGGCCACCGCCGCGAACGCCCACGACTTCCTGGCCCAGCTCCCCAACGGCTACGACACGGTGCTCGGCGAGCGCGGCATGCGCCTCTCGGGCGGCGAGCGCCAACGCATCGCGATCGCGCGGGCGCTCTTGCGGGATCCGCCGATTCTGATCTTGGACGAGGCGACCAGCGCGCTGGACACGGAATCGGAGCGCCTCGTCCAGGAAGCGATCGACCGCCTGATGGCGCACCGCACGGTGCTGGTCATCGCACACCGCCTCGCGACGGTGCGGCATGCCGACTTGATCGTGGTGCTGGCCGACGGGCGGATCGTCGAGCGCGGCACCCACGACGCGCTGTTCGCGGCGGGCGGCCTGTACCGCCGGTTTTACGATCTTCAGTTCCGGGTGTAGTGATGCTGTCGGGCTTCACGATCGTGCGCAACGCCGTCACGCTCGATTACCCCATCGGCCCGGCCATCCGCTCGATCCTCGAGGTGTGCGACGAAGTCGTGGTGAACGTGGGGGCGTCGGAGGACGAGACGCGCGAGCTCGTCGCCGCGATCGGGGATCCCCGGGTCCGGATCCTCGATACCGCGTGGGACTTCTCGCGCGGCAGCGAGGCACTCGCCGCGGCGACGAACCGCGCCATGGCGGCGTGCCGGGGCACATGGGGCCTGTACATCCAGGCGGACGAGGTGCTGCACGAGACCGGCGCCGCCGTGCTGCGAGAGCGGGTCCGCGAGTGGGACCGCGATCCCCGCGTCGAAGGGCTGCTCGTCGACTATTTGCACTTCTACGCGAACTTCGACACCCTCGCCACCAACCGACACTGGTATCGCCGCGAGGTGCGTGCCGTGCGGCTGGGGCGCGACGTCCGCTCCTACCAGGACGCGCAGGGCTTCCGCGTGGGGCCGGGGCTGCGGCGCATCCGGGCGAAGCCCACGGGCGCGCAAATGTTCCACTACGGGTGGGCCCGCCCGCCGCAGTCGGTGCGCCGCAAGTTCGCCGCCTCGCAGGAGATCTTCCCGCACGCGCGCGATCGCTACGAGCAACGCGAGCGCCAGGCCCGGCTCGAGTGGACGCCGCTGTTGCGCCGCTTCACGGGCGCGCATCCCCGCGCCGCCGCCGCGTGGATCAACGCGCGCCGTCGCGCCGCCGTGGACGCCATTGCACCGCGCCGCGTCAAGTTGGATGACGTCCGCTACTACCTGTCCGACTGGATCGAGCGGATGACGGGGACGCGCGTGTTCGAGTACCGCAACTACGTCGTGGTGTGAGCGCGCCGACCCACCCGCGCGAGCACCGCCCCCGCGGTTCATCCGGGTGAGTGCGTCCGGTCCGTTCGCCGGTCTGCGCATCGTGCTGGTCGCGGCGTTCAACCGCCGCTACCATCACAGCGGCATCGCGCTCGGCGACGCGCTCCTAGCGCTGGGCTGCGAGGTGCGGCGCTGCGAGGAGCGGTTGCGCGGCCTGAACTCCCTTCTCCGCCGCCCCCTCGCCGCGCGCTTGCGGGGCATGCTCGCACGGCGCCGCGCCGACGTGGTGCTCGTGTTCAAGGGGACCGAGCTGCATCCCGACAGCGTCGAGGAGCTGAGGCACGCGTTCGGCGGGCGCTGGGTGAACTGGTTCCCCGACGACCCCCACGCCCTCGCCGTGTCGGCCGCTCTGTCGCCGTCGTACGACGCCTTCTTCACCCACGACAGCTCTAGCCTGGCGCAGCACCGGCGCGCCGGGGCGCGCGCCTACTACCTCGCGTTCGGGTGCGAGCCGGCGTATCACCGGCCGCTCGCCGTCGGGGCGCGGTGGCGCAGCGCGATCGCGTTCGTGGGTTCCCGCGATCCGGCGCGCGAACGGGTGCTGGACGACGTGGCCGATCTCGGGATCCGCCGGTGGGGGCCCCGCTGGCCCGCGGGTCCGGTCTATGGGAACGACTTCATCCGGGCGCTGGCGGGTGCCTCGGTCGGCTTGAACATCCACCAACATTTCGGGCCGGCGGGGGATCCGGCCCGCTACGGCACGGGCGCGAACATGCGCTTGTTCGAGCTCGCGGCGATCGGCACGCCACAGTTGTCCGACGCGAAGGCCGACATCGCGCGCCATTTCACGCCGGATCGGGAGATCGTGCTGTACGGCAGCGTGGCCGAGTTACGGGAACGGGCGCGCGCCTTGCTCACGGACGACGCGCGGCGCCACGCGCTCGCCGCCGCGGCGCGGGAGCGCGCGCTGCGAGAGCACACCTGGGCGCAGCGCCTGGAAGAGCTGCTCACCGTGTCGCTCCGCTAGGCGCGAACGGGGTGACCTGCCCCGGCGGTAACCTGCCGGTCTGGAGCAGGTGCTGATACATACGCACGTACGCCTCCGCCATCACGCGGTGCGAGAAGTAGCGCACGGCGTGGGTGCGGCACGCCTCGGCGCTGCGCGTCGGAATCGTCTCCGCCGCCGCCATCATCTCCTCCACGGTATCGCATAACGCGCCGACCTCGGGACTGATGACCTCGGGCAGCGCCCCGCGCCGGGTGCCGAGCACCGGGGTGCCTGACAGCAGCGCTTCGACGGTCGTCAGCCCGAACGGCTCGTCCCACAGCGCCGGCATCCAGAGGCAACGCGCACCGGCCAACAACTCCATCTTCGCGCGGCCGTCCACCGTGCCGACGTAGCGGATGGTGCGGCGCCAGCTGGGCCGCCACCCTCCCGCGATCACCAGCCGCCGGCCGCTCCGCTGCGCGCCCGCGATGGCCCAGCGATAGCCCTTGATGCTGTGCAGGCGTCCGAGGAAGAGATCGTAGTCGTCTTTGGCGGCACGGAACAGGTAATCGGCCGGGTCGAGCCCGTTGTAGACGAATACGTCGCTGCCGAACCGGCGGGCATGGTCGCGCGACAGGAAGATCGTGGTGGGCGGGAGCGGGGGAGCGCCCGGCCGGCGGTTGCCGTGCAGCGTCTGCGTGAAGGGACGCGACGGGGCGCGCTGCAGCGGGAAATGGGCGTGGAGGATGTCGGCGTCGCGCGGCGCGAGGGTGGCGAGGTCCACCGCGGCATCGAGCAGCGTGGCCGGGGGCACCTCGAGCACGGTGGCCTCGGGCACCCGGGTGCCCGGCGCCGCGAGCAAGGTCACCCGGTGGCCCAGGGCGACGAGCCCCCGGACCAGCGCCACGACCACCCGCTCGGTTCCCCCATAGCCCCGCACCGGGAGCAGGTAGTGCGACGCGACCGCGACGTGCATCGCCGTTCAGACGGTGCCCCGCTCGAGCACCCGCTGGTAGATCCGGACGTACGCGTCGGCCATGACCAAGTGGGTGAAGTGGCGCTCGGCGTGCGCCCGGCAGGCCTCGGGCGAGCGGGTGGAAATCGTATCCGCGGCGGTGATCATCTCCTCGAGCGTGTCGCACAGCGCGCCGACCTCGGCGCTGATCAACTCTGGCAAGGCGCCGCGACGTGTGCCGAGCACCGGCGTCCCCGAGAGCAGGGCCTCGATCGTCACGAGGCCGAACGGTTCGTCCCATGCCGCCGGGTTCCACAGGCAGCGCGCCCGCGCGAGCAGCGCGGCCTTCGTCGCGCCGTCCACTTCGCCCACGTACTTGATCGACCCCGTGAAGCTTGGGCGCCAGCCACCCGCTACGATGAGCCGATGGCCCGTGTGCTTCGCCGCCTCGACCGCCCAGTGATAGCCCTTCGCGCTGTGCAGCTTGCCGAGGAAGAGGTCGTACTGCTCGGGTCGTTTGGGAAAGCGCCGGAAGAAGTACTCGGCCGGGTCGAGTCCGTTGTAGACGAAGACGGCGCTGCCGTGGCGCCGCGCGTGGTCACGGGAGAGGCAGATCGTATTGGGGCTGAGCCGAGTGCCGGGCTTCAGGTTGCGGTGGAGGGTCTGGACGAAGGGGAGCGCGTCGAGGGCGCGCTTGAGCGGGAAGTGTGTGTGCAGGATGGCGGAGTCGCGCGGCAGGTGCGGGAGGAGGAGCGCCGGATCGCCGAACGTGCGGGGCGGGACCTCGACCACCTTCGCCTCCGGCAGGTGCGTGCCGGGCGGCGCCAGCAGCGTGACGCGGTGGCCGAGCGCCGCCAGCCCGCGCACGAGCGCCACGATCACCCGTTGCGGGCCGCCGTACCCCTTGGCCGGTAGCGGCTGGTGGGAGGCGACAACGACATGCATGCGCCGAAGAAGATAACGCGCCTCGCGCTGCGCGTGACTCCATGGAAAGGCGAGGAGCGAGTTACTAGCTTCGGGCCATGCCCGAGCGGCCGCTCACCATCCTTCAGTTGACGCATCAGGGCGGCGGCTCCGGGTCGACGGCGGTGATCGCGCAATTGAGCCGACAGCTCGCGCTGCGCGGGCACCGCGTGCTGGTCGGATGCCCCCCGGACACGCCGCTCGCGGGTCTCGTCCGGGCGGCGGGACTGGGGCTCGTGCCGCTCGACTTCCGTCGTTTGGGCCCGCTCGCCCGCGCGCTCGACAGCGTGATGGCACGGGAAGCGGTGGACCTGGTGAACAGCCACGCGACGCGCGACCGCCGCGCGCTCACCTGGTTACGCTGGCGTCACCGGTTGCCCCGGGCGCTCGTCGTCACCCGGCACACGATGCCCTTGACCTCACCGCCGGAGCTCGTCGCCGTCGGGGTCTCCGCCGACCGCACGATTGCGGTGAGCCAGGCCGTCGCGCGCGCGCTGCGCCATCGGCTGCATCCGGTCGCGCGCCTGCGTGTCGTGCCGAACGGCATCGACCTGGCGCGCGTGGACGCAGCACCCTCGGGGGCGGACCTCGCCGCGGCGCGCGCGGCGCTGGGTGAGCTCGCGGGCCGCCCGGTCGTTCTGGTCCTGGCCCGGCGCAAGGATCAGCATGTGCTGCTGCGCGCCCTCGCGGCGCTCGAGCACCCGGTGGTCGTGGCGTGCGTCGGCATCGAGGCCGATGCCGAGCTCCGCGGGGCGGAGCGCACTGTGCCGGCGCGCCACCGCGTCGTGTACGTACCGTTCACGGAGCGGCCGCTGGCGTTCTGTCGTCTCGCGGCGGTGTCGGCCCTCCCGTCGCGCATCGAGGGATTGTCGATCGCGCTGCTGGAGACGATGGCTCTCGGGTTGCCGGTGGTCGCGTCGAATGCGGGCGGCAACCCGGACTTGATCACCTCGGGCGAGACGGGCGTTCTCGTGCCGCCGCTCGAACCGCTCGCGTGGGCCAGTGCGCTGGCCCGCGTGCTCGACGATGGCGGATTCGCCGAGCGGCTCGCGCGGGCCGGTCGCGCCCTGGTACGGCGTGACTTCACGCTGGAGCGCAGCGCCGAGCGGACCGAAGCGGTGTACCGCGAGGCGCTGGACCGGCGCGTACCACAGCGCGACGCGCGAGCCCGCCGGCGGTGAGCGACACGCTGGTCCTCGCCCTCAATTTTCCCCCCTTCGGCGGGGGCATTGCGCGGATGATGGGCGAACTCGCCCTGCGGTATCCGCCGCATAGTCTGACCGTGTCCACGGGGACGTGGGCCGGCAGCACCGCCAGTGACCCACACTTCCCCCAAACGATCGACCGCCTGGCGATCGGAGCGAAACGGCTTCGCACGCTACATGGGCTGGGCCGCTGGACTTGGCGCGCTGATGCGCTCGTGCGGCGGATCAGGCCGGGCTTCGTGTGGTGCGACGAGGTGAAGCCGGCGGGCTACCCGGCGACCTGGCTCCACGCCCGTCATGGGGTGCCGTTTGGCACCCTTGTGCATGGGGCCGATCTCCTGCTGCTCCAGGCGAAAATCGCCCGCTCGGCGTTCAAACGGTGGACGGCGCACCAGATTCTCCGACGCTGTGCCGTCGTCGTGGCGAACAGCCGGTGGACCGCGGCGCTCGCCCGCACCGTTCTGGAGTCGCTCGGCTGTCATTCGCTCGCGGCCGATGTGCGCGTGGTCCACCTCGGCACCACGCCCTCCCGCTTCCGCCCGGGCATCGACCCGGGGCCGGTGCGGCGTCGGTACGGGCTCGACGGCGGCCCGTGGCTCCTGACCGTCGCGCGGCTCGACTTCCACAAGGGGATCGACACCGTGATCCGTGCCCTCCCCGCGATTCGCGCGCGCGTTCCCACCGCCCGCTACGCCGTCGCGGGCATCGGCAGCCGGCGGGGCGCGCTCGAGGCGCTGGTCGCCGAGCTCGGGCTCGGGGACGCCGTGCGCCTCCTCGGCTTCGTCCCGGACGAGGACCTCCCCGCCCTCTACAACGCGGCCGACGTGTTCGTGCTGGTCTCGCGGCGCGACGGGCTGCTCGTGGAAGGATTCGGCATCGCGTGCGTCGAAGCGGCGGCGTGCGGGCTCCCGGTGATCGCCAGCCGTTCCGGGGGCCTCCCGGAGGCCGTCCGCGCAGGCGAGACGGGGTGGCTCGTCGATCCGGACGATCCCGTCGCCCTCGCCACCGACGCCATTCGGTTGCTCGAGGACGAGCGGCTGCGGCGCCAGCTCGGGGCCGCGGGGCGCGCGGCGGTGGAACGCGACTACAACTGGGACCGGGTCGCCGCCGACCTCATCCGCATCGACCGCGAGTTCCGGAGATCCTGATCGCCAGATTGCTCGGGGAGCCGGCTTCCCGTTAGCATTCGACACACGTATGCGCACGCGGTTCCGCGGCCCCCGGCGATGACGACCCTGCTGCTCGCGCAGGATTTCCCTCCGATGGGCGGAGGCATCGCCCGCATGCATGGCGAGCTCACCAAACGCTTCCCACGCGGGGAGCTGATCGTCTCCACGCCAGCGAATCGGGACGCCCCCGAGGTCGACGCGACGTTCAACGCCGTCATCGACCGGCTGCCGGTCAGCACGTACCGCACCAAGACGCTGCCGGGGCTGTTGCTGTGGGCTCGCCGGGCCGCGAGCCTCGTGCGGCAGCATCAGGTGCGCTTCGTGCATTGCGGCAACGTGAAGCCGGCGGGGTACGCGGCGCGCTGGGTGTTCGAGCGGCGGCGGGTGCCGTACGGGATCTACTTCCACGGCGCCGACCTGCTGAGCGAGCAACACAAGATCCGGCACTCGGCGTTGAAGCGACGCACGGCGCGGGTCATCATCGGGGGGGCGGCGGTGCTGATGACGAACAGCACCTGGACGCGCGATCTTGCCCTGAGGGTGTTGGGGGAGCTGGGACTCGACGGCCAGGGCCAGCGCGTCCGCGTCGTGCACCTCGGGACCGATCCGACCCACTTCCATCCGGGGGTCGACCCGAGCGCGGTGCGGCAGCGGTTCGGCCTCCCCGATGGCGACGCGCGGTGGCTCGTCACGGTTGCGCGGCTGGAGCGACACAAAGGCATGGACACCGTCATCGAGGCGCTCCCCGCGGTCATCGCGCGCGTGCCGGAGGCACGCTACGCGGTCGCCGGCACCGGGCCTGAGCGGGGACGCCTGGAGAAGCTCGCCCACAAGCTCGGCGTGGCGGACCGGGTGTACTTCCTTGGGGGGGTCACGGACCAGGATCTGCCCGCGCTTTACAACCTCGGCGCGGTGTACGTCGGCGCGTCGCGCCGCGCGGAGCCGATCGGCGTCGAGGGATTCGGGATTGCGCTCGTCGAAGCGGCCGGCTGCGGGCTGCCCGTGGTGGCCGGGAATTCGGGCGGCATCCCCGACGCGGTGCGGGACGGGGAGACCGGCTTCCTCGTGGCTGCCGAAGATCCGGCGGCGTTCGCGGACGGGATCTGCCGCGTGCTCGCTGACCCTGCCTTGGCCCAGCGCCTCGGGCACAACGGGCGCCGGGCGGTAGAGACGTACTTCAATTGGGACCGCGTGGTCCGGGACTTGAAGGAGATCGAGTCGCAGACCGTCGTCGGGGCGTGACCCACCCCGGCCTCGCGTCCCGCTCGTCCCTCGCCGTGAGCGCCGCCCCGCCAGGGGCGTTCCCCCGCCCCTAGCCGAGCGCCGTCGATCGCGTGGACGATATCCGCTGGTTCGCGCCCAATCGCTTCTGCACGCTCGTCGTCCCCCGCCTGCGGGACCTCGGGCTCGCGATCGCCCTGGACGGGGATCGCCCGGCTCGGCTCGCCATCGCCATGGACGCCCAAGTGGCCGGCGCCGCGTATGCCTATGCCGCACGCCGCCGCGTGCCCCTGATCCATTACGTGTGGGACCTCCCGCCGTGGCGCATCGGGCGCGGCCGCCCCGACTGGGTGTGGTCCCTCTTGGGACGCTACCTGCAGTTGCCCCGCCTCGGGCGGCGCTACCCCGAGCGGCCCCGGTACTACAGCCGCCTGCGGTTCGTGGCCACGCATGCCCGCGCGGTGTGGGTGCCGAGCGCCGCGACCGCGGCGAGCGTGCGCGAGCACTTCGCCGTATCGTGTCGCCAGGTGCCGTTCTGCTACGATTCTGAGCGGTTCACCCTGGCTCCCGGTCCGGGCCTGGATCCGGCGGCGCGCTCGGCGTCACTGCTCACCGTGTCGCGCCTCACGCCACAGAAGAACCAACGGGCCGTGATCGCAGCAGCCGCGCGCTTCGAGCCCAAGCTCGCAGTGCGGATCATCGGGGACGGCCCCGAGCGGGGCGCGCTGGAACGGCTGGCCGGGGACCTCGAGGTCCCGTACGCCATCGAGCGCGGGCTGAGCGGGGCGGAGATGGTGGGCGCCTACCGCGCGGCGGGTGTCGTGGTGTGCCCCAGCCGGTTCGAGGGGTTCGGGTTGACGCCGCTCGAGGCGATCGCGTGCGGGACACCAGTCGTGGCCTCCGATATCCCGCCCCACCGGGAGTTTCTGGGAACCGCGCCGCATTACTTCGCTGTGGACGACACCGACAGCCTGGTCCGGGCCATCGGCGCGGCGCGCCACAGCCCCCCGCCGCCCCGCGCGGTGTTAAGGGACCTGACGATCGAGGCGGCCGCGCAGCGCTTTCTCGCCGGCGTGACGCCCCATCTCGGGTGACCGGAGGGCTACCCCGCCGCGCCGGCCACCCGCGGCACGGCGGCGGGCCGCGCGCTGATGGCGTAGGTCGGGCAGTGGCGGATGAACTCGCCGTCGATCGGCGACCATTCCTGGTCCGGCCGCGTCACCACGGCTTTCCCTTGGGCGTCGAGCACGAACATCCCAGCTGGCGCCTGCACCAAGCACGCCCCACACCCGATGCAGCGCTCCGGCTGCACCCGCACGGTCACGGCCCGCCGCGGATACACCCCGGCGTCTCGCGCGCCGGGCCACTCCCCAGGCCGGTCGAGCGCGGCGATCGTCGCGCGATACCCCTCCTCGACGAGCTCGCGCAGGTGGTCGAACGAGAATGCCGAGATATGCTCGACGCGTGGGTGGACGTAGTAGATGGGGGGCGTGGTCCACTCGCGGAGCCGCAACTCGAGCAGCGACTGCATCGCGATCTCCGCGGCGCGCGAGAAGACGGCGGCGAAACCCTCGTCCTGCGTGTCGGCGCGGAAAGCGTTGGAGGCGGACACGTCGACCGCGATGATCAGGTCGGCGCCGAGGATCCGGGCCGTCCCCACCGGCAGGTTATCCACGGTGGCCCCATCCGCGTAGAAGCGTCCGCGGATCTCGCGCGGCGGCAGGTACCCGGGCAGGGCGCACGAGGCGAACACGGCGTCGTGCACCCCCACGTCGTCGAGCCCGTCAAGCCCCCAGAACACCTGCATCCCCGAGTTGATGTCGACGGTGTTCACGATCAACGCCTGGCGCAGCTCCTGGAACGTCACGGCACCGACCAGCCGCGCGATGAGGGCGTCCAGCGGTTCGCGCCGGAACAGGCCCGGGGAACGCATCCGTTTGAACGCCATGTCGGCGTGCGCCACGGCGAACACGTCCTTGCGGCGCAACGTGATCGCCACCTCGCGCAGTTCAGCGATGCTCTTGCCAGCCGCCCACGCGGCGCCCACCAACGCGCCCACGCTCGAGCCCACGATCTGCGTCGGAACGAGCCCGCGCTCAGTGAGCGCCTGCAGCACGCCGACGTGGGCGAGGCCTTTCATACCGCCGCCGCCCAACACGAGCGTGAAACGGGTCTGCGTGTTCACGTGGTGTCGCCGCTTGCCCAGAAGGTGAGGCTTCGAGTAACGTAGTCGTTGCCCCTATGGCCGCGCTACTCATGCGTCATCGGCTGATGCGCAGTCGCTGGACGGTGGCTGGGCTCGCCGTGGTGGGGGCGCTCGCCCTGCTCGCGCTGGCCGCGCCGTGGGTCGCGCCGCGCGATCCGTATCACGGGCAGCTGGCCGCCGCGCTGCGCGCCCCGTCGTCCGCGTACGTGTTCGGCACGGACGCCCAGGGGCGGGACGTGTTCAGCCGCGTGCTGTTCGGCGCCCGGCTGTCGCTCGCGGTCGGGCTCGCGAGTCAGATTATCGCGCTCGGGGCCGGGCTCGCCCTGGGTCTCGCCGCCGGGTACTACGGGCGCTGGGTTGACGCGGGCGTGATGCGCGCCGCCGACGTCACCCTGGCGTTCCCGTCGCTGCTCCTCTTGATCGCGGTCGCGGCCGCCGTGCGGCCGTCGCTTCCGGTCGTGTGTGTCGTGATCGGGCTGGTCGGGTGGGCCGGAATGGCGCGGCTGGTGCGTGGCCAGGTGCTGGTGCTGCGCGAGCTCGACTACCTGCAGGCCGCCCGGGCCCTCGGCGCGTCCGACGCGCGGCTCGTCACGCGCCACGTGCTCCCCAACGTGCTCGGCCCGGTGATCGTGGCGGCGACGCTGGGCGTCGGTGGGGCGATCATGGCGGAAGCGGCGTTGTCGTTCGTGGGCCTGGGCGCCCAGCCGCCCGCGGCGTCGTGGGGCGCCATGATTGCCGAGGGCCGCGACCTGCTGCGCGTCGCGCCGTGGGTATCGCTCTTCCCGGGACTCGCGATCGGGCTCACCGTGCTCGGCGTGAACCTCGTGGGCGACGGTCTGCGGGACGCGCTCGACGTGCGGGCATGACCGACATCGCCTACCACCCGGCCCACCTGCGCGCGCTGCGGGACCAGTTCCGGGCGCTGCGCGCCGCCGAGTTCCCGTGGACCGCGGACACGGTGTATCTCAACAACGCCGCGATCGGCCCAATCCCCGAGCGCACCCGCCGCGCGCTCGACGAGTTCACCTCCAAGCGCACGGCGCCGCACCTCCTGCCCGATCGGGAACTGCAGGCGGGGCTGCAGGCGGCGCGGCTCGCGGCGGCCCGGCTCATCAACGCCGACGCGGCGGAAGTCGCGCTCGCCACGAACACGAGCTGGGGGCTGAGCCTGGCCGCGCGCGCCCTGCCGCTCAAGCCGGGCGACGTCGTCCTCGTGTCGGACCGTGAGTTCCCGGCCAACGTCTACCCGTGGCTCTTGCTCAAGAAGCAGGGCATCGAGGTCGAGCTCGCCCCGTGCGGCCCCGAGCGCTGGCCCGACGAGGACCACCTCGTCGAGCGCCTGCACGACCCGCGCGTGCGCGTCCTCGCCGTGTCGTTCGTCCAGTTCGCCAACGGCTACCGGGCGGATCTCGCCCGGCTCGGGGCGGCATGCCGTGCCAACGGCACGTTCTTCGTGGTGGACGGAATCCAGGGCCTGGGGAACTCGGTGCTCGACGTGCGCGAGACGCCCGTGGACATCCTCGCCTGCGGCGGGCAAAAGTGGCTGCTCTCGCCCTGGGGCTCAGGGTTCGTCTACGTGCGGCGCGAGTTGATCGCGGCCCTCGAACCCGCCGTGACGGGCTGGATGGCGTTCGAGGGCACCGACGACTTCTCCCGCCTCACGGAGTACACCCCCACCTTCCGGAGTGACGCCCGCCGGTTCGAGATGATCACCCTGCCGTTCCAGGACTTCTGCGGGATGACGGCGTCGCTCGGGTTGCTCGTGGACCTGGGGCTCGAGGACATCGCCCGCTACACCCGCGCGCTGCACGAGCCCGTGTTCCGCTGGGCCGACGAAAGCGGCGTGCGCATCGTCTCCCCGCGCGACGAGGCGCACCGCTCGGCGATCATCTGTGTCGCGCCGGAGCATCCGGCCGAGGCGTATCACGCGCTGAAGCGCGCCCACGTGGTGTGCTCCCTGCGCGAGGGCGCCATCCGCTTGGCCCCGCATTGCTACAACACGGTGGAGGAAATCGAGCGCGTGCTCGACGTGCTGGACCAACTGGAGTAGCGCGCGCCGCCCCGCCGCTCGCGGCCCGCGTCGTCAGGCCGTGGGGGCCCCGCGCGCCGCGCCGGGGCGCACGACCACGTCCCGATGCCGGTCCGCCCATGCCGCCCACGCCACGAACAGCCAGCCGAACACGATCGCCCCGATCGCGAGGGCGCGCACCCCGGGCGGTGGGCCCGAGACCTGCGAGCCGACGTACGAGCCTACGATGAGGACGAGCAGCGCCCAGAGGCCGTAGCGGCCCACGGCGTCGCGCGCCCGCGTCGTCGTGAAGTAAACAGCTCCGCCCGCGACTAACATCAACCCCTCGACGAGGATCGTGCCCGCGACCGAGTTCCACAGGCCGAGCCCGAACTTGGGGCCCCCGGGATATAGCGGCAGGTCGCTTCGGTGCACGACGAAGTCGAGCACCCAATGGCTGACGACGAGCAGGGCGACCACCACGGCGCCCCGCGTATACCCAGTGCGCCACCGGTAGACGAATGCCCACAGCACGCCCCACGCGGCGAGCGTGAGCAGGCTGTGCGACAGCGGGTACGTGTCGAACACCAGCGTGAGGAACGGGTTCGGGCCCGGCGCGATGGTCACGTGCTCCCACCCCGCGAGCAGGAACACTGGCCAGAGCAAATCGGCGAGGGCCGGCGCCGCAAACAGCGTCCCGAGCGAGGTGTTGGGGGCGGCGCGCTTCGCGGCCAGTCCCAGGGCGTAATGGCCGATGAACACGCTATCCTCCCGCGCGGAGCAGGGCGTAGTCCTTCTTGCCCTTGCGCAACAGCACGTGGCCGTCGGCGAGCCAGTCGCCTGCGGCGAGGCGGCGCTCCACGTCCTGCTCGCGCTGCTGATTCATGTAGATCCCGCCCTGCTCGATCGCCCGGCGCGCCTCGCTCTTCGACTTCGCGAGCCCTGCCTGCACGACCGCGTCGACGAGCGTCAGGCCGTCGCCGCTTGCGAACCGGGCTGTGGGGATCTCCTGGGCCAGGGTGTCGAACACCCCGGCGTTCGCCTGGCGGGGATCGAAGTCGCCGAACAGGATCTCCGTCGCTACCATGGCGCTGCGCGCGGCGTCGCCGTGCACCCGCTCGGTCACTTCCGCGGCGAGCGCGCGCTGGGCTTCCCGCTGCGCGGGGTCGCGCGCCGCGCGGTCGAGCAGGGCCGCCAATTCGTCGCGCGACTTGAGCGAGAACACCTTCAAGTACTGCGCGACGGTGCGGTCATCGGTGTTGACCCAGAACTGGTAGAACCTGTAGGGCGACGTGAGTGCCGGATCGAGGTAGATCGCCCCCGCCTCGGTTTTTCCGAACTTCGCGCCGGTGGCGGTCGTGACGAGCGGGGCCACGAGCCCGTGCGCCTCGCCGCGCTCCACCCGGCGGATCAGGTCGATCCCCGCTGTGACGTTCCCCCACTGATCGCTGCCCCCCACCTGAAGCGTGCAGTGGCGCTCGCGGAACAGGTGCAGGAAGTCGTAGGCCTGGAGCAACATGTAGCTGAATTCGGTGTACGAGATCCCCGAGTCGAGCCGGGCCTGCACCGATTCCTTCTGCAGCATGAGGTTCACGCTGAAGTGCTTCCCCACGTCGCGCAGGAAATCCACGAGGCCTTGCTTCCCGAGCCAATCGGCGTTGTTGAGCACGAACGCGGGCGCCGCCCCATCGAAATCGAGGAGCCGGGCCATCTGATCGCGCATGCGCTGCAGATTCTCGCGGATCTGCTCTTTCGAGAGGAGCGGCCGCTCGCCGGGCTTGCCGCTCGGGTCGCCGATCAGCCCCGTGCCGCCGCCCATCAAGGCGATCGGGCGATGGCCAGCGAGTTGGAAGTGTCGCAGCAGCATGATCGGCATGAGATTCCCGAGCTGCAGGCTCGGGGCGGTCGGATCGAAGCCGCAGTACACCGTGCGCCGCTCGGTGGCGAGGTGCGCTCCCAGCCCCTGGGTGGCGTGGTGGACGAAGCCGCGCCACTCGAGTTCGGCGACAAGGTCGGACATGGCGCGGAATCGTACGAGAAGCCTCCCGCGCTGGCAAGCAGGATGGCGCCCCACTAGGTTGTAACGCGATGGCGTCCATTCCAGCCCCCGTCTCGTTGCCGCACCCCGTCACTTGGTGGCAGCGCCCCGCGACCCGGCGGCGCGCGATCGCGGCGGCGGTACTCGGCGCGGCGTACCTCCTCGGCCTGGCGTACGGCTCGTGGACCCGCGTGTGCGCCGGGGAGCACTGCCCGAGCATCTCCCGCCTCGTGGGGAACACCAACCAGCAAATCCAGACGTCGAAGGTATATGCCGCCGACGGCCGTCTGATCAGCGAGCTCGGCGCGGAGCGGCGCACCGTGCTGCCCTTGACCCAAATCCCGGTCGCGGTGCGCGAGGCGTTCATCGCCACCGAGGACAAGCGCTTCTACGACCATCACGGGATCGACTACTGGCGCATCTTGGGGGCCATCAAGAACGACGTCTTCGCGATGAGCTTCGCGCAGGGCTTCTCGACCATCACGATGCAGCTGGCGCGGAACTTGTTCCCGGAGGAGATCAGTCGCGAGAAGAAGCTCACGCGCAAGCTGAAGGAAGCGCGGGTGGCGGTGGAGATCGAGAACAACTTTCCCAAAGACACCATCCTGCAGCTGTACCTGAATCAGATCGACCTGGGTAGTGGCGCCCACGGCGTGGAGGCCGCGGCGCAGATCTATTTCGGGAAATCGGCCCGGCAGCTGAACGTCGCCGAGGCGGCGACGCTCGCCGCGCTCCCCAAGGCGCCCGCGACGTACAACCCGCGCACCCACCCCGAGCGCGCCGTGCGGCGGCGCAACGTGGTGCTCGGGCTGATGCGCGATCAGGGCTTCCTCGCCGCGGAAGAGTGCGACCTGTGGCGCTCCTATCCCTTGGTGCTCACCACCCACCGCACCAACTACGGCGACGTGGCGCCCTATTTCGTCGAGTGGTTGCGCGTGCAGCTCGACGCGCGGTTCGGGCGCGATCTGTACGAAGGCGGGCTGCGCATCTACACGACGCTCGATCTGGACATGCAGGAGGCGGCGGAGCGCGCGCTCCAGGCCCAGCTCGATGCGATCGAGGCGGGCGTGTATTCGAACGGCAAATTCCCGGGCAAGACCACCTATCGCGAGTACATCGAGTCATCCAAGAACTCGAGCGAGGACCACGGCTACTTCACCGGATACCTGCAAGGCGCCCTGATCTCGCTCGAGGCCAATACCGGCTACATCCGCGCCATGATTGGCGGGCGCGACTTCGACGACTCCAAGTACAACCGCGCCACGCAGGCCATCCGCCAGCCGGGCTCGACCTTCAAGCCGTTCGTCTATTCCGCGGCGGTGCGCGCGGGCCATCCCGTGACCGAGATTCTGGATGACTCGCCGCTCAATCCACCGGTCATACAGCTCGACTCGACGCTGTGGCAGCCGAAGGACGACGACGATACGACCAAGGGCCCGATCCCGATGCGGCAGGCGCTGTACGAGTCGCGCAATCTCGCGACGATCAAACTCGGCATGGCCCTGGGCGAGCAGACCGTGATCGGCGAGGCGCGCCGCTACGGCCTCACCACGCCGCTGCCGCCGTATCCGTCGATCCACATCGGTGCGACGGGCGTGCGCCCCATCGAGATGGTGGCCGCCTATACGACGTTCGCCACGCTCGGCAATCGCGCCGAGCCGGTCGGCATCCTGCGCGTCGAGGACCGCCAGGGGAACATCCTGTGGCAGCCGGCGCCCCGCCGTGAGCCCGTGATGGACGCGGAGCACACGTGGTTGCTCGTGGATATGATGAAGGACGTGATCCGACGCGGCACGGCCTTCAGTGCGGTGTGGAAGGCGGGCTTCACCTTGCCGGCGGCGGGCAAGACCGGCACCACCGACGATTACACCGACGCCTGGTTCATCGGCTATACGTCCGAGCTCGTGACCGGGATCTGGGTGGGCTACGACATTCAGCAACGGATCCTGGAGCACAACGCAGGCGGCGGGCGGATCGTCGCGCCGGCGTGGACCGCCTTCATGCGCGACGTGTACGACCGCCGCCCGGCGCCTCCCGACTGGGTGCGGCCCGACTCGCTGATCACCCGCGAGGTCGATTGGTCGAACGGCTACCTCGCCACGCCGTTCTGCCCCCAGAACGTGCGTCACTGGGACTGGTTCTACCCGGGCACCGAGCCCACCCGCGCCTGTCCGGTGCACGCGCCGTTCGGCGTGGGCGTGTCGCCCTAGCGCGCCGTGCGGCGCATCCGCGCGGGCTCCGTGCATCCGGTGACGGCGCCGCCCATCGAGGACGGCGCCGTTCTCGTTGACGGGCACGGTCGGATCGCGGCCGTGGGGCCCGACCGGCTCGTCCCGGCGCCCGACGACGCGGAGCGGCTCGAGTTCCCCGGCGCGGCGCTCGTTCCCGGGCTCGTGAATACCCACACCCACCTCGAACTCACTCACCTCGTCGGGCAGAACGGGGAGCGCGCGTTCCCGCAGTGGATCCGCAGGCTCCGCGCCCTCAAGGACGCCACGCCGCCCGAGGCGTTCCGCCGCGCGGCGGAGCAGGGGGTGCGGGACTCGTGGGCCGCGGGCGTCACGTGCGTCGCCGACACCGGCAGCACGGGGGCGGCGCTCGCGGCCCTCGCCGCGCTGGGCGGGCGGGGGATCGTCTACCAGGAGGTGTTCGGGCCCGATCCGGCCCAGGAGCCGGCCAGCTTGGCCGAGCTGGCGCAGGCGCTGGAGCGCCTGGGCGCCTGCACGTCGACCCTGGCGCGCCTCGGGGTCTCGCCCCACGCCCCCTATACCGTGAGCGAGCCGTTGTATCGGGCGGTGGACGACCTGGCGCGCCGCGCGGGGCTCCCCGTGGCGCTGCATCTCGCCGAGTCGCGCGAAGAGGCCACCCTGGTGCGGGCCGGCAGCGGGCCGTTTGCCGACGCGCTCCGCGCCCGCGGCATCGCGGTGACGGCGCGCAACTGTTCGCCCGTGTCATACCTCGCGCAGCTGGGCCTGCTGCGCGCCGGCACCCTGTGCATTCATTGCGTCCAGGTCGACGCGGCGGACATCGCGACGCTCGCGCGGGCTGGGGTGAGCGTAGCCCATTGCCCGCGCTCGAATCGGGCGCACGGGCACGGCAGCGCCCCACTCGCTGCGTTCCACCGCGCTGGGATCGCGGTCGGGCTCGGGACCGATTCGGTCGTGAGTGTGGGGGACGTGTGGCTCTGGTCGGAAGCGGCCGCGGCCGGGCTCGCGGGAGAGGACGCGCTCCGCCTGCTCACGCTCGAAGGAGCGCGGGCGTTGGGACTCGACCGCGACATCGGATCGCTCGAGGTCGGCAAAGCCGCCGATCTCGCGGTGTTTCCCACGACCACGGGCGCGGGTCCGGAACCGACGGCCGCCGCCCTGCTCACGCTCGTCGCCGGACGCGTCGTTCACCAGTAGATTCTTCGTCCATGAAAACGCGGCGCCATGCGGCGATTCTCAAGCTCGTGCGCACCGAAACGATCGCGAGCCAGGAGCAGCTGCGCGCGCTGCTCCAAGGTGAGGGCTTCGACGTCACCCAAGCGACGCTGTCGCGCGACATTCGAGAGCTCGGGCTCGCGAAGGTGTCCGCGCCGGACGGCGGCTCGCACTACGCCCCGCCCGCGGAGGGGGGAAGCGCGATGCGGCCGCACCTGGAGCAGGTCCTGCCCACCCTGCTCGTGTCGCTCGACGGCGTGGGCCCGCTGCTCGTGGTGAAGACGCCCGCCGGCGGCGCGCAAGCGCTCGGGCTGGCGCTCGACGCCGCCGCCTGGTCGGAGATCATCGGGACCATCGCGGGGGACGACGCCGTCCTCGTGATCACGCGCAGCGAGCGCGCCCGCCGCGCCGTGCAGACCCGCCTGAAAGAGGCGGCCGGCATTCCCGACTGACGCCGGCCGACCCCGGCTTCCGGGGCGGCCCGCTACGCCGTACTCTTGTCCCGATTTCCACCCGACCAAGGAGACACCATGTCCGACCTGACCCGCAGCCGCCTCCTCGCGGCATGCGTCGGGGCGGCCCTCGCGGCGGTGACGCACGCCGGCGCTGCCCAGACGCCCCCCTCGAGCGATGCCTCGCCCGCGAACGCCCTCACGCCGGCCGAACAGGCCGCGGGGTGGCACCTCTTGTTCGACGGCAAGACCGGCGCCGGCTGGCGCGGGTTTCGCCAGGACTCGCTGCCTGCCGGGTGGCGAGTGGTGGACGGGGCGCTCACACGCGTCGCCGCCGCGGGCGACATCATCACGCGCCAGCAGTTCGCGAACTTCGAGCTTCGGCTCGAGTGGAACATCGCGGAGGGCGGCAACAGCGGGGTCTTCTACCGGGTGAGCGAGGACGACGACGCCACCTACTGGAGCGGCCCTGAGATGCAGGTGCTGGACGACGCACGCCACCCCGACGGCCAATCGCGGCTCACCGCCGCCGGCTCGTGCTACGGCATGTACCCGGCGCGGGCGGGCGTGGTGAAGCCCGCTGGCCAGTGGAACGCGGTGCGGATCGTCGTCAACGGCCACCACGTCGAGCAGTGGCTGAACGGCGTGAAGCTCGTCGAATATGAGTTCGGCAGCGCCGATTGGACGGCCCGGATGAAGGCGAGCAAGTTCGCCGTGCACCCCCATTACGGCCGCAACGCCACGGGCTACATCGGCCTCCAGGACCACGGGGACGGGGTCGCGTTCCGGAACATCAAGATCCGGGTGCTGCCGTGATTCGGTTCAAGCTGTCGACCATGATGTTCCTCCAGTACTTCGTCTGGGTGGCGTGGTTCGTCACGCTGGGCACCTATCTGAACCAGACGCTGCACTTCTCCGGCCCCCAGGTCAGCGCCGCCTACATGACCACGGC
>DATBCS010000230.1:0-7390 GCA_036270315.1 Gemmatimonadales bacterium
GCCACCACGAGCCCGGCGACCTCCACCCGCGCGCCGTCCTGCAACTGGGGCAGCCGATTGCTCGGTACCACGGCAGGGGGCAGGACGTCGCGCAGCAGCGTGAGCGGATGGCCGCTCGCCGCGAACACCAGCACGGCGTACTCGGCGAGCAGCCGCTCGTCGGCTTCGAGACCGCCGAAACCCAAGCGCTCGTGAGGATGATTGAGCGCGAGCTCGAGCTGGCGGCGCCCGCGCGCGTCGCTGCCATGCTCCGCCCCGGGCGGAAGCCATAGCCCCACCTGCCACAAGAGCTCGCGCCGGGTGAGCCCGAAGGCGTCGCACCCGCCCACCCACACCAAGTGCTCGATCGCCGTGCGCGTGAGCCGGGGCGGCGCGCGCCGCACGACGTCGCCGATGCTGCGATACGGGCCGTGGCGCTCCCGCTCGGTGACGACGCTCGTCGCCGTCTCCTCGCTCCAGTCGCGCACGAACCCGAGCCCCACGCGCAGCGCGGCCGCTTCGACCGTGCACCACACGTCGCTCGCATTCACGTCGGGCAGCCGGACCGCGATGCCGTTGCGCTGGGCGTCCCGCCCCAGCGCGTCGAGCGAGTAGAACCCCATCGGCTGGTTGTTGAACAGCGCGACGTAGTACTCGGTCGCGTGGTAGTGCCGGAGCCACGCCGACTGGTAGGCGAGGAGCCCGAAGGCGGCGGCGTGCGACTTGGGGAAGCCGAACTCGGAGAACGCGATCACCTGCGTGAACACGCGCTCGGCGGTCGCCGCCGGGACGCCGCGCGCCACCGCCCCGTCCCGGAACGCCTCCCAGAACTCCCCCATCAGCTCGCGGCTGCGCCGCCGGCTCATGGCGCGCCGCAGCGCCTCCGCCTGCCCCGGCGTGAAGCCCGCCAGCGCCTGGCACACCTGCAGCACCTGGTCCTGGTACAGGATCACGCCCAGCGTCTCCGCGAGCGCCTCGCGCAAGAGCGGGTGATCGACCGGCGGCTCGTAGCGGCGCCCGGCCGCCGCGGCGCGGCGCTGGGCCTCACGCCGCCGCACGTAGGGGTTCACGGCACCGCCCACGATCGGCCCGGGGCGCACGATCGCCACCTCGACGGCGAGGTCCTCGAGGGTCCGCGGCCGGGTGCGCCGGATCATCTGGATCTGGGCGCGGCTCTCGATCTGGAACAACCCCACCGTGTCACCCCGGCCGATGCGGTCGTACACCACGGGGTCCGAGAAATCGATGCGGGACAAATCGGGCGGCGACCCGACGCGCGCGGCGATGCGCTCGACGCACTCCTCGACGAGCGACAGCATACCGAGCGCCAGAAAGTCGATCTTCACGAAGCGGGCGTCGTCGCAGGAGTCCTTGTCCCACTGGCACACGACGCGGTCCTCCATCGCCGCGCGCTCGAGCGGCACGAGCTCCACCAGGGGCCGACTCGAGATGATCATCCCACCGACGTGCTGCGACACGTGGCGCGGCAGCCCGGCAATCTCCTCGGCCAGCGCGCACAGCTCCTTCCAGAGCGGTGCCGTCCGCCGGCCGGCGAAGCCGGGCAGCAGCTCGAGCTCGTCGGCCAGCTCGCCTGCGCGCCGGTCCGCCAGCTTCGCCACCTGCTCGAGCTCGCCCAGCGGGAGGTCGAGCGCCTTGCCGATCTCGCGCACCGCCGAGCGCAGCCGATAGGTGGGAAACGCGCACACCAGCCCGACGTGCTCGGGCCCGTAGCGCTGGTACACCCGCCGGATCAGTTCCTCGCGGATCTCGCGGGGGAAGTCGAGGTCGATGTCGGGCACCGAGGCGAGGGTCTCGTTCAGAAACCGCCCGAGGAAGAGTCGCGTGGCCACGGGATCGATGTGCGACAGGCCGAGCAGGTAGCAGACGAGCGACGACACCGACGAGCCGCGCCCCCGGCCCGGGAGCAGGTTGGCGTGGGCGCGACGGCTCCCCTGCCGCACGTCCGCCGCCACCTCCCGGGCCAGGTCGAACAGGTCGTGGTAGACCAGGAAGAACCCACTGAGTCGATGGTGTTCGATTAGTGTCAGCTCTTCCGCGAGCCGCCGTTCGGCCTCGTCCCGGTGCGGCGCCCCCGGGGGGTAGCGCTCCTCCAGCTTGGCGCGGCACAGCTCGGCGAGCGCGCGCGGCGCGGTGGCGCGCGCCGCGCCGTGAAAGTCCGGAAACCGATAGCCCAGATCCCGGGTGAGGTCGAACGCCCGACAGCGCTCGGCGATCACGCCCGTGTGGGCGAGCGCGTCGAGCCGGTCGGCGAACAGCGCCGCGACCTCCGCCGGCGGCCGCAGGTAGAACTCGCTGTTGGGGCGCCGCACGTCGTGCGAGCCGTCAAGCGTGGTGCGGTGCCGGATCGCGACCAGCACATCGTGCAGCCGATGGCGCTCCCGCTTGTGGTAGTGGACGTCGCCCGTCGCGACGACGCCGAGCCCCACGGCGTCCGCCACGTCTATGAGGGCGCGGGTGAGTGGCCGATCCCCCCGCACCCGGTTCCGCTCGAGCTCGACGAAGAATCGCTCCGCGCCGAACACCGCGCGGCAGCGCTCGGCGAGCCGCCGGGCCGCGGCCGGCCCGTCCCGCGCGAGCACCTGCGGCAAGAGGCCGCTCCGGCAGCCCGAGAGCACGATGAGCCCCGCGTGCCGCCCCTCGAGGGACGCGAAGTCGAGCCGGGGGTCGCGCCGGTCCGCGCGGCCCAGGTGCGCCTCGGTGAGCAAGCGGCACAGGTTCGCGTATCCCTCCGGCGTCTCGGCGAGCAGCGTCATGTGGGACCCGTCGCCGAGCGTCACCTCCGCCCCGGTGATCGCCTGCAGGCCGTGCTGCCCGGCGGCGTGCGCGAACGCCATCGAGCCGTACACGCCGTTGTGATCGGTGAGGGCGAGCGCCGGATACCCGAGCTCGGCGGCGGCGAGCGCGAGCTGCTCGGGGTGCGACGCGCCGTCGAGAAACGAGAACGCCGAATGGCAATGCAGCTCGCTGTAGGTCACGGCTGCTGCACGAACCAGGCTCCGGTGATCAGATCCTCGAACACCACCACCCGGGCGCCCCCGGCGAGAATCGCTTCCAGGTAGCGCCGCGAGATCGGCTGGCGCCACCACTCGTCGTCCACCCGCCAGCGCTCCCCCGTCGTCTCGACGGGCCGGCCGTCGACCGACTGGAGCTCGCCCGCGTCGTCCCGCGCGACCGTCGCCGGCTGCGGCACGTTCAGGGCTCGAAGTCGATCAGCGCGTAGCGGCGTTCGGGGAGGCGGGACCACGGCTGCACCTCGATGACGTGGTACAAGAGCGAACGCTTGAGGCGGAGTTTGATTTCCTGGGCGGCGCTGCGGAGGGCGCGCCGCCGCCCGGCGCGCGCGGCGGCGTTCGCGTCCCGGGCGAAGAGCTGCAGCTCCGCGGTGCCCGGCGCGAACGCCGTGAACTCGACGGCGAGCCGCTCCACCGCGCCCGCGGGCGGCGCCTGCTCGAGCCGCGTGCGGAGCGGTGCCATGAGCCGCGCCCGATCGGCCGTCGGATCCTTGAGCGTCGCGTCGACCAGCCACGACGCGCCGTGCTCGAGCTCGGCGCGCACCCGCATTACCTGCACCCGCCAGCCGCTGCGGCGCGGATCGCGCAGCGCCCGCGCGACCAGCTGGTCCAGCGCGAGCGCCAGCATCTCCCGCGCGGCGACCGGCGAGAAAAAACTGAGCGCGGCGCTGATCGGCTGGGGCGTCGGGCGCCCCACCACGGGCTCCGCCGCCCGGCCCGCCGCGAGTCGCCACAATTGACGGCCGGTGCGGCCGAACTGGGCCACGATCGCGTCTTCCGGGAGCGCCGCCAGTTGACCGAGCGTCTTCACCCCCAGCTGGCGCAAGCGGCGGTGCGTATCGAGATCGAGCGGCAACACGGCGAGCGGCTGCGCGGCGAGAAACGGCCGCTCCGTTCCGAGCGGCACGATCACCGCCGCACCCGGCTGGGCGCGGGTCGCGGCAACCCAGGCGACGAACTTGCCGTGCCCCCACCCCAATCGCAGCGGCGACTCGACGAGCCCGCTGTCCCCGGCCGGCGTGGCCGGTGCAGGCGGCGCGGGCGGTGGCCACACGGCCCGCACCGCGCGCCCCAGCGCCGCGACCTGCTCGTCGGGTCCGCCGTGCACCCCGTGGAGCCCGTCCATCCCCACGAACGCCCGGCCCAGCTCGGGCGCTTCGACGACCGGACTCACGCCGGCGAGCGCCGCCAGCACACGCGCGAACTGCTCGTCGTAGTGCACCGGGTCGGACTCGCACAGCTTCAGCGCGGGACAGAGCCCGATCGCCTGGCTCACCGTCATCCCCGGTTTCACCCCGACATGGCGGGCGAGCGGCGCCACCTGCCACAGCCGGCGGGTGGTGTCGGGCGCGAGCAGCGCGCAGGGCTGGAACGCGAACTCCGGCCGCCGCGCCGCTTCGCAGCGCAACGCGAAGTGCGGGATCCAGCAGCACGCCGCGGACGCACTCACGAGGTGGGGGCGGGGATGGGGCTGGAGGGTTTGGGCCATGGAAAGCTCTTTGCAACGGGACCCGAATATATCCCGAAGATCGAGGGGATGGCAAGATTCTGGCGATTCTGTATAAGTTATTGACACACTTTTAGTTAAGTGGAGAGCCCTTGGTCTCGCGCTATCAGCCAGGTCTGTTCGACGACACCGCGGCGCTCCCCCCGCCGCCGGTCGAGCTCGAGGAGCTCGCCCGACGGCTGCCGCCCACGATCCGCTTCGGAACGTCCACCTGGACCTACGATGGCTGGAGCGGCGACGTGTATCACCGCGTCTACCGCAGCGCCGAGCCGGCGCGGCGGCTCGAGGAGTACACCCGCTATCCGCTGTTCCGCACGGTCGGCATCGACAGCGCGTTCTACGATCCCCCGTCCAAGGAGGTGCTCACCGCCTACGCGCGGGCCCTGCCGCCCGGCTTCCCGTGTGTGAGCAAGGTGTGGGATCGGATCACGGCGCAACGCTTCAATCAAGACCCGCGCTGGGGCAACCACGCGGGCCAGTTGAACCCCGACTTTCTGAACGCCGCCCTCTTCCAGGACGCGGTGCTCGGGCCGTACGCGCGCGCGTTTCGCGATCACGCCGGCTGTTTCGTGTTCGAGTTTCAGGCGATGCACGGCACGGACCGGCCCGAGCGCGCGGCCTGGGCGGAGCAGCTCGACCGGTTCCTGCGGCAGCTGCCCCGGGAGTTCCGCTATGCGGTGGAGTTGCGGACGCCCGAGCTGTTGAGCGACGAACACGGCGCCGTGCTGGCGCGCCACGGCGTGGCGCACGTCTTCAACTCGTGGGCCGAGATGCCGACGATCGGCGAGCAGCTCGAGCTACCGTGGACGTGGCCGGCGGGCTTCACCGTGGCCCGCGGGCTGTTGCGGCCGGGACGCCGCTACGCCGACGCGGTGAAGCTGTTCGAGCCCTACGACCGGATCCGCGAGCCGCAGCCCGAGGTGCGCCAGGACCTGCTGCGGCTCGTCGCCGAGGCGCTGGAGCGCCGGGCCGAGGCGCTGATCCTGGTGAATAACCGGCTCGAGGGCAACGCGCCGGGGACAATCCGGGCGCTCGCGGCGGCGCTCGCGGGCGAGGCGTCGTAACGGATTGTCGACCCGGGGCGTAGCTTGAAGGATGAGCCCGGGTAACGCGCGATCCTCTGGCCCCGCCGCTCCGCTGCCGCCCCCGCGGCCCGAGCTCGTGACGCTCGCCGCGGCCCTCCCGCCCAACATCAGGTTCGGCACCTCCAACTGGACCACCGACGGCTGGGCGGGGGACGTGTATCACCGCAGCTACCGCGGAGCACAACCCGCCGCGCGGCTCGAGGAATACGTCCGCTACCCCTTGTTCCAGTCCGTCGGCATCAACACGGCGTTCTACGAGGCGCCCTCCCAGGCGATCCTCGACGCGTACGCGCGCGCGCTGCCGCCGGGCTACGAGTGTGTCGTGAAGGTGTGGGACCGCATCACGGCGCGGCGCTTCATCCGCGACCGCCGCTGGGGCACCCTGGCGGGCCAGCGCAACCCGGATTTCTTGAGCGCGCCGCTCTTCCTCGAGGCCGTGCTGGCCCGCTACGCGCGTGCGTTCCCCGGGCCCGGGCTCTGCTTCGTGTTCCAGTTCCAGGCGATGCGCGGCGCCGACCTGCCGGGCGAAGTCGAGTGGACCGAGCAGCTCGACCGGTTTTTCGCCGCGCTGCCGCGGGGCATCCGCTACGCCGTGGAGCTCCGCAACGCCGAGCTCCTCACCGCGGCGCACGGGGACGTGCTGCGGCGTCACGGCGTGGCCCACGTGTTGAATTCGTGGACCGAGATGCCGTCGATCGGCACGCAGTGGCGGCTGCCCTGGACCGTGAGCGCCGGGTTCACGGTGGTGCGGGCGCTCATGCGGCCCGGGCGCAAGTACGCGGAGGCGGTGCGGTTGTTCGAGCCGTATGACCGGGTGCGCGAACCGCAGCCCGAGCTGCGGCGCGACCTGCTGCAGCTGATGAGCGACGCCGTGGCCCGTGGCCTCGAGGCCGTGATCCACGTGAACAACCGCATCGAAGGGTACGCCCCGGGGACGATCCGCGCCCTGGCGGAGCAGTGGGTGGCGGAGCGCGGCGCCCGGACGGCGGACGAAGCGCGCTAACCGGCTCCTGCGCGACGCGATTGGGCGCGCCCCACTGGGTGCAGGAGATGCTGCTCCACTACCGGCCGCGGCGCGGCACGTGCGACTCCGAAGTGGCCTGAGCGGTGCGGGGGGCGGCTTGCCGCGCCCGAACCCGCGCCGTATATCTCCCGCGCAGTTCGCGCAGATTTCCGTGCTCCGCGATCAGCTACCACCCGAACTCTCGCATGGACTCGCAGGAATCGCGTCCCGATCCCGGGCCGACACTCACAATCCTCGTGGTAGAGGACAGCCGCAAGTTGCGCGACACCATCGCGGCCGAGTTACGCCGCCACGGTTGCCGCGTGGTGAGCGCGGCCCACGGCACCGAGGCGCTCGAGGCCGTCGTGCTCGACCGGTTCGACGCCATCGTGACCGACGTGCAGATGCTGCCGCGCGGTGGGCTGTGGCTGTGGCGCGAAGCGACGACGCTGCGACCGGAGCTGCGCGGTCGCTTCGTCTTCTGCAGCTCTAGCGGCGCCCAAGCCGTCGGTGACGGGCCGTGGCGGAGCGAGCGGTTCGTGCCGCAGCCGCTCCGGCCGGACATCCTCTGGGCCGAAGTCGTGGCGGTGACGGATCAGCAAGCCCGCGACGTCTCATAGCGCGAGCTCGCCTTGGCCGGCCGGGCGCCGTCGCGGATAGCGGTCGATCATCCCCTCATTCACCGGAAACCCGAAGCGCGCCTCGAGCCGCTTGATGCGTGCGGCGAGCGCCCGCGCGTACGCGCGCGGCACCCCGCTCTTCCGGGCGTACGCGGCGCGATACC
>DATBCS010000231.1:0-14320 GCA_036270315.1 Gemmatimonadales bacterium
TCACGTCGCCGCCCAGGTGGGCCGTCGGATAGACGAGGGCGGTCCGGTGGATCACTTCTCGACCACCGACGCCATCATGTCCGCCTCCGCCACGACTTGGCCGTCCACGTAGCCGACGCCCTTCATCTTGCATGTCTTGCCGCGGAACTGGACCATGTCGAGCTCGAAGCGGATCTGGTCGCCCGGCACCACCGGGCGGCGGAACTTCACGTTGTCGAGCGACATGAAGTAGACGACCCGGTCTTCGACTTGTTGCCCCTCGAAGTAGCTCATGAGGAGCATCCCCCCCACCTGGGCCATCGCCTCGATGATGAGCACGCCCGGCATGATGGGGTGGCCCGGGAAGTGGCCCTGGAAGAACGGTTCGTTGATGGTGACGTTCTTGATCCCGACGATCCGCTGCTGGCCTTCCACCTCGATGATCCGGTCCACGAGCAGGAACGGATAGCGGTGGGGCAGGACGTCCATGATGCGGCCGATGTCCATCTTGGGGGGCCCGGTGCGCCGGGCGGCCCGGGCCAGGGCGCGCGCGAGCGCGATGTTGCCGCCATGGCTCGGCCGCGTGGCGATGACGTGGGCCCGGACGCGCGCGCCCGTGAGCGCCAGATCGCCGAGGATGTCCGCCGCTTTGTGGCGCACGAACTCGTCGGGCCAGCGCAGCGCGCCGCCGTCGACGAGGCCGCGCTCGTCCAGCACGATGGCGTTGGCGCTCGAGGCACCCTTGATGAGCCCCTTCGCCTGCAGGGCGGCCACCTCAGTCACGAACCCGAACGTCCGGGCGCCCGCGAGCTCGCGCGCGAACGCCTCGGGCGTGACGGTGAAGCTCCCCGCCTGGCGCCCGATGAGCGGGTGGGGCCACTCGATGGTCACGGTGAGCTGCAGCACCTTCGCCGGCGCCACGACGTAGCTCGAGTCACCTTCCGTCACGGTGAACGCGGCCGGGACCGTGAGGACGAGGGGTTCCCCGCTCGTCTCTGTGGGCCCGGCCTGCGCGAGCGCGTCGAAGTAGGGCTGGACGCTGCCGTCGACAATCGGCGGCTCGGGTCCGTTCAAGTCGACCGTGAGATCGTCGATCTCGTGCGCCGCGACCGCCGCGAGCACGTGCTCCACGGTATGGATGGTGGTGTCGCCCTTGCCGATCGCCGTGCGGCGCTCGATCGCCTCGACCTCGGACAGCAAGGCCGGCACTAGGGGCTTCCCCTTCAAGTCCACGCGCCGGAACGCGATGCCCTGCCCCGCGGGCGCGGGGACGAAGGTCGCCTCGGTCCGCGCGCCCGTGTGGAGGCCGGTGCCCGAAACGGAGGCGGAGCGCCGGATGCCGCGCCTAGGGGTGGGACTCATGGCTGCGCACGAGCGCCTCGAGGTCGTCGACGAGGTCCGCCAGCCGGTACAGCGCGGCCTGGGCGCGGAGGAACTCGCGGTGGTTGCGCGCGGGGTAGCCCGTCACCGTCGCTCCCGGCTCGATGTCGCCGATCACGCCGCCCTGCACGGTGACGCGCGCCCCCCGGCCGATCGTGATATGGTCGGCGAGGCCCGCCTGCCCCGCCAGGAACACGTCGTCCTCGACGTGCGTGCTGCCCGCGATGCCCGCCTGCCCGGCGATGAGGCAGCGCGCGCCGATGCGGCAGTTGTGCCCCACCTGCACCAGGTTGTCGATCTTCGTCCCGGGGCCGATGACCGTGTCGTCCACGCTGCCCCGGTCGATCGTCGTATTGGCGCCGATCTCGACATCGTCCTGGATGATGCACCGCCCCACCTGGGGGATCTTGCGGGGCAGCTCGCCGTTCTTGCCCGGGATGTACCCGAAGCCGTCCGCTCCGAGCCGCACGCCGGCGTGGAGGATGACGCGGTCCCCGATGAGCGTCCCGCTGTAGCACACCACCTGCGGGAACAGCTGGACGTCGTTGCCGAGCACGACCCCGTCCCCGAGGACGCACGCCGCGCCGATCCGCACGTTTTTCCCGAGCCGCACGCCCCGCCCCAGCACGGCATAGGGGCCGATGGCGACCGGCTCGTGCCACACCGACCCGGAACCCACCACGGCGGTGCGGTGGATCCCGGGTTCCCAGGCAGGCTCGGGATAGAGCACGGGGATGACCGCGAGCAGAGCGACGTGGGGGTCGGGCACCACCACGCGGCAGGCGGGCCCCGCCGACCCCGGGGCCACGAGGTCGGGCTTGCAGAGCACGATGGCCGCGCTAGACCGTTGAAAGTACGGGAGATAGCGCTTGGCGGCAAGAAACGACAGGTCGTCCGGGCCCGCGCGATCGAGCGGCGCCACACCCGAGACGGTCACGTCCGGCGGGCCCAGGAGCTCCCCGTTGGTGAGGGCAGCGATGTCCCGGGCACTCAGCCGGCGGGCGCTCCCCTCGGCGGCCACGGGGTGCGCGCGGCCTCTTACTGCGACGCTTTCAGCCGCTCGATCACCTTGGACGTGATGTCGAGGGTCGGGTCGGCCGCGACGATGTTATTCCCAGGCGCGTCGGCGTCGAAGATGAACTGGTAGTTCGCTTCGGCGCGGATGCCCTGGATCACGCCGTTGACGCGCGCCTGGATGGGCTGGAGCAGCTCGCGTTCGCGCTGCGTGGCCTTGTCCTGGAGCTCGCTCGAGCGCTGCTGGAAGCGCTGCTCCATCGCCTGCAGCTCGCGCTGCTTCGCCTGCTTGGCCGCCGGAGAGAGGGCGATCGATTGCTGGTCGAGCGCCCGCACGGCGGAATCGAGCTGTTGCTGCAGCTTCTGCACCTCCGCCTTGAACCCCGCGACTTCCTTACTGAACGTGGACTCCGCGGCCTGATAGCCCGGCGTCGCTTGCAGAATGGTACGCGAGTTGACGTACCCGATTTTGATCCCGGGCGGCGTCTGGGCTCCCGCCGCGATGGGCCTCGCGGCCGCGAGGCCGAGCCACGCCAATACGGTCACTGCACGCCTCATAACACGTCTCCCCAAGAGATGAGCGGTACCAGTGGCCCCGCGCGCGGCGGGGAGTCGATCAGAAGAAATTGCCCAGCTTGAAGTGCAACTTGAAGCCCGGGGCCGGCCGCCCCAACGCATCGGTGCGGTCGAACCCGTACGCCCAGTCGATGCCGATCGGGCCGAGCGGCGAGATGATGGAGATCCCAACGCCGGCGCCCCGGAACAGCCGCGTGGGGTCGAACTCGCCCGCGCGGGCCCACACGTTGCCGGCGTCGACGAACGTGCTGACGTAGAACATTTGCGACAGCCGGGCGCCGATCTCGCCCGTCATCGCGAGATACGCCTTGCCGAACGCGCTGGACTTCGCCTGGCCGTTGCCGGCGGCCGCGTCGAAGCCCTGCGGCGTGATCGAGAACTCGTCGTAGCCCCGCAACGGGATGCCGTACTGCGTGCCCCCCATCGTGAACAGCTGGTCGAAGAACGGCGAGGTCCCGAAGACGAAGCCTGAGCGGGCGGAGAGCCCCAGCACGAATTTCACCGGTGAACTGCCGGGGCTCGAGCGCCCCCCCGCCTGGCCGAGCGGGGCGTACCAGCGGCCGTCGAGGTCGAGCCGCTGGAAGTTCCCGGTGCCGCCGAGCGGCCCGCCGCTCTGCGACAGGCCGATCGAATGCATCGTGCCCGCGGTGGGGAACGGGAGATCGATGCGGGTGTCGCGCAGGATCGAGAAGCCCAGGGTCGAGCGCACGCAGTTGTTGCAGGTCAGGCTGGCGACGGCCGCGCTGCCTCCGGTGAACGTCTGGTTGTCGAGGCCGTAGGAGACGAACAGCCGGGTGTAGCGGTCGTTGAACACCGGGAACCCGAGCTGCAGGTTCGCCCCCTCCCGCTTCAGCTGGCCCAGGTCGGCGATGGTGTAGCGGAGCCGCGTGTTGTGCACCCCCAGCGTCCCCGAGATGCGCGACTCGCGAATCGCGGGGTCGGTGTAGGTGACGTCGAAGTCGTTGATGTTCTGCCCGAACTGCCACTGGAAATGGCCCCGCTTGCCTTGGCCGAACAGGTTGGGTTCGTCGAGCCCCAAGAACCCGCCGAGGCCCGTGCCCTGCCCCACGGAGGCGCCAAAGTTGATGTTGCCCGTGTGCTTCTCGGTGACGCGAAAGATGACGTCGATGTCCCCCTGGTCGTTCGCGGGCCGGGTGTCGGGGAACGGGAGCGGCTGCTGGAAGAAGCCCAGGTTCGAGATGTTCTGGTAGGAGCGGAGCAGCAGGTCCTGGCGGAACACGTCGCCCGGGAGCAGCACGATCTGGTCCCGGATGACGCGTTCGTGTGTCACGTCGTTGCCCGCGATCTCGATCTTGTTCACGATGGCGGGCTGCCCTTCGGTGATCGCCCAGCGGAGGTCGACGGTCGGCTTCCCGTCCGGGCCGGTGCGGCGGATCACCTCGGCCCGCACGTTCATGTAGATGTAGCCGTTGTTGAAGTACAGCGTGCGGACCTGCTGGGTGGCGTCGTCCCACCGCTGCTGGTTGAAGGAGGCGGGCCCGTGGCGCGTGCCGCCGAGGCCGAGCAGGCCGGAGCGGGACGTGCCCTGAAACGGGAACAGGGGCTGCAGGTCCTCGGTCGAGAACCGTCGGTTGCCCACGATCTCGAATGTGCCGACCCGGTAGGGCTCGCCCTCGCTCACGCGCACGACGAGCGTCGCCTTGCCCGTCGTGTCGTCCACCACCAGCGTGTCGTCGAGCACCTGAAAGTCGACGTAGCCCCGGTCGCCGTACAACTTCGGCAACCGTTCTTGCAGGTCTTCTCGCAGCTTTTCGTCGTCGTAGTCGCCGGAGCGCCACCACCAGAAGCCCTCGGGCCGCGTTTGCATCCCGCCGACGAGCTGGGCGGCCGGGAGATGGCTGTTGCCCTGGAACGCGACCCGAGCGATCGCCACGCGGCGGCCCTCGTCCACGTCGAAGATCACGCGGACCCGCGCGGACTCCGCCTCGTAGACGTGCACGGTCTTCACGCCCGCGAGATAGTAGCCCTCGGCGCGGTACAGCGAGTCGATGCGCCCGCGCGCCCGCGCCACCGCCGCGGGATCGATGGGCCGGCCTTCGACGAGCTGCACCTTGTCCTTCACGCTGTGTTCGGAGAGCCGGTTCACGCCGCGCACCGCCCACTTGATGAGCAGCGGCCGCTCGCGCACCCGCAGGATCAGGAGCTTGCGGGCGCCGGCGACGTCCTCCGCCACCGCGACTTCGTCGAACTGGCCGGTGGCGTAGAGGGCCTGGACGGCGCGCTGCACGTCGCGGTAGCCGAGCGGCTTGTGGGGGGCGAGGCCGCTCGGCTCGAGCACCTGGGCCCGGGTGAGCCGGCGATTGCCGAGCACGATGATGGAGTCGGGGGCCACGGTCTCGCCGCCCTGGGCGCGCGCGACGCGCGGGGCGAGCACGGCCAGGGCGAGCGAGCTGACGGCGAGAAGCTTGCGGATCACGCCTTCGAGCCGGAGAGCGCGCGGAACGCCAACCGTTCCTTATCCGGGGCCACGTCGACTTCGACCTCGTCGCCCCGCGCGAACTCGCCGACCAGGATCTTCTCCGACAACGGATCCTCGACGTACTTCTGAATCGCGCGCTTCAGGGGGCGCGCGCCGAAGTGCTCATCGTAGCCGTGGTCCACCAGGAAGTCCGTGGCCGCGGGCGTGAGCCGGAGCGTCAGCTCCTCCTCGCCCAACCGTTTCTGCACTTCCTTGAGCAGGATCGCCACGATCAGGCCGATGTGCTCGCGGGTGAGCGGGTGGAACACGATGACGTCGTCCAGCCGGTTCAAGAACTCGGGGTTGAAGGTCTTGTTGATCTCTTCCTTGACCTTCTCCGCCAACTTCTCGAAGGTGGCCCGCGAGTCCGGCTGGGCGAAGCCGAGCGCCTTGCCCTTCACCATGTCCCGCGCGCCGACGTTCGAGGTCATGATGACCACGGTGTTCTTGAAGTCGATCACCCGGCCGTAGTTATCCGTGAGGTGGCCCTCGTCGAGCACCTGGAGCAGGATGTTGAAGACGTCGGGGTGCGCCTTCTCGATCTCGTCGAGCAGCACCACGGAGTACGGTTTGCGCCGCACCGCTTTGGTGAGCGTGCCCGAGTCCTCGTAGCCCACGTAGCCCGGGGGCGCGCCGATCAGCCGGCTGACCGAGAACTTCTCCATGTACTCGGACATATCCACGCGGATCAGCGCGTTCGTGTCGGCGAACAGGAAGCGGGCGAGGCCCCGGGCGAGCTCGGTCTTCCCGACCCCGGTAGGCCCGGAGAAGATGAAGGAGCCGATCGGTCGCTTGGGGTCCTTGAGCCCGGCGCGGCTGCGGCGGATCGCGCGGGAGATCACGGCGATCGCCTCGTCCTGGCCGACCACGGTCTCGTGCATCTCCTGCTCCATGCGCAGGAGCCGCGCCGTCTCGGCCTCCTGCAGCCGCGTCACCGGGATCCCGGTCCAGCGGGATACGATGAAGGCCACGCCTTCCTCGTTGATCGTGGGCCGGTGCGTCTGGCGCTCCTTCTCCCACGCTTCCTGCTTGCGGCGGATCTCGGCCTGCAACTCCCGTTCCTGGTCGCGCAGCCCCGCCGCCCGCTCGAAGTTCTGATCGCGGACCGCGTTTTCCTTGTCCCCGTTGATGTGCTCGAGCTTCTGCTTGAGCGCCGCGACCTCGGGCGGGGGCACCTGCGTGGCGAGCCGCGCGCGGGCGCCCGCCTCGTCGATCACGTCGATCGCCTTGTCGGGCAGGAAGCGGTCGGTGATGTAGCGCTCGGACAGCTTGGCCGCCGCGTCGAGCGACTCGTCGGGGAGGATCACCCGGTGGTGTTCCTCGTAGCGCTTGCGCAGGCCCTTCAAGATTTCGATCGTCTCGTCGACCGTGGGCGGGTCGACGATCACCGTCTGGAAGCGCCGCTCGAGCGCGCCGTCCTTCTCGATGTACTTGCGGTACTCGTTTAGGGTGGACGCGCCGACGCACTGCAGCTCGCCACGGGCCAGCGCCGGCTTCAGCATATTGGAGGCGTCCACCGCCCCCTCGGCGGCGCCGGCGCCCACGAGCGTATGCAGCTCGTCGATGAACAGGACGATGTTGCGGTTCTGGGCGATCTCGTTGATGATCGCCTTGAGCCGCTCTTCGAACTGGCCGCGATACTTGGTCCCCGCGATGACGGCCGCCATGTCGAGCGACAGCACGCGGTGGTCCTTCAGCACATCGGGGCACTGACCGCTCGCGATCAGCTGCGCCAACCCCTCGACGATGGCCGTCTTGCCCACGCCCGGCTCGCCAATCAGCACGGGGTTGTTCTTCTTGCGGCGGGACAGGATCTCCATCACCCGCTCGATTTCCTTTTGGCGGCCAATGGTGGGATCGAGCTGCCCCTCCGCGGCCAACTGGGTCAGGTCACGGCAGAAGTGGTCCAGCGCGGGGGTCTTGGATTTCTTTTCGCTCTTCGGGCTGGCGGGCTGCGCGCCGGCGCCCGAGGGCTGCGGCCCCGAGGGCATCTCGCTGCCCAACAACCGCAGGGTCTCCGCGCGCGCCTGCTCCAGGTTCACGCCTGCGTCGGTGAGCACCTGCGCGGCGATGCCCTTCTCTTCGCGCAAGAGCCCGAGCAGGAGGTGCTCGGTCCCCACGTAGGAGTGGTTCAGCTCCCGGGCCTCGCTCATCGCGAGCTCGAGCACTTTCTTGGCGCGCGAGGTATAGGGCAGATCGGGGCCGGCGGCCGCGGCCGCCTTTCCCTTCTTCACCGTCTCTTCGATCTTCTGCTGGATCTCGTCGAGGTCGACGCTGAGGTTGGTGAGGACGGCGGCGGCCACGCCTTCGCCCTCGCGGATCAGGCCCAGCAGGATGTGCTCCGTGCCGACGTACTCATGGTGCAGGCGCGCCGCTTCTTCCCGCGCCATCTGCAGCACCTTGCGCACGCGATCCGTGAAGTTGTAGCCGTTCATCTCCCCCCCTCAAACCCCCGCAGTCAAGCCGCCTCCGCGTCGAGCACCCGGCGGACAGACGTGGCGCGCACCGTCGGCAGCTCGGGATCGCCGGTTTGGCGTCCCTCCAGTGCGGCCAGGTGCGCGGGCTGGGTGAAGATTAGCAGCTTGTTCAGCGTGTATACACTCAAGCCCGGGATCAGATTCAATCCCACGCCCAGCCGGACGCCGCTCAAGAGGTTCATCGTCTCTTCGAAGGTGAGGCTGCGGGCGTACTTAAGCAGCCCGTAGGCGCGCCACACCTTGTCCGCGATGATGGTCGGCGCGTCGCGCACCAGCACTTCCCGCGCCTGCTCCTCGTACTCAATCACCTGGCGCACGATCTTGCCGAGGTGGTCGAGCAGCTCGTCCTCCGACTTGCCCAGCGTCGTCTGATTAGATAACTGAAAGAAGTTCCCGACGACCTCGCTCCCTTCCCCGTACAGCCCCCGAAAGGTGAGCCCCACCTGGGCGAGTCCCTGCAAAACCTTGTTGATTTCCTTCGTCAAGACGAGGCCTGGCAAGTGGATAAGCACGCTGGCCCGCAGCCCCGTGCCCGCGTTCGTCGGGCACGAGGTAAGATAGCCAAATTCCGGGTGAAACGCGAAGGGCAGCAGCCGTCCCAAGTCGGCGTCCAGGGCCTCCAAGTCGGCGTAGGCCTCCTCGAGGGCGAATCCCGAGCGCATTCCGTGTAATCGCAAGTGGTCTTCCTCGTTCACCATCGCCCCCACCGTGCCCTGGACGAGGAGCGCGGCCCCGGGGCGGGGCCGGGCGTCGCGGTCGAGGCCGGCCAGCTCTTTCGACACGAGGTGCCGCTCGTGCAGCAGTTGGCGGTCGGTGCGCTCCAGCTGGTCCAGCCGGAACGTGACCGCGCCGCCGAGCCGGTCGCTCGCGGCCGCCGCTTCCGCGACGCGGGTGAGCACGGCGGTGCGATCGGCGTCGCGGGCCCGCTGGCTGAACGCGTGGCCCGCCAAGTTGCGGGCGAGGCGGATGCGTGTCGAGAGCACGATGCCCCCCTTCGGCCCGGAGGCGTCGAGCCAGGCGATGCCGCCGTCTGGGAGCAGCGAGAGATCGATCATTCGAGCACCCGGATACGGTCGCGCAGCTCGGCGGCGAGCTCGAAGTTCTCGTTCTCGACGGCGCGCCGCAGCTGCTCTTTGAGCTCGAGCAGCTGCAGGCGCGGATCGGTGGCCCCCGCCTCCCCCGGCGCCATGTAGCGCTCCCCCACGTGCTGACTCGAGCCGTGCAGCCGGCGCAGCAAGTCGCGCAGGTGGGTCGCGAACGACTCGTAGCACTGGGCGCACCCGAGGCGCCCCGACTCGCGGAAGTCTTTCAGGGTCGAGCCGCAGGCGGCGCAGCGCAGGCCGTCGGCCGGGGTGGGGAGGGCGTTGGCCCCACCCTTCCCCAGTGCCTGGATGAAGCCGCCGAGCGGCGCCTTGAGCACCGCGGTGCCGGTCTCGAGTCCTTTCTGCTGCGCGCACTGATCGCACAGATGGAGCGTGACCTTGGTGTCGTGCTCCACCTGGGTCAGGTTGATGACCGCCTCCCGCTCCTTACAGTTGTCGCACACCATCAGGGTATCGCGTCCACCGAGCCGACCGCGGTCACGCGGCCGTCCTCGAGCATCAGGATCCGGTCCGCCCGTCCCGCGAGCTGCCGGTTGTGCGTGACCACCACCACCGCCGTCTCGTACTCGCGCGCCAGCCGGAAGAATACCTCGTGCAGCCGGTCCGCGTTGGCGTGGTCCAGGTTGCCCGAAGGCTCATCGGCGAGCACCAGACTCGGGTCGTGCACCAGGGCGCGCGCCACGGCGCAGCGCTGCTGCTCCCCACCCGAGAGCTCCGCCGGTCGGTGCGTCATCCGCCCGGCGAGCCCGACGAGCGAGAGCACCTCTTCGGCCCGCGAGCGCGCGCGGCGCGGCTCCGTGCCCCCGATCAACAGGGGCATCATCACGTTCTCCAGGGCGGAGAATTCCCGCAAGAGATGATGAAACTGGAACACAAAGCCCAACTTCCGATTGCGGACCTCGGCCAGGGCGCGCGCGTCCAGATCGGCATAGCGCGACCCGTCGAGCCACACATCGCCCCCGGTAGGCCGGTCGAGGGCGCCGAGCAGGTGTAAGAGCGTGCTCTTGCCGGCCCCCGACGCGCCCACGATCGCTACGAACTCGCCGCGGTGCACCTCGAGTTCGACCGCCCGCAGCACCTCGAGGGGCTGGCCGTCCCCGCCGGCGAACACCTTCCGGATGCCCCGGCCCTCGAGCAGCGCGGTCATTCGTAGCGGATCGCGGTGACCGGATCGAGCCGGGCGGCCTGGAGCGCGGGATAGAGCGGCGCGAGGGTCGCCACCACCAGGCTCGCCGCAATGACCACCAGCACGTCGAGCGGCTGGGTGTGGACCGGGAGGTGGTCGATGAAGTAGATCGAGGGATCGATCGGAATCCAGTGCCCTCGATTCAATTCGCCGCCCAGCACCAGCCCCAGCACCACGCCGAGTGTGGTCCCGGTGAGCCCGATCAGGATCCCTTGCGCCAGGAAAATCCGGCGGATCGCCCCCTGGCCGAGGCCCATGGCGAGGAGGATGCCGATCTCCCGCGTCTTGTCGCGCACGACCATCGTGAGCGTCCCCACCACGTTGAACGCCGCCACCACACAGATGAGAAACACCACGAGCGCCATGGCGAGTTTCTCGAGCTTCAAGGCCGAGAACAGCGACGCGTTCTGGGACTGCCAGTCGAGCGCGCGGTGGGGGTAGCCGAGGCGCGCTTCGAGCTGGACCCCGAACGGTTGCGCGTTCCACGGGTCGGCGAGACGCACCTCGACACCCGTCACGGCGGTGTCGAGCCCGGCGAAGCGCTGCGCGGTCTTGCGCTCGAGCGCGACGTAGCTGTTGTCGTACTCGAACATGCCGGTGTCGAAGATTCCGGTGACTTCGTAACGATGGAATTGCGGCACGTAGGTGCCCACGCTGGCGTTGAACTTCGTGCCCGTGATGGACACGAGGCTCACGATATCCCCGGGGAAGGCCGACAGCTTCGCGGCCAAGCGGACGCCGAGGGCGATCCCGCCTTCGGCGTCGGGGCGTGTGGTCTTGAAGCTCAGGTCACCCTTCGTGAAGTGCTGCGCGAAGCTCGTCACCGCGCGGCGTCCGGTGTCGGCATCGATGCCGTACACCACCACCCCCTCCGCGTAGTCGTGCCCCGCAGTGACCCCGCCCTGGGTCAGCACGAACGGGGCGGCGGCCTCGACGCCGGGCGTGCGGCGCACCTCGGTGAGGACCTTGCGCCAGTCGTCGAGTCGCAGGCCTTCCCCGTACGTCAGCACCCGCAGGTGGGGATTGGCGACGAGGATCTTGTCGCGCAGATCCGCCTGCAGCCCGTTCATGACACCCAACACCACGACGAGCGCCATCACCCCCACCGTCACCCCCCCGACGGCGATCACGGTGATGAGCGACACCAGGCGCGACGCGCGCCGGCTCCGCAGGTAGCGCAGCGCGATGTCCAGTTCCAGGCGATTGAGGCCGACGATATCGACCACGACGCCGAGCACGAGCACCGCCGTGGCGGCCGCGCCCGCATAGGTGAGCCAACTGGGATGCACGGCGCCCAGCGCCACGAGCCCTTGGAGCGCAAGCCCGAGGGCGATGACGCTGCCCAAGACGAGGCGCCGGGTTCTCATTCGGGTCGAAGCATCGGGAACAGGATCACGTCGCGGATGTTGGTCTGGTCCGCCAGGATCATCACGAGCCGGTCGATGCCCATGCCCACGCCGCCGGTCGGCGGCATCCCGTACTCGAGCGCCCGCAGGAAGTCTTCGTCGACGGGTTGGGCCTCGTCATCGCCCGTGGCGCGGAGCCGCGTCTGCTCGTGGAAGCGCTGGCGCTGTTCTTCCGGGTCGTTCAGCTCGCTGAACGCATTGGCGATCTCGCGTTTCTGAATGAACAGCTCCCAGCGCTCGACCCGCGTCGGGTCATCTCGCTTCCGCTTGGCGAGGGGCGAGAGCGCCACGGGGTAGTCGAGCACGAACGTGGGCTGGACGAGCGTCGGTTCGACATAGGTCTTGAACACCGCGTCGACGAGCTTCGCGCCGGTGAGCTGGTGGGCCTCGGCCACGTCGCGCCGCACCAGCGCCGCTTGCAACTCCGCGTCGCTCGTGCGGGCGAGGTCGACGCCCGCGGTCTCCCGCACCAGCGAGTAGAAGTCGCGACGCGCAAAAGGCCGTCCGAACGACAGGGTGGCCCCGTGGCGTGCCACGGTCGTCGTGCCGAACAGCGCCTGGACCATTCCCGCCAGCATCTCCTCGGTGAGCTGCAACATCACCTCGTAGTCGGCGTACGCGGCGTACCACTCGGCCATGGTGAACTCGGGGTTGTGGAACCGTGACAGCCCCTCGTTGCGAAAGTCGTGGCCGATCTCATATACCCGCTCCAGGCCGCCCACGATGCAGCGCTTCAGGTACAGCTCGTCGGCGATGCGGAGGTAGAAGGTCGCGTCGAGCGCGTCGTAGTGCGTCTTGAAGGGTCGCGCGGTGGCGCCCCCGTACAGCGGCTGCAGCACGGGGGTCTCGACCTCGAGGTAGCCCCGGGTGTCGAGAAAGGTGCGCACGTAGCTGACCACGTGGGCCCGCCGCTGGAACAGGGCGCGCACCTCGGGATGCACGGCGAGATCGGCGTAGCGCTGGCGCGCCCGGAGCTCGGGGTCCGAGAGCTCGCCGTGGCGTACCCCGCTCGCGTCCTCCTTGCCGAGCGGGAGCGGGCGCAGCGACTTGGCGAGCAGTGTCAGCCGCTCGACCCGCAGCGTCACCTCGCCGGTCTTCGTGCGAAACAGCGGCCCCTCGACGCCGATCAGGTCGCCCAAGTCGAGCAGCTTCACCACCTCGTAGGGCTCCGCCCCGAGACTGTCGGCTTTGAAGTAGACCTGAATCTTGCCGCTCGCGTCCTCCACGTGTCCGAACGTGGTCTTCCCCATGGGACGCAGCAGGATGAGCCGCCCGGCGAGGCGGTGCACGGTCGCGTCGTCCTCGCGGAATCCCTCCAGGGCCGCGTGGGCGCTCGCGGTGCGGTCGAAGCGATAGGCGTACGGGACCACACCCCGCTTCCGGAGCTCCGCGAGCTTCTCGCGCCGCGCCGCCTCGATTAAGCTGGTCACGCCGCCTTATTCCCGAAGCGCTTCAGGTATGCCTCGATGAAGGGATCGATGTCGCCGTCCATCACCTTCTGGACGTCGGCGACCTTCAGCTCGGTGCGGTGATCGTTCACCATGGTATACGGCTGGAACACGTACGAGCGGATTTGGCTCCCGAAGGAGATGTCGCCCTTCTGCTTGTCGACTTCGGCCTTCTTGGCCTCGCGTTCGGCGACGGCCCGCTCGTACAGGCGCGCCTTCAGCATCTTGAGCGCCGTCGCCTTGTTCTTGTACTGGCTGCGCTCCTGCTGGCACGACACCACGATGCCCGAGGGCGCGTGCGTGATGCGCACGGCGGACGACGTCTTGTTGACGTGTTGCCCGCCCTTCCCCGAGGCGCGGAACGTGTCGATACGGAGGTCGTCCGGGTCGATCTCGATCTCGATGTCCTCGTCCACCACCGGGTAGACGAACACCGACGCGAACGAGGTGTGGCGGCGCGACTGCGCGTCGAACGGCGAGATCCGCACCAGCCGGTGCACGCCCTTCTCCGCCTTGAGGAGGCCGTAGGCGTAGCGGCCGCTGATCTGGAGCTCGGCCGACTTGATCCCCGCCTCTTCCCCTTCGAGCAGGTCGAGCATCTCCACCTTGAAGCCGTGGCGCTCGGCCCAGCGCACGTACATGCGCATCAGCATCTCGGCCCAGTCTTGCGACTCGGTGCCGCCGGCGCCCGGGTGGATCGTGAGCAGCGCGTCGCGCGCGTCGTCGGCGCCGCGCAGCATGTTCTGCAACTCGAGCGCCTCAAGCTGGGCCGCGATGTGCTCCGCTTCCTCGGTGAGCTCCCGCGCCAAGCCGTCGTCCCCCTCGGACTCGGCCAGTTGATTCAGGCTGCGGGCCTCCTCGAGCCGCTTACGGAGCGCCTCGTATGGCTCGAGCCAGCGCTTGAGCTCCTTCACTTCTTGCACCACGCCCCGAGCCCGCTCCTGGTCGGCCCAGATACTGCCCTCCGCCATGGCGTGCTCCAGTTCGCCCAGCCGCTTGGTCTTCCCGTCTACGTCAAAGGAAGCTCCGCAGCTCAGTGAGACGGCGGTCGAACTCGGTGAACCGGTCGGATAGGGCCACGGTGGTTGCTCGCTTGCTGGGTGCTCGCCAGTAGGAAACGAGCCGCCCTCGAGGCTCCAAGGGCGGCTCTAACTGCTAGGAAATCTAATGGGTTAGGATGCCCGGCACCAGCCTCAGAAGATCTTGTTGCCGCCTCCCAGGATTTCGTTTAGCGCCTCGGTCCAGAACGGCGTGTTGCGCGCGAGATCGGCC
>DATBCS010000232.1:0-12940 GCA_036270315.1 Gemmatimonadales bacterium
CACGCCTACCTGCCACGGTCGGCTCACAAGGAACCCCCTGCCCATGCGCCCAACGCGGCGCTGCTGATCGACTTCGACAACGTGACGATGGCCATCCGCTCGGACCTCCAGACGGAGCTGAAGCGGCTCCTCCAGTCCGACATGATCCGCGGGAAAGTGGCCGTGCAACGCGCCTACGCCGACTGGCGGCGCTACCAGCAATACGTCGTCCCGCTCGCGGAGTCGTCCATCGACTTGATCTTCGCCCCGGCCTACGGCTCCAATAAGAAGAACGCGACCGACATTCGGTTGGCGATCGACGCGTTGGAGCTCGTGTTCACCCGGCCCGAGATCGGCACGTTCATCTTGCTGTCGGGCGACTCGGACTTCTCGGCCTTGGTCCTCAAGCTCAAGGAGTATGGGAAGTACGTGATCGGCGTGGGGATCCGCGAGTCGTCGAGCGACCTGTTGATCCAGAACTGCGATGAGTACTACTCCTACAACGAGCTGGCCGGGTTCACCAAGGAGAGCGACGTGACGCACGAACGTCACGATCCCTGGGAGCTCGTGGTCGAGGCCATCAAGCAGATGACGGCGCATAACGACGTCATGCGCTCCGACCGCTTGAAGCAGGTGATGCAGGAGATCGATCCCGCCTTCGACGAGAAGGACGCGGGATTCTCCCGCTTCTCCAAGTTTGTGGTCGAGGCCGCGCATCGAGGCTTGCTCAACCTCACCAAGCTCGACAACGGCCAGTACGAAATCGGGCTCGGTGCCGGCGTACCCGGGGCCGCGGCGCAGCCGTCCCTCGCGGAGCGCGCCCGGGAGCGGGAACCACGCGAGCCGCGCGAAGAGCGCGCCCGCGCGCCCGGCGCCCGAGGGGGCGGGCGGCGCGAGGAGGGGCGCGGCCGGCGGGGCGGCGGCTTTGGTCTGGGCGAGGCCTTCGGCCTCCTCAAGCAGGCCCTCTCCCGCTTGGGCGGGAGCGGCACGCCCGTGAGCGCCGATGCCCTGCGCGAGACGATGATCGAGTTGAAAGGCGGGGAGGCCGAGCCGCTCGAAGCCGAGCGGTTCCCCAAGCTGCTGCGCCAGGCGCATGACGCCGAGATCATCGATCTCTCGAAGGAAGACGACGGCGCCTATGCGGTGAAGCTGCGCGACGAGCCTCCCGCCGCGCCGGCTCCCGAGCCGGCCCCGGCCGGCGACTTCGACGAAGCGAACGATCCGCCCATGCCCGCGTCGTCCGCCCCGCCACCGCTCCGGCCGGCGGCGCCGCCCCACGCGGGAAGCGTGCCTTCCCGGAGCGCACGGTTCCGTCGCGGCTCGCGTGGCCCACGGGTCTGGCCCCCCGATGTCCCGAAGATCGGGGTGGTCGAGATGGATCCCAACTTCAAGCCGCGGATCGAGCTGTTGCCGCCGACACAACCAGCCGAGCGCATGGACCTCGAGAGCCCACCCGTTGCGCCCGTCTCACCCGAGGGCGACCGCCCGGAGCCGGGCGGGCGTGGGCGCGGGGGTCGGGACGGCGGGGGGGGAAACCGCGGTGAGCGGGGTGGTCGGGGCCGACGGGGCGGGGGTGGTGGGGGGGGCGAGGGATCGTCGGCGCGCGGTGAGCGCGGCGAGCGGGGTGGTCGCGGCCGCCGCGGAGGTCGGGGGCGGGGTGGCCGAGGCTCGAGCGCGGACGAGCGGAGCACGCGCGGCGAAGGCTATAGCGGTCGCGAGGCCCCCGAGCCGCGGGCGGCACCTCCCGAGCGTCCGCCCGCTCCCAGCCCGGAGCCCCCGGCGCCTCAGTCCGACGACGGAGGGACCGGGGAATCCTTCTGGTCGAAGGTGAAGCGGGGGCTTACCGGCGGCGCGTGAGGGCCACGGCGCTCTCGGCGTCCTTCTACGCGCGACCGACGTCCGAGGTCGCGCGTAGGCTTTTGGGCCATATCCTGCTGAGCGAGATCCGCGGGCGACGCACCAGCGGTCGCATCGTCGAGACCGAGGCCTACATCGGCCCCGACGACCCGGCCTGCCACGGGTATGGGGGCCACCGCACCCGGCGCAACGCCAGTCTCTTCGAGGCCCCGGGCACGGCCTACGTGTATTTCACCTACGGCATGCATTGGTGTTTGAACGCTGTCACGGGACGCGTCGGATTCCCCGCGGCGGTGCTGGTGCGTGCCCTCGAGCCCCTCGAGGGACTCGACACGATGCGACGGCGCCGCGGCGCCGTCCCCGACCGCGAGCTGTGCTCGGGGCCCGCGAAGCTGTGCGCCGCGCTGGGCGTCACGGGACGCGAGGACGGCCTCTCGCTCAGGCGCGGCCGGCTCCGCATCGTGCGGGACCCCTTGCGGCAGCGTGTCGCCATCATCGTGACACCACGGATCGGCATCAGCCGCGCCACCGAGTGGCCGCTGCGCTTTGTCGTGAAGGACTCGCCGTGGGCCTCCCGCTAGGACTGCTCCTCGTGCTCCAGCAACCGATTGTCGTGGACGGCCACATCGACACGCCGCAGCGCATGCTCGACCTGCGGGCCGATATCTCATCCCGGCTCACCGACGGCCACGTCGACGTGCCTCGGATGCAGGAGGGAGGTCTGACCGCCGCATTCTTCTCGATCTGGGTGGACGCCCGATATGGGCCGGGCACGGCATTCCAACGCGCCCGGGATCTCATCGGGGCGGTGCGCCTGCTGGCCGACACCAATCCTACAGTCGAGTTGGTGACCACGGGGGACCAGGTCCGTCGGGCGGCAGCGCGCGGCCACGTAGCGGCGCTCTTCGGGGTGGAGGGCGGGCACGCCATCGAGAACTCCCTCGAGAAGCTCGACTCCCTGTACCAACTCGGCGTGAGGTACCTGACGCTCACTTGGAACAACGGCAACGACTGGGCGGGAGCGTCGATGGACCCGCGACGCAAGGGCGGCCTCTCGCCGTTCGGGCACGAGGTGGTGCGCCGGATGAACCAGCTCGGGATGTTGGTGGACGTGTCACACGTGTCCGATTCGACCTTCTGGGACGTCCTGGCCACGACCACGCGACCCGTGATCGCGTCTCACTCCGCCTGCCGCGCGCTGGCGCACCATCCCCGCAACCTGACCGACGACCAACTACGCGCCGTCGCGCGCAACGGCGGTGTGGTGGGCATCAACTTCTACCCGGTCTTTCTGGACGACCGCTTCGCGCGCCAGTATGCGGCCCTGCGACGGCGCTTGGCACCGCAGCTCGCCTCGATCCGGGCGCGGGCCCGCGGCCAGCCCGGTGCGGCGGCGTTCGAGGAGGATAAGGTGGTGGGTGAGCACGCCGAGCAGCTCGAGGTGCCGGGCATCGAGCGGCTCGCGGACCACATCGCCCACGCCGTCCAAGTGACGGGCGTGGATCATGTGGGGCTCGGGAGCGACTTCGACGGCGTGAGCGTGCTCCCCCGACCGATGCACGACGTGACCTCACTGCCCCTCGTCGTCGCGGCGCTACGCGCCCGCGGCTACTCGGAGCTGGACCTCCGCAAGATCCTGGGCGAGAACTTCCTGCGGCTCCTTACTGCCGGTCCGTAACCCCTTCGCGGGAGCTGCCGAGGCTGTAACGGATGCCCCCCTGGAAGGTGTGGGTCGTGCCCTGGATCAGGAAGTTCGCGGCCGAGGACGTGAGAATGTAGTGGCCGTAGAGCGCCAGGCGTCCCTGCTTGATGTCGATGCCCCCCATCCACCAGAAGAAGGCCCGGGTTGCGGCGTCTTCCGCCTCTTGCTGCAGTTGCACCGCCTGCCCCACGCTGGTGCAGGTCTGGCAGTTCGCCGTGGGATTGAGCAGCTCCATGATCATGAAGCCCCCGCCGCCGTACGGCTCGACTCGCAGCTGGGCGGGGAACGCCAGCACCCCCACCATGATCCGGCGGGCGTTCTTGAAGGAGACGTTGCCCGGCACCACGGTGTTGGTGGGTTCCACGAACGTGACGTGCCGCTCCGACAGGAAGAACGACTCCTCGTAGGCCACATATAGCGCGGTTTTCTTGCCCGTGATGAGCCAGTGGCCGCCGAACGTCGGCTCAAAGGAGACGCTCTCGAAGTTCGTGTGGAACACGAAGAGACCGCCCTGCGCGCCCCAGTACCACTTGTGCTGCCAGTCGCTGGCGCGCTGCTCGTAGGTCGGCCCGCCGCGGGGGCGAGTCTCCGGCAGCCGGCCGCCGGCGGCGAGTATGGAGTCGCGCTTCGCCTTGGGAATCTCCGGCGCGGGAGGCGCCCCGGCGGCACCGCCCAAGAACACCGACAACCCGGCCGTCCCGGTGAGATGCCCCACCCACCCCGTGGTGAGGCAGCAGCTGCTCGGGGCGTAGTACGCCCGCGCTTCGAGCCGCAGCGCGATCCGGTCGCCGAAGAAAATGCGTTCCCCCAGGCCGCCGTGCACGGCGTGATTCGCGAAGGCGTAGGGCGCGACGGTGCCCATGTCGAGGCGCGAGTAGCCACCGAGCAGGTACAGCGTGTTCCCCTCGCCCCCGGAGTTGATCACCAGGCTGACGCTGCCGAACCGCGTCTGCGTGGTGGCGCCGCCCGCCTTCGGGGTGGCCTTGGCGAGGTTGGCGTCGACCTCCAGACCGAAGGACTCGTTCAAGAAAAACCCGAGCCGGCCACCCTCCCCGAACGTGTTGTTCAGCCCGAAGAGGTGATCGTAGCGGGTGTAGCTCCCGAAACCACCGATTTCGAGCTGGTGGGCGTGCCCGCTCGGCCCGCCAAACCCGCCCCCGGACGGGGCTTCGGGGAGCCGGCCGCCGAGGGCCAGGATCGAGTCGCGCCGCGCCTTGGGGATCTCTGGCGCCCCGGCCGCGCCGCCGCTGCCCAGGAAGACCGAGAGGCCGGCGGAGCCCGTGAAGTGGAAGACGGGTTGCTGCGTGAGACAGCAGTTGGTCGGGGCGTAATACCCCCGGCCTTCGAGGCGCAGCGCGAGATGGCGACCGAGAAAGATGCGATCCCCAAGCCCAGCGTGCACCGCGTTGAGGGCGAAGTTGTACGGTGCGTTCACGCCCATGTCGAGCTTGGAATACCCACCGAGCAGGTACAGCAGATTGTGCTCACCGCCGGAGTTGATTACGAGGCTCACGCTGCCGAACCGCACTTGCGTGTGCATGCCCCCTGCGGTGGGGGTCGGGTAGGCGACGTTGCCGTCCACCTCCAAGCTGAGGTAGTCGTTCAGGAAGAACCCCAGCCGCCCGCCCCCCCCGATCTGGTTCTTGAGCTGAAAGCCTTGGTCGTACCGCGTGTAGCTCCCGAACCCGCCGAACTCAAGCTGGTGGGTGTGCTGGGCGCTCAGGGTCGCAGCGCCGCTGGCCAGCACCACCCCTACGACTGTGACTACCCGCATAAGGGCGACTCCTCGGTGATACGGCGCGTGGCCCGTCCGTCGCGAACGTGCGGCGCCTCGGGATCGGGTGCCACCCCGTCGGCGGCCCCGAAAAAACGACCCCCAAAATAGTGTTTTGGGTCGGAAAACGCGATACCCCTTCAGCTTAAGCCTCTGAACCTTGAAAGTACTTGAAGGTAGTGGGTCCCTTCGGGGGTAGATTACCGAACGAAAGCCGAAATTAGGGTTACACGAGCCCCAGTTGGGCGCCGACGCGCTGGAAGGCCGCAAGCGCGAACTCCAGGTCGTCGCGCGTGTGGGCAGCCGACAGCTGACAGCGGATTCGGGCCGCGCCCTGGGGGACGACGGGATAGCCGAACCCGGTGACGAACACGCCCTCGTCGAGCAGCAGGGCGCTCATGCGGACGGCCTTGGCGGTGTCACCCAAGATCACCGGGACGATGGGCGTCTCACCGGGGAGCGGCTTGAACCCCAGGGCGCGCAGACGCTCGCGGAAGTAGCGGGCGTTGTCATGCAGGCGGGTGATGAGCTCGGGGTGCTGCTCGAGGTAATGGATGGCGGCCAGCGCGCTCCCCGCCACGGTCGGTGGCAGGGCATTGCTGAAGAGCTGGGGCCGGGACCGTTGGGTGAGGTAGTCGGTGAGGGCGAGGGGCCCGGCCGTGAACCCCCCGGCCGCCCCCCCGAGCGCCTTGCCGAGGGTGGAGGTGATGATATCGACCTCGCCTAGCATCCCGTAGTGCTCCGCCGTGCCGCGCCCGGTGCGGCCGAGCACCCCCGTCGCGTGGGAGTCATCGACCGCCACGACGGCGTCGTAGCGGCGGGCCAGTTCCACAATAGCCGGGAGGTTCGCGATGTCGCCCTCCATCGAAAACACCCCGTCGGTGAACACGAGCCGCAGCCGCGCGTCCCGCGCCGCCTTGAGCTTCTCCTCGAGGTCGCCCATGTCGGCATGCCGGTACACGGCTGTCTGACACCGCGTCATGGTTTTGGCGAGCCGGATCGCGTCGATGATCGAGGCGTGGTTGAGCTGGTCCGAGATCACGATGTCCTGCTCGCCGAGGAGCGTGGGGCAGAGCCCCTCGTTCGCGTTCCAACAGCTCACGTAGCTGAGCGCCGACGAGCAGCCGACGAGGCGCGCGAGCGCCGCCTCGAGGTCGCGGTGAATCGTGAAGGTGCCACAGATGAACCGCACGGAGGCCGTGCCGGCCCCGAACGCGTCGAGCGCGCGTTGTCCAGCCGCAATCACCTCGGGGACATTGCAGAGGCCGAGGTAGTTATTCGACGAGAGGATGACGATGTCGCCCCGGCCCTCCATGCGCACGCGGGCGGCCTGGGGCGAGGCGAGGTAGGTGAGACGCTTATAGACCCCCTCCCGCTTGAACTGGTCCAGCTCGGCTTCGAGCCGGGCGGCGAGACTCATGCGACCTCCAGGATGATTTTCCCCGCGTCACCGGCCCGGATGGCGGCGAGGGCCTCGTCGATCTTGGCGAGCGGGAACTGGTGGGTGATCACGGGCCGGGGATCGAGCAACCCGGCCGAGAGGTAATGCCGCATCTGGTGCCACGTCTCGTACATCTTGCGGCCTACGACCCCGTACACCGTGATCCCCTTGAAGATGATCTCCCGCGCCAAGTCGATCGGGACCGCGCCAGTGGGGATGCCGAGCAGCTGGACGCGGCCCCCCAGGCGTACCGCGGCGAACGCGTGGTGCAACGCGGCGGGCGCGCCCGACATCTCGCATACCACGTCGGCCCCCTCGCCCCCGGTTTCGCCGAGGACGGTGCGGACCACGTCGTCGGCGGCCGCGTTGATCGTCACTTGGGCACCCATCTGCGCGGCGAGCGCCAGCCGTTTGGCGTTCACGTCGGAGGCGATCACCTTAGCGGCCCCCGCAGCGCGCGCGATGCCGACCGCGAAGCACCCGATCGGGCCGCACCCCACCACAAACACGGTGCTACCAGGAATGTCCGCGCTCAGCACGGTGTGGAAGGCGTTTCCTAACGGGTCCATGACAGCCCCCACCGTGGTGGGGATGCCGTTCAGGGGCAGGACGTTGGTCGCAGGCATGGCGATGTACTCCGCGAACGCGCCGTCGCGATCCACGCCGATGATTCGCGTGTTCTTGCAGATGTGACTGTTGCCGGTGCGGCACTGGAGGCAGTGGCCGCACACGATGTGCCCTTCCGCGGTCACGAGCTGGCCCACGGTGAGCTCGGCCACTCCGTCCCCCACCGCGGCGATCTCGCCCGCGAACTCGTGGCCCACGACCACGGGCGGCGCGAGCCGGCCCTGCGCCCAGGCGTCCCAGTCAGCGATGTGCAGGTCCGTCCCACACACGCCGGCGTGGCGCACGGCGATGAGCACTTCGCCCGGGCCCGCGGTCGGTTTGGGAACGGACCGGACGGCGAGGCCGGGAGCGCGTTGCGTCTTTACGATGGCTTGCATGGAGGCTTGGCTACGGGCGCGAGGGGACGCGGGACGGGTCAGAGACTGGATCGGGGACGCGGGAATCGGCGGCGGCGCGCGAGCGGGTCAGTCCGCGAGACGAGGGGCGCGCGCGGGAGCGACCTGCACGGCGCAGCATTTGAGCTCCGCCATCTTGGCGTACGGGTCGAGCACCGGGTTGGTCAGCAGGTTCGCCGCCGCCTCCCGGAAGTGGAACGGCACGAACACCTGGCCGCGGGCTACGCGGTCCGAGATGCGGCACGACGTCACCATCGTGTTGCGCCGCGAGGTGAGGCGGACGGGATCGCCGTCCTCGACCCCGAGCTCGCGCGCGTCGTCGGGGTGGATCTCGACCACCGGGGTTGGCTCGCGCCGGTCGAGGCCCGCCGCGCGCCGCGTCATCGTGCCCGTGTGCCAGTGGTACAACTGGCGGCCGGTATTCATGACGAACGGATACTCGGCATCGGGGAGCTCGACCGGTGGGGCATAGTCCACGGCCACGAAGCCCGCGGCGCCGTCGGTCGTGGGGAAGCGCTGATCGAACAGATACGCCGTCCCCGGCGAGTCGGCCGTCGGCACCGGGTATTGGAGGCCGGCGCCCTCGAGCCGCGCGTAACTCACGCCGCGCCACGACGGCGTGACCGTGACGATCTCCTCCATGACGTCCTGCGCCGTCCGGAAGGGGGTCGCGAGTCCCAGCCGGTTCGACAGGTCCACGAGGATCGCCAGGTCGCTCCGCGCTTGGCCCGGGGACTCGACCGCTTGGTGGGCCAGCTGGATGCGGCGTTCGGTGTTGACAAAGGTGCCCGTCTTCTCGGCGAAGCTTGACCCGGGCAGGACGACGTCGGCGTAGCGGGCGGTCTCGGTCAGGAATAGATCGTGCACGGCGAGGAATTCGAGCTCCTGGAACCAGTGTTCGGCGTGGGCGATGTCGGGGTCGGAGATGATGGGGTTCTCGCCCATGATGTACATCCCGCGCACGCCGCTCGCCGGCTTTACCACCTCGGTCACCATGAGCCCCTCTTTCAGCGAGAGGGTTTCGGGTGCTACGCCCCAGGTCCGCGCATACTGGGCGCGGATCGCGGGGTCCTTCACGGAGCGATAGTCGGTGTAGACGAACGGGATGGCGCCGACGTCGGACGCGCCCTGCACATTGTTCTGGCCGCGCACCGGCATCATGGCGGCCCCCCACCGTCCGATCATGCCGCAGGCGAGCATGAGATTGAGGAGTGAGGTGACGAGGTCCGTGCCATTGGCGTGCTGCGTGAGGCCCATGGCCCACAGGGTGCTCGTGTTCGGGCCCCCCGCGTATAGCTCCGCCGCCTGGCGGATCCGCGCGGCGGGCACGCCGGTGATTTTCGCGGCCACCTCCGGGGTCATGGCGCGGACCGACGCCCGCACGGTGTCGAAGCCGTGCGTGCGGCGCTCGATGAACTCCCTATTCTCGAGGCCCCGCGCCAGGATGTGGTTGAGCATCGCGTTGAAGAGGGCGACGTCCGTGCCGGGCTGCATCTGGAGGTGGAGCGCGGCCCGCCGCGCCAGTTCGGTGCGGCGCGGATCGGCGACGAGCAGGGTGGCCCCGCGCGCCTGGGCGCGCTTGATCGCGGCCCCGAAGACGGGGTGCGACTCGGTCGTGTTGGCGCCGGCGACGAAGATCACATCCGCCGCGTGTTCGACCTCGCGCATGGACCCCGATGCCGCCGAGGTGCTGAGGGCCCGCTGCATCGCCGCGACCGACGTCGAATGGCAGAGCCGCGTGCAATGGTCGATGTTGTTAGTTCCGAGCGCGCCGCGGAACAGCCGCATGAGAACGTAGTTCTCCTCGTTGGAGCACTTGGCCGAGGAGAAGCACGCGAGGGCGTCACCGCCGTGCTGCTGTTTGATCCGCCGTAGCTCCTGCGTGACGAGCTCCAGCGCTTCCTCCCAACTCGCTTCTCGGAACGGGTCGTACCAGTCGGCGGGCGTCGCGACGCGATCCCGGGTGTCCAGGTCCAGCCGCGCGAGCAGGGGCAGCTCGCGCACCGACTTGCCCACCGAGCGCGGCGGGCCGGCCGGCTTCGTGGTCTGGCCCTCGCCCGCGATCGTCTGCCACGGGCCGCCGCGGCGGCCCTGGCCCGTCGGCCCGCGCCACACCCAGCGGCCCTCGCCCCGCACCCAGCCGCGGCGGATCAGTGGCTGGGTGAGGCGATCATGGTGTTGCGGGAAGTCGTAGCCGAAGCGGCCCTTCACGCAGGTGGAGCCCTGGTTCGGGGTGTCGAGCTCGATGGCGGGCGAGGTGACGCGGATGACGCTGTTGTCGGCAACATGTAAGTCGACCTGGCAGCCGACGCCGCAGTAGGGGCACACCGAGCGCACGATCTTCTCCGGACGGCGGATCTGCTCCGGTGCGAATCGTTCGCGCGGCATGACCTCGAAAATCGCCCCGGTGGGACACACCCGCACGCACTCCCCGCACCACGTGCACCCCGCCTTGTCAGGATCGCCGTCCGCCCCGACGATGATCTCCGTATGCTCACCCCGCTGGGCGACGTCGAGGACTCCCACCACTTGGATGTCCTCGCACGCCCGCACGCAGCGCGTGCACAGGATGCAGGTGCTCATGTCGTGGCGGATCATGGGGTCCCCGGGGCGCTCGTCGCCGTGCCGCAGCGGCAGGTCGCGCTGGGCGAGGGGCGTGGGGCGGACGCCGTACCGCACGACGTACTGCTCGAACTCGTTGCGGGGAGCGGCGCGCCCGCCGTTCGTCAGGTGCTCCCCGGGGTAGCGCTCGAGCAAGAAGCGCAGCACGCCACGGCGGTTCTCGACGGCGGCGGGGGACTCGGTCTGCACCACCATCCTGTCGGCCACGCGCGTGGCGCAGGCGGGCAGGAGCTTGGCCTGCCCCTCGACCGAGACCAGGCAGATTCGGCAGTTCCCGACGTTCGGCAGCTTGGGATACCAACAGAGCGTGGGGATGTCGGTGATCCCGGCGGCGCGGGCCGCATCGAGGATGGTCTGCTCGGGGTTAGCGCTGACACTGCGCCCGTTGATGGAGAGGCTGGGCATGGCGGCTTAAAGATTAGAGGCGAAGCCGGAGTGCGGCAACCGGCTGGGGGGCTAAGCGCCGGGCTGCCAGCGCGATACGGGACTTTCCCAAACGCCGCGGGGCCGGCTCAGCAGCCGGCCCCGGCGGTCAGTCGATGTGCTCGGGCAGATGACGGTGCGTGTGATCGCCCGGTTCCGCTTCGTCGGTGAACCAGCAGTACGCCCAGATTTTCGCGGGGCGGAGCATGCGCCGGCCAGCGCTGAGGATGATGCCGATCGGCTCGTCGTCGAGAACGAGCGGGAGGCTGGTCATGGGCACACCGTCGCCAAGTGGAGGACGCTATGACGCCGGTGCAACAACTCTGCCACGCGGGCCCGCCCTCAACCTCCGATCTCACAGCGGGTTAGAAATGGCGCGAGAGCGCTGGGGGTCACTCCGACACGCGCGCCGCCGTGTCGCGTTGACGCTCGGGCTTCGTGGCCGTGAACCCGGCGCCCGCTTTGGCGCGGCGCCGCCGCGTGACCTCCCACCCCACATATAGTGCCTGCAAGGCCTCGGGGGCGAGCGGGATTACCTGGGGGGCGGCGGGGCTCGGGAGGACGATGTGCACGCCGCCAGGCCGGGTGCGCGTCTGCAAGGCACCGACGAGCGCCTGACGGTCACGCCCGCGGGCCGAGGCGAGCGCCGCGGGATCGATGACGACGACGCTGGGCGCTACGTCGGGGAACCAACCGCCGAACGTGATGACCAGCGCTTGGAAGCGCCCTGCCAGTTGCTCGCTGACGGCGCGGCTCTCGGCGGCCTCGATCGCGCGCAGGTCCTGGTCGAGCAGGAACACCTCGGCGTCGTGGGCCGCGATGAACAAAGCGCTGGGGAGCGCGGCGGCGCCCACGATGACGGCCAGGTCCCCCGGCTCGAGGCGGCGCGCGCAGTGGACGAGCGGGCCGTCCGCTTCGAGCCCCCAGTGCGTCGGCTCGCGTTGCGCGGTGCGCAGCGCGCGGTGCTTCTCGCGCCACCGCGGAAACGCCGGCAGCCGCAACCGGCGCACGATGATGCGGTCGACGTGCTCGAGCAGCAGCACCTCGGTGAGGAGGTACTGTCCCGCCGCATTTTCCTCGAGCTCGCGCACCGCTTCGTCGCCGATTTCGAGCAGCTCCTCGCGCGACAGGGTGTTCTTGTACTCCTCGATGCGCTGGAGCAGGAACTCGTGGTACTCCTGCTTGAGCGAGCGGGGTGGTCGCCGCAGGGCGGGCGAGGGCGGCTCGTGCGACAGACTCAGCATGGCTCGATGTGCACCGTGACTTCGCGCAGCTGGAGGTCCCGTTTGAGGCGCTCCTCCACCGCGTCCGCAATCGCGTGGGCCGCTTCCACATCGGCGTGGCGGTCGACGGCGATGGTGACCTCGGCGTACCGCAGGTCCGATGGCCCGCGCGAGCGGATCCCGTACGCCCCCTTCACCCCTGGGACCGTTTGGACCGTTTTCTGGATGTGTTGGGTCGGGATCGCGCGCTGATCGACGAGCACCGGTACGGTGCGTCGTACGATCTGGGACGCGACGAGCACGATCGCGATCGCCAGGACGATCGCGATGGCGGGATCGAGCCACCACACGCCTTGCCGCGCGAACAGGACTCCCGCGAGCACGCCGACGGTGAGGAGCACGTCGACCCGCGTATGGGCCGCATCAGCCACGAGGATCTCGCTGCCCAGTTCGGCTCCCCGGCGGTTCTCGTACCAGGCGATCACCACGTTCACGCCGAGCGTGAGAATCAACACGACGAGCTGGAGATCGCTCACCACGACTCGGCGCGTGCCGCTCGTCAGGTCATTGACCGCGCCCCGCACCAGCTCGAAGCACGTGATCGAGAGGAAGCCGACGATGCCGAGGGCGCCGAGCGTCTCGAACTTGCCGTGGCCATACGGGTGGTCCTCGTCGGGCTCTTTCGCCGCGACCCGCACCACGATCAAGGCGAGAAGGTTGTTGAGCGTGTCCACGGAGGAGTCGACGGCGCTCCCGAGCACCGCAAGCGAGCCCGAGCGCAGACCCACGGTGAGCTTGGCCCCCACCACCACCAGGTTGGCGGCGAGAAGGCCGACGAGGATTCGGCGAACGAGGGCGGGTTTGGGGCGCCCTGTGGGCCCGGACGCCGGCATAGGT
>DATBCS010000233.1:0-3709 GCA_036270315.1 Gemmatimonadales bacterium
GGGCACGGGGGTCGGCGCGGTGCCGTACGGCCCGGGTCCCGCCGCCGGGACCGTCGCACCCCACGCCGCCCCCCCGCCCGCCTGCCACCATCCGCTACGGACCGAACGCCGCGCGCTACCTGGTACATCGCCAACTCCACATCACGCAGACGGTCGGCACGCAGACCCAGACCCAGGACCTCGGCGCCCGGGCCTTCTTGGCGGTCGCACTGACGGGTCCGGCGGACAGCGTCGGCTACCCGGCGAGTTTCAAGGTCGACTCGCTCGTGGCGGACTCCGGGACCCCGGCGCCCCTCGTCGACAACATGCTCCACGTCCGCTCGCTCGTGTTCCTGGGGCGGGTGGCGCCGCGGGGCGAGTTCGTGAACGCCACTCCCTCCGACAGCACCCTGGCGCAAGCTGCGCTCCAGCTCCTCGGGAACCTGCGCGACTTCCTCCCGCGCTTGCCGGCGGACGGGCTGAAGCCCGGGACCGCGTGGACCGACACGGTGGAAACAGTGCAGAAACCAGCGGGCGCGGAAGTGTCGCGGCGGTCCTTCGTGCACGCGAGCGCGGCGGCGGCATGGGAGGACCACGGCGGGGTCCGCAGCCTACGCGTCGTGAGCGACCAGACCTATCGCGTGACGGGGAGCGGCAAGAACCTGGGCCAGCCGTTCGAGTTGTCCGGCGCCGGAACGGGGACCGGGACGGTCTTCATCGCTGCCGACGGCCGCTACCTGGGAGGCGAGTCGCGGGATTCGACGGCGCTCACGGTCCACCTCCCGGTCCAAGGGATGGACGTCCCCGTGATTCAGGTGACCCGCACGACGGTCGCGGTGCTGCCGTAGTGTGGGTGGGGCGGGGCGCGCGGCGCGGTCGGTGGAGCGCGGTGCTGCTCTTCTTACCCGCCAATGTCGCCGCGCAGATCGCGCCCAACCGGACCACGCTATACCTCCACCCCACCGATGTCACCGACGCCCGAGCCCTGTGGGTGAACCCCGCCGGGCTCGGGCGCTTCTTGGAAGCGTCGCTCCATCTCGATCTCACGGTGGGCGACCCCGGGGCGGCGGGGCGGCTACGCCAGTTCACCGTGGGCCTCAACTCCCGCGGCTTCGCCGTGGGCTACCAGCGCGATGTGTTCGCGGGAGGAACGCGCAGCCACACGTATCGCGTCGGGTTCGCGGGTAGCCAGAAGCAGTTGGCGGGGGGCGTCGCCGCAGCGTTGTACCGCGGGAGCCGTTCGAGCACGGGCTGGGAGGCAGGCGTCCTGTACGACGCCACGCCGGGGTGGACGCTCGGGGGCGTGATCGAGAACATCGGGCGTCCGCTCGTGGGCGACTCGACGTTGCCGGTGACCTTCGTGCCGGGCGCGACCCTGCGCGTCGGCGGCGCGCAGGGTGCGCTCTCGGTGCAGGGCCGCTTCGCCTCGGGGGGCGTGGCGGGCTACGCCGTCGGCGCGCGCGCGGGGTTCCACGAGGGAGGCGCGCTTCCCGTTCGCCTGCTGGCGCGTCTCGACACCGATCGCTCGCTCCGGCGCACCGGCTTTGCCTTCGGACTCTCGCTCGGCGGGCCGGATCTCGTCGGGGCCGTCGCCACCACGCCCGGCACCCTCGGCCACTTCGACGCCCTGAGTCTCTACGGGGTCTCGACCCGTCGGTTCACGCGGTAACCGGGCTGGCGGGCGTCGAGCGCGAAATGAAACCCGGCGTGCCGGTCGGCCGGCACGAGCCGGCTCACCCGACGCCCCAGCGCCCAGGATTCCCGGAGCGACAAGCGCGAGAACACCGTGTCGCGCCGACCGGACGGCGCGATCAGCAGGAACGAGAAGTGCGGCCCGCCACGCCACCCCACGACGAACGTGTAGGCGACGCTGTCGCGCTGGTAGGCGCGGCCGTGCCGCGGCGCGGACACGACGATGCGCCGTTTCCCCACCACGAGCAGGGCGGGGTTGGGCGCGCCATCGGGGATGAACGCGAGCTCGGCGGTGTCCCCGGGCGCGAGCGCCCCGCGGCGGCGGAGCGCCGTGGCCAGGCTGTCGGGCAGGGGCGCGACGGCGTCGAGGCGTGGGGGCCCACTGAACACGGTCCAACTCACGACGACGGCGCCCGCGACGAACGCGACGGTCGTGAGGCAGCCCACGACGCCGAGGCCCACGAGCGACTTGATAGTCACCGCGCGCCCGCCGTGGCGCACGCGCACCGCGTCGCGGGCGGCGGTGGGGAGGGCCGCCACCAGTGCCTGACTCACCTCGTCCGCCGTCTGGAAGCGCTCGGCCGGGTCCTTGGCGAGCAACCGGTCGAGCACCGCGGCGAGCGCGGGCGGGACGTCGCTTCGCAGCCGCCGGATCGGCACCGGAGTCACGGTGGCCTGCTTCATGAGGATCGACTGGGCCGATTCGCCGTCGAACGGCGGCGCGCCAGAGAGCATTTGATACAAGACGACGCCCAGGGCGTAGAGGTCGGACCGCGCGTCGACGCGCTCGCCCGTCGCCTGTTCGGGGCTCATGTAGTGCGGCGTGCCGACGACCATCCCTTCAGTGGTCAGCTGACTGGCCGATGCTTGGTGCGCCGCCTTGGCGATCCCGAAGTCGCTCACCAGCACGTGCCCCGACGCGTCGAGCAGGACGTTGTCGGGCTTGATGTCGCGGTGGACTACGCCGTGGTGGTGGGCGTAGCCCAAGGCGTCAGCCACCTGGCGCGCGATGCGGCTGGCGTCGCCGACGGAGAGTCGCTGATACTTCTCGAGCAGGCTTCGCAGCGACGGGCCGTCCACGCAGCGCATCACGATGTAGAGGACCTCGTTCCCATGCCCGCCCACCTTGTAGATCGGGACGATGTGCGGGTGCTCGAGGCGCGCGATGGTGCGCGCCTCCCGCACGAACCGCTCGGCGAGCGACGGCGAGGGGGTGAGTCCGAGGTCGAGCACCTTGACTGCGACGTCGCGCCGCAGCGCCTTCTCCCGGACGCGAAACACCGCCGCGAACCCGCCTTCCCCCAGCAGGGCTCCGACCTTGAATTCGGCTCCGAGGGCTTGCTGGAGGCGGCGACGCAGCGCAGCGATATCGAGGGACATGGCGGACGCCAAACCTAGGAACGTGCGCCGCTGGGCGCTAGGGACCGCAGGGGTTGCACTCGTGTGGCTGGGCGGAGTGTGGCCGCCGCCGGTGTGGTGGCGCGATCACTGGCCGCGCGAGACGGCGATGATGCGCGCGGCGGCCGGCGCCGCCGGCGCGACGGTGCGCCCGAGCGCCCTGTCCGATGTGTCCCCGGTGCTGCAACGCATGGTCATTATCGGCGAAGACTCGCGCTTCCGCACGCATCACGGCATCGATCCCGAAGAGATCGCCGACGCGCTCGGCCGGGGCCGCATCACCGGCATCTGGCCCACGCTCGCCGTCCTGTGGCGACGACGCCACGAGCTGCGCGGCGCGAGCACGATCACGCAGCAGCTCGCGAAGAACCTCTATCTCTCCCCCTCCCGCAGCCCGCTGCGCAAGGTGAAGGAGGCGGTCACCGCGCTCCGGCTCGAGTGGGCGCTTCCGAAGGACCGCATCCTCGAGCTGTACTTCGCCGTGGTGGAATGGGGGCCCGGCGTGTGGGGCGACGAGGCGGCGAGCCAGGTCTACTTCGGCGTCCCGGCTTCACGTCTCGACGAGGTGCAGGCGGCGACGCTCGCCGCCACGCTGCCTCAGCCGCTGAGCGCGAACCCCGGCCTGCGGCCGGAGCGCCTT
>DATBCS010000234.1:0-21390 GCA_036270315.1 Gemmatimonadales bacterium
CCGTGCAGGCGCTCGCCGATGGGCGGGCGCTTGGCTGGGACTGGGACCGCGTGAACGTGAACGGCGGTGCGATCGCCTTGGGACACCCGATCGGCGCTTCCGGCGCGCGCGTCCTCACGACCCTCGTCTATGCTCTGAAGGATCGGAAGCAGCAGACCGGGCTCGCCACCCTGTGCCTTGGTGGCGGCAATGCAGTGGCCCTCAGCGTGGAGATGCTCTGATGCGGGACTTGTCGCTGGCAGCGGCCCCTTCCACCCCTACGAGCCTCGTCACCCGGCGCAGTGTGGCCGTCGTGCTCGGCGCCGCGCTGGTGGCCGTGGCGGCCCAGATCTCGATTCCCCTGCCGGGCACGCCCGTGCCCCTCACCCTGCAACCGCTCGCCGTGCTGGTGGTGGGTGGCCTGCTCGGCCCCGCGCTGGGCGCGAGCTCGCTCGTCTGCTACTTGGCCCTCGGCGCCGCCGGCCTCCCGGTGTTCACGCCCTACGGCGTGCCGGGCCTCGCGCGCCTGCTCGGGCCCACGGGGGGATACCTGCTCGCCTACCCCATCGCGGCGTTCGCCGTCGGCAAGCTCGCGGGGGACGGGCGGCGCCTCGGGCGACTCGCTCTCGCCGTGCTCGCCGGGCTCGTCCTCATCCACTTGGGCGGGCTGGCGCAGCTGGTACTGCTCACCGGCAGCGCGCGCGCCGCGCTGCGCCTGGGCACGCTGCCCTTCATCGCCGGCGACCTCGTGAAGCTCGCCCTCGCCGTCCTCCTGCTGAAGCCGACCCTCACTCCCCTCCGCGCGCGCCTATGACGGCGCGCGCGGCGTTTCCGGGCCGGGCGCCGGCCGCACCCGTGGCGCCAGGCCAGCGCCGCGCGGTCCACCCGGTGGAGTGGTGACGGGCGTCGCGTGAGCCGCGTCGCGATCGTGGGCGCGGGCACGATGGGCAGCGGCATCGCCCATGTGTTCGCCCAGCACGGCTGGGATACGGCGCTCGTCGACGTCTCGCGCGCCGCGCTCGACCACGCGCGCGCGACCATCGCACGCCATCTCGAGCGGCAGGTGCAGAAGGGCGCGCTCCCCGGGAATGCGCGCGACGCGGCGCTCGGCCGCCTCGCCACCGACACGCGGCTCGACGTCGTAGCGACCGCCGAGCTCGTGGTCGAGGCGGCGACGGAAAACCCGGAGGTCAAGTTCCGGCTGTTCCAAGAGCTCGATGGCCTCGCCTCCCCGGCGGCCCTGCTCGCGAGCAACACCTCGTCGATCTCGATCACCACGCTCGCCGCGCACACGCGCCGCGCGCCCCAGGTGGTCGGCATGCACTTCATGAACCCCGTGCCCGTCATGCCGCTCGTCGAGGTGACCCGCGGGCTGGAGACCGCGGACGCGACGGTGCGGCGCATTCACGAGATCGCGCTGGCCCTCGGTAAGACGCCGGTGGAGGTGCAGGACTCCCCGGGGTTCGTGTCGAACCGGGTCCTCTTGCCGATGATCAACGAGGCGATCTGGTGCGTAATGGAGGGCGTCGCGACGCCCGAAGCGGTGGATACGGTGATGACCCTGGGCATGAAGCACCCGCTCGGACCGCTCGCGCTCGCCGACCTGATCGGGCTCGACGTATGCCTCGCGATTCTCGAAGTGCTGCAGCACGACTTGGGCGACGACAAGTACCGCCCCGCACCGCTGCTCCGGAAACTGGTGGCCGCCGGACGGCTCGGCCGCAAGAGCGGCCGCGGCTTCTATGTCTATCGCGATTGAGCCCGCGGGGCTGTCCGAGACCCAGCGCCAGATCGTGGACTTGGCGCGCGAGTTCGCCCGCACCCGGATCGAGCCCCACGCGGCCGAGTGGGATCGCACGCAGCATTTCGCCCGCGACGTGCTCGACGAGCTCGGCCAGCTCGGCTTCCTGGGGATGTGCACGCCCGAGCAGTACGACGGCATGGGGCTCGACACCGTCACCTACTGCCTCGCGCTCGAGGAGCTCGCTGCGGGGGACGCGAGCATCGCCCTCTCGGTCTCGATCCACAACGCCCTCCCGAGCACCATGCTGCTGCGCTATGGGAGCGAAGCCCAAAAGGTGCGCTGGCTCAAGCCGATGGCGCGCGGCGAACTGCTGGCCGGGTTCGCACTCTCCGAGCCTGAGTCGGGCTCGGACGCGGCGGCGCTCGCCACGCGCGCGGTGCGCGACGGGGACCACTGGGTGCTGAGCGGCACCAAGGCGTGGGCCACGAACGGCGGCACCGCCGACCTGATGGTCGTGATGGCGCGCAGCGAGCGGGGCATTTGCGCGTTCGTGGTGCCGACCGACGTGCCGGGGTATCGGGTTGGGAAGCCAGAGGATAAGATGGGCCTGCGCGCCTCGAACACCGTTGCGATCGCGCTCGAGGACGCACGGCTCCCCGCCGACCACCTGCTCGGGACGGAGGGGCAGGGGTTCGGTTACGCGCTCGAGGCGCTCGACACGGGGCGCCTCGGGATCGCGGTGCAGGCGACGGGCATCGCGCGCCGCGCGCTTGAGCACGCGGTGCGCTACGCGGCCGAACGCAAGCAGTTCGGCGCGGCCCTCCGCGACTTCGAGGCGGTGCAATTCAAGCTGGCCGACATGGCCATGCGGGTGGAGGCGGCGCGGGCGCTCGCGCTGCGGGCGGCGGCGCGCCGGGACGCGGGCGAGGACCTCACGACGCTCGCCAGCATGGCCAAGTTGTTCGCGTCCGAGACCGCGATGTGGGTCACCACCCAAGCGGTGCAGTTGTTCGGCGGGTACGGCTACATGCGAGACTTCCCGGTGGAGAAGCTGTTCCGGGACGCGAAGGTCACGGAGATCTATGAAGGCACCAGCGAAATCCAGCGCCTCGTCATCGCGCGCGGTCTCTACCCCCGCGCCTGACGACGGCGGGCGGCCGTTCGCCCTGTTCGAACTGCTCGCGGAGCACGAGCACGAGCAGGTGAGCGCCTACTACGATCCGTCGTGCGGCTATCGGGGCATCATCGCGATCCACTCCACGGTGCTCGGGCCGGCGCTCGGCGGCACGCGCTTCTGGCACTACGCGAGCGACACCGAAGCGATCATCGATGCGCTGCGGCTGGCGCGCGGCATGACCTACAAGGCGGCCGTCGCGGGCCTCAACTTGGGCGGCGGCAAGAGCGTGATCATCGGGGACAACCGCACCAGCCGGCGCGAGGCGCTGTTCCGCGCCCACGGGCGGCACGTCGAGTCGCTGCACGGGCGCTACATCACCGCCGAAGACGTGGGCACCTCGACCGGCGACATGGAATTCATCCACGCCGAGACGAGTCATGTCACGGGCCTGATCGGGAAATCGGGAGACCCATCCCCGGTCACCGCGTACGGCGTGTACCGCGGCATGAAGGCGTGCGCCGCGTACCGCTACGGCGGGGACAGTCTCACGGGCAAGCGGGTGGCGTTGCAGGGGTGCGGCGCCGTGGGCCACCACTTGGCCCGGTTGCTGCATGCGGAGGGGGCCCGGATCACGTGTGCGGACATCGACCCGCAGCGGGTGCGGCGGGTGGTCGAGGAGTTGGGCGCCGAGGCGGTGGCCCCGGAGGCGATCTATGACGTCGCGGCCGACATCTTCGCCCCGTGTGCCTTGGGAGCCGTGCTGAATGATGCCACCATCCCGCGGCTCCAGGTGGAGATCGTAGCGGGGGGTGCAAATAACCAGCTGGGTGAGGACCGTCACGGCGACCTGCTCGAGAAGCGCCACATTACCTACGCGCCCGACTACGTGATCAACGGCGGCGGGCTCATCAACGTGAACGCCGAGCTCCACGGGTGGGCGCCGGAGCGGGCCCGCAATAAGGCGGGGGAGATCTACGACACCATCCTGCGCGTCTTCGAGATCGCGCGCGAGGAGGGCATCCCGAGCTACCGGGCGGCGGACCGGCTGGCGGAGCAACGGATCGCCGCGATCGCAAAGGTGCGGCGCAACTTTGTCTGAGCAGATCTACCTCGGGGCGGACCACGCGGGTTTCCGTCTGAAGCAGCAACTCGCGGCGGAGCTCACGCGCCTCGGCTACGAGCCCGTCGACGTGGGGCCGAAGGGCCTCGATCCCGCGGACGATTTTCCCGACTACGGCAAACCGGTGGCCGCGGCGGTCAGCACGGGGAAAGTGCGGCGCGGCATCCTCACCTGCGGCACCGGGCTCGGCATGGCCTACGTCGCGAACCGGTTTCCCCACGTGCGGGCCGCCGTGGCGTGGAGCCCCGAGATCGCGGAGTTGGCGCGCAAGCACAACGACGCCAACGTGCTGGTGCTGCCGGCGCGGTTCGTGAGCGAGGACGAAGGGATGGCGATCCTGCACACCTGGCTCGACACGCCGTTCGAGGGCGGGCGCCACGCGCGGCGCGTCGCGAAGATCGACCCGTGATCGCTCGCCGCGCGCCGCTCGCCGCCGTCGACCCGGTGATCTATCAGCTGATCCGCCGCGAGCTGCAGCGGCAGGAGCACGGGATCGAGCTGATCGCGAGCGAGAATTTCGTCTCACTCGCTGTGCTCGAGGCGATGGGCTCCGCGCTCACGAACAAGTACGCCGAAGGGTTGCCCCGCAAGCGCTACTACGGCGGCTGCGAAATCGTGGACGAGGTCGAGCAGCTCGCCATCGACCGCGCCAAAGCGCTGTTCAGGGCGGACCACGCGAACGTGCAACCCCACTCGGGCGCGCAGGCCAACATGGCCGCCTACCTCAGCGTGGCGAAGCCGGGCGACACGCTGCTGGGGCTGGCGCTGTCCCACGGCGGCCATCTCACCCACGGCGCGCCGGTGAACTTCTCGGGCATGCTGTTTCGGGCCACGCAGTACGGCGTGCGCGAGGACACGGGGCGCATCGACTACGACCAGGTGCGCGACATCGCCCGCCGCGAGCGGCCGCGCCTCCTGATCGGCGGCGGCAGCGCCTACGCCCGGATCATCGACTTCGCCGCGCTCCGGAATATCGCCGACGAAGTGGGCGCGACGTTCATCGTCGACATGGCGCACTTCGCCGGGCTCGTGGCCGCGGGGATCCACCCGTCGCCCGTGCCCCATGCGCAGCTCGTCACGACCACGACGCACAAGACGCTGCGCGGTCCGCGCGGCGGGATCGTCCTCTGCCAGGAGGCGTACGCCAAGGCGGTCGACAAGCTAGTGTTCCCGGGCATCCAGGGCGGCCCGCTCGAGCACGTCATCGCCGCCAAAGCGGTGGCGCTCCACGAAGCGCACACGCCCGAGTTCAAAGCGTACGCGCGCCAGGTGGTCCGGAACGCGCAGAGCCTCGCCGCCGCGCTCATCGAGCGCGGCTACGCGATCGTCTCGGGCGGCACGGATACCCACATGATGCTCGTCGACCTCCGCCCCAAGCGCGTTACCGGCAAAGAAGCGCAAGAGCTGCTGGACCGCGCGGGCATCACCGTCAACAAGAACACGATTCCGGGCGACCCGCAGAAGGCGTTCGTCGCGAGCGGGGTACGCATCGGGACCCCGGCGGTGACGACCCGCGGCTTCGCAGAACCGGAGATGGAAAGGGTGGCCGATTTGATCGACGAAGTGCTGACGAAGCGGGACGCCGCGACCATCGCGCGCGTCAAGGCCGAGGTGCGAGAGCTCGCCGAGCAGTTCCCCCTGTACGCAGCGCCGGCCCCCGCGGCCGTCGCCTCCCGCCATGGCGGATAGCGCGAGCGGCCCCGGCCCCGGCGGCACGGGTGGGGGTGGGGGTGGGGGTGGCGGCGGTGGCAGCGCGCCGGGCCGGCCCGCGGGGCGCGGCTCGGGCCCCTTCACGGTGCACCTCGCCGACGAGCTCGAGGTCTACTTCAACGAGGTCGCCCACGGCCGCCCCGTGGGATTCGTCGCGTCGGCGAAGTGGAAGCCCCCCACCGACATCTTCGAGACCGATGATGCGCTCGTCATCTGCATGGACATCGCGGGGATGCGTTCCGAGGACTTCAGCGTCGAGTTCGCCGACGGCATTCTGACGATCGGCGGCGAGCGCACGCTGCGGCGCGCCGGCAAACCGCACTACCACGCGATGGAGGTGCAGGTCGGCCCGTTCGAGCGGCGCTTCCGGCTGCCCGTGCCGGTCGATCCCGAGAGCATTCGCGCCAGCTACGAGCAAGGCTTCCTCGAGGTGCGGCTGACCAAGCTGCCGGCCCGGCTCTCGGGGCCGCAATCGGTGCGGGTGCGGTAGGTGGAAACCCTCCCGATCCTGCCGCTCGGCCAGCTGGTCGTCTACCCGCACGTCGTGTTGCCGCTGGCCCTCACCGACCCGCATGCGGTGCACCTCATCGACGAGGTCGTCCAGGGCAACAAGCGTCTCCTGCTGGCGGTGGTGAAGCCGGTCGGCGGCACCGAGCCCCCGGAGGGGGCGGTGATGCAGGCGCGGGCCGACGAACTGTACGAAGTCGGCACGCTCGGCACCGTCGTCCGCATGCTCAAGCTCGGGGACGGCTCGGTGCGCGTCATGGTGCAGGGCCTCGAGCGCGCGCGCATGGTCGAGGTGACGCCGGCCGAGCACTGGCTCGTGGGGCGCTTCACGCCCCTCGTCTCCACGGTGCTGGATGACGCCCGCACCGAGGCGCTGAAGCGCACCGTGCATGCGCAGTTCTCCCGCGTCATCGATATCGCGCCCTATCTCGGAGAGGAGCTGCACGAGGTCCTCGCCGGGATCACCGACCCCGGCAAGCTCGCCGACTTCGTCGCCGCCAACTTGGACCTCGCGCTCCCGGCCAAGGCCGAGCTGCTCTCCATCGACGAGGTGAATCGCCGCCTCGAGCGCCTCGCCGAGCTGCTCGGCCAGGAGCTGCAGGTGCTCGAGGTCGGCACGCAGATCCAGGAGAAGGTGCGGACGCGGCTCGATCAGAACCAGCGCGAGTACGTGCTGCGCGAGCAGTTGCGCGTGATCCGCCAGGAGCTGGGGGAGGAGGAAGGCGACGACGAGCTGAGCGAGTTGGGACGCCGGCTCGATGAGGTGGGGCTCTCCGCCGAAGCGAAGAAGGTCGCCGACCGCGAGCTCAAGCGGCTGCGCCAGATGTCGCCCCAATCGGCCGAATACCACGTGGCCCGGACCTACCTCGAGGCGTTCGCCACCCTGCCGTGGAACCGGACCTCGACCGACCGACTGGATTTGAAGAGCGCGCGCGACATCCTCGACCGCGACCACTACGACTTGAAGACGGTGAAGGAGCGCATCCTCGAGTATCTCGCCGTGCGCACCCTCAACCCCGACGCGCGCGGCAGCATCCTGTGCTTCGTGGGCCCGCCCGGCGTGGGGAAGACCTCGCTCGGCCAGAGCATCGCCGAAGCGCTGGGACGCCGCTTCACGCGGGTGTCGCTCGGCGGCGTGCGCGACGAGGCGGAGATCCGCGGGCACCGCCGCACCTACGTGGGTGCCCTCCCGGGGCGCATCATTCATGCGCTGCAGCGCTGCGAGACGCGCAACCCCGTCCTGATGCTCGACGAGGTGGACAAGATGGGAGCCGACGTGCGCGGCGACCCGACCGCGGCCCTGCTCGAGGTGCTCGACCCCGCCCAGAACGGCAGCTTCGTCGATCACTACCTCGAAGTGCCGTTCGATCTCTCCGGCGCCATGTTCATCGCGACCGCCAACAGCCTCGCCCCCATCCCCGACCCCTTGCTCGACCGGATGGAAGTTCTCACCTTACCCGGGTACACCCCGGGCGAAAAGCTCGCGATCGCCAAACGCTTCTTGCTCCCGCGCCAGCTCAAGGAGACGGGGCTCGCGGCCGATCGGGCGAGCGTCGCCGACGGCGCCCTCGAGCGGCTCATCGCCGAATACACCCGGGAAGCGGGTGTGCGCCAGCTGGAGCGCGAGATCCAGGGCGTGCTGCGCAAGGCCGCCCTCGAAGTGGTGGAGGGGCGGGCCCAGACGGTCAAGATCACCGCCAAACAGCTCGAGAAGTACGCCGGCCAGCCCAAGGTCCAGAGCGAGGTGGCCGGCCGCAGTCCCGAGGTCGGCGTGGCGACGGGGCTCGCGTGGACGCCCGCGGGCGGCGATATCATGTTCATCGAGGCGATCCAGATGCCGGGGAAGGGCCAGATTACCCTCACCGGGCAGCTGGGCGATGTGATGAAGGAGTCGGCCCAGGCGGCGTGGAGTCTGCTGCGCGCCCGCGCCGGCGCGCTCGGGATCCCGCTCGAGGCGTTCACCCAGACGGACGTGCACCTGCACGTCCCGGCGGGCGCGGTGCCGAAGGACGGGCCGTCGGCCGGCATCACCATCGCCGCGGCGCTGGCATCGCTCTTGTGCCGGCGCCCCGCTCGTCACGACGTCGCGATGACGGGGGAGCTCACGCTCCGCGGGCGGGTGCTCCCGATCGGCGGGCTCAAGGAGAAACTCACCGCGGCGGCGCGCGCCGGCGTGAAGACCGTGCTCGTCCCCGCGCGCAATCAAGGGGACGTGGTCGAGGTGCCCGACGAGGTGAAGAAACTGCTCGAGATCAAACTGGTGGAAACGATCGATGAGGTCCTCGCGGAGGCGCTGCTCGAGGCGCGCCCGCTCGCGCCGATCGCCGTCCGGCCCCGGCCGTCGGGACCGGCGGAGGCGCGGCCGTGAGCGACTTCGCGACGCTCGAGGAAGCGTTCCAGCGCATCGGCCAGCAGGACGGGCGCTACCACGAGCGCGGCTATCTCTTCGTGCTCGCGGCGCTCGAGTACGCCCAGGGCCGCCTGCCGGCGCGTCGCCACCTGAGCGGCGCCGAGCTGGCGTGGGCCTGCCGCGACTTCGCGCTCGAGCAGTTCGGGCTGCTCGCGCCCACAGTGCTCCGCCACTGGGGCATCGCGACCACCGAGGACCTGGGGCGCATCGTCTTCACCCTGATCGATGTCGGGTTGCTCGCGCGCCAGCCGAGCGACAAGCCCGAGGACTTCGAGCGCGTGTACGAGTTCGCGGCGGTGTTTCGGGCCGGGTACCGGTGGCCCGGGGTGGAGCGCGGGTAGCGGGCGCCGCATCGGGGAAGGGGGTGCCGCATGGACGACGTCAGGGAGTGGCCCGCCTGCAAGAAGTGCCAACAAGGTCTCCTCATCCCGTTATCGGACTACGGCCGCGACGGGGCGCCCATCACCTACAAGGCGTGGGTCTGCAGCAACCCGGAATGCGGGTTCAACATCCGCATCGATAACGGGGAGATCTCCTTCGGGCGCGCGATCGGCCAGAGCTTCAAATAGGCTTGAACGCCGCGCGCGCGCCCGCCGTGAGCGGACGTTTCTACCCGGGGACGGCACGCGAGCTCGAGCGCGCCGTGCGCCAGCTGCTCGCCGCCGTGCCGCCCCCGCCGCCCGCCCCGGCCCGCGCGGCGGTCGCGCCCCACGCGGGCTACGTCTACTCGGGGCTCACGGCGGCGCACGTGTTCGCCCGCGTCGCCATCCCGCCCGTGGTCGTGATCCTCGCGCCCAATCACACCGGCGTGTGCCGCGCGCCCGGCGGGGCGTCGCTCTGGGAAGCGGGCGCGTTCCGCACGCCGCTCGGTGACGTCGCCGTGGACGCAGGCTTCGCCGCCGCGCTGCTCGACGCCTCGCCCCTCGTCGCCCCCGACCACGCGGCCCACGCCCAGGAGCACGCCGTCGAGGTCGAGCTGCCGTTCCTCCAGGTGCGGCGCGGCGATGTGCGCATCGTCCCGCTCGTGCTCGCGTGGGACGCGTGGGAGGGGTGCGAAGCCCTCGGGCGGGCGCTCGCCGCGCTGGTCGGCCGTTGGCCAGAGGGGGTGCTGTTGCTCGCCTCGAGCGATCTGAACCACTACGAGCCGGCGTCGGTCGCGGAGCGCAAGGACCGCCAAGCCCTCGAAGCGGTCACGGCCCTGGACGGCGCGGAGCTGTTGGCGCGGTGCCGGCGCGAGCACATCTCGATGTGCGGCCGCGCCCCCGCGGCCACGGTGATCGCCGCCACCCGGGCGCTCGGCGCGGCGCGCGGGGAGGTCGTCCACTACAGCCACTCCGGGATGGTGACGGGAGACGACGCTGCCGTGGTGGGCTACGGCGGGGTGGTGATCGCGTGAATCCCGTGCCGGTGCTGTCAGCGACCGAGGCCGCCGCCTGGGACTCGGCGGCGCGCACGCAGTACCGCATCCCGTCGCGCGTGCTGATGGAAGCCGCGGGCCGCGCCGTCGCCGACGTTCTCGTGCGCGAGTTCCCGGCCGTGCTCACCCGCGGCGCGCTGGTCATCGCCGGCGCGGGCAACAATGGCGGGGACGGGTGGGTGGTGGCCCGAACCCTGCACGCGAGTGGCGTGCCGGTGTGGGTCGCGGCGCTCGATCCTAAGACCGACGACGCGATCGACAATCGCGCGCTCGCCCGGGTGGACGGCGTGCGCGAGATCGGCCGCGAGGAACCCTGGCCGGCCGCTGCCGCCGCCGTCGATGCCCTGCTCGGCACCGGGGCCTCAGGCCCCGCGCGGGGGGAGGTGCTCGCGCTGGCGCAACGGCTCGTCACGTTCGGCGCGCCGGTGCTGGCCATCGACGGGCCCACCGGCCTCGATCTCTCGACCGGCGAGGCGCACGGGCCGCTCCGCGCCGAGCTCTCGGTGACCTTCGGCGGCCCGCGCCGGGGCCACCTGTTGGCCCGCGACTGGTGTGGGAAGCTGGTCGTCGTCGATATCGGGCTCCCGCCGCCCGATCCCGTGTGGCCGTTGCTTGTGACCGACGCTTGGGCCGGCGCTCGGCTGCCCAAACTCGCCCCCACCATGCACAAGGGCGACCGCGGACGGGTCATCGTGGTGGGCGGCTCGAACGGGATGACGGGGGCCGCGCTCCACGCCGCGCGCGCGGCACTCGCCGCCGGCGCTGGGCTCGTTAAGCTCGTCGCCGGCAAGGAGACGATCAGCGCCGCCCGCGCGAGCCTCCCCGACGTGCTCACGGTCGAGTCGGCGCTCGGCCCCGAGCTGGAGCCGGCGACCGCCGAGGCGCTCGAGTGGGGCGACGCGCTCGTCATCGGCCCCGGCCTCGGTCGCGAGCCCGCGCGCGCGGCGTTCCTCAAGGCGGCGTTGGCACGTCGCGCCCTCCCTACCGTGATCGACGCCGACGCGCTGCCCCTGTTCCAGGGCCCGGCCGAGCGCCCCCTGGTCCTGACGCCCCACCTCGGCGAGTTCCGCGCCCAGTTCGGCGACTCGCTCGCCGACGAGGCCGCGAACGACCGCTGGGCCGCGGCGACGAAGGCGGCGCAGAAGGTGAAGGCGACCGTGCTCCTCAAGGGCGTGCCCACGGTGATCGCCGATCTCCGCGGCCCGATCCACGTCGTCGCGAGCGGCAACCCGGGGCTGGCGACCGGCGGGAGCGGCGACCTCCTCGCCGGGTTCATCGGCGCCTTCCTGGCCCGCGGGAGCGCCGGGCCCGAGGCCGCCGCCCTGGGTGCCCACGCGCTCGGCCGCGCGGCGGAGCAGGGCGCCCGCCAGTGGACCGCCCGGAGCCTCCGGCCGGCTGACGTCCTCGCCGCGCTCCCCGACATCTGGCGCGCGTGGGCCAACGCGAACCCCGCCGGCCCGCCGGTGCTCACCGTGCTCGACCCACCGGAAACGGCATGACGCCGCCCTGGCGAGGCCGAGGAGGGCGCCGCACCGCGCGCCTGGCCGCGCGCCGATGAGCCGGCACCTCCGGATGGGCGCGGGCGGCGAGTTCGACCGACTGCGCGCCATCTTCGCGCGCCTCGGGCCCGCGGCCCGCGATCTGGGCGACGACAGCGCGCTCGTGCGGATCGGGGGCCGTACCCTCGCCGTGAGCGTGGATCTGAGCCTCGAGGGCGTCCACTTCCGCACCGAGTGGCTGACGTTCCGCGAAATCGGCTGGCGCGCCGCCGCCGCGGCGCTGTCCGATCTCGCGGCAGAAGGCGCGGCACCGGTCGGCGTGCTCGTGTCCCTCGGCCTGCCGGCCGCCGGCCGGCGCCGCGCGGACACCGCGGCCACCGAAATCATGGCCGGAGTCGGCGCCGCGGCCCGCCGCGGGGGCGCCCGCGTGCTCGGGGGCGACCTGGTGCGCTCGCCCCGCTACCTGGTGGACGTGTGCGTGCTCGGGATCGCCGAGCGGCCGGTGCGGCGCAGCGGCGCGCGGCCGGGCGACGGCCTCTGGGTCACCGGGCGGTTGGGCGCCCCTGGGCTCGCCCTCGCGGCCCTGCGCCGCGGCCGGCGGCCGCCCCGACCTCTGTGGCGACGGTTCGCGCACCCGGAGCCGCGCATCGCCGCGGGACGCTGGCTAGCGCGCCACGGCGCCCGCGCCCTGATCGACATCTCGGACGGACTCGCCGGGGACGCCCGTCACCTCGCCGCTGCGTCGGGCGTGCGGGCCGAGATCGCGCTCGAGCTCGTCCCCCGCTGGCCTGGGGCGTCGCCCCGCGCGGCGGCTGAGAGCGGCGAGGAGTATGAACTGCTCGTCGCGCTGCCGCGACGTTTCGACGCCGCCGCTGCGCGCGCGTTTCGCTGGGCGACCGGGCTAGCGTTGACGCGCATCGGCCGCTGCACCAAGGGCCGGGGCCTCAGACTCACGGCCCAGGGCCGAGTACTCGGGTCCCTCGGCGGCTTCGATCACTTCCCGGCGCGATGATCCGCACCGCGCGCTTCTACCTCACGCTCATCGTCTCGACGGTAATCCATGGCGTGGGTGTGATCGTGGCCGCGCTGCTGGGGGTCGAGCGCCGCCCCGGCGGCGTGTACGACTGGGGCACGACCGACTGGGCACGCGACGTGCTCCGGGCAGCGGGCACGCCGGTCCGGGTGGTCGGGCTCGAGCGGATCCCCCAGGGCGGGCCGGTCGTGTACGCGGCGAACCACTCCTCGATGTTCGACATCTGGGCGCTCGCCGCCGCGCTCCCGGGGTCGGTGCGCTTCGTGGCGAAGCAAGAGCTCGCGCGCATCCCGCTCCTCGGGCGAGCCATGATCACCGCGGGGCACGTCGTCATCGACCGCCCCAACCCGCGCCGCGCGCTCGAGGGCTACCAGCGGGCGGCGGAGGTAATCCGCCGCGGAATCTCGGCCGTGGTGTTTCCGGAAGGGACCCGCAGCCGCACCGGCGAGCTCCTCCCCTTCAAGAACGCGCCCTTTGGGTTGGCCATCGCGGCACAGGTGCCCATCATCCCTGTATACGTGCACCGCACCTTTGCGATCCTGCCGAAGGGCGGGTTCCGGGTGCGGCCCCAGCCCATCGAGATCCGGGTGGGCGAACCGATCGCGACGACCGGCCTAACGCTCGAGCGGCGCCAGGAGCTGCGCGACCGGGTCCGGGCGGCCATCGTCCAGCTGCAGGCGCGCGTTGACGCGGACGCCGTCGCCCGCTAGGGTAGGGCCCACCATGAGCACGATCATTGCGGTGCACGCGCGCGAGATCCTCGACAGCCGGGGCAACCCCACCATCGAGGCGGACGTGACCCTGGCGAGCGGCGCCGCCGGCCGGGCGGCGGTCCCGAGCGGGGCCTCGACCGGCGAGCACGAGGCGGTCGAGTTGCGCGACGGCGACCAGAAGCGGTTCGGGGGCAAGGGGGTGCTCGAGGCCGTCAAGAACGTGAACGAGGTGATCGGCCCGCGGCTCGAAGGGATGTCGGCCGAGGAGCAGATCGCGGTGGACTACGCGATGCTCGACCTGGACGGCACCCCCAACAAGAGCCACCTCGGGGCGAACGCGATCCTCTCGGTCTCGATGGCCGTGGCCCGGGCCGCGGCGGAGGAGGCGGGCCTGCCGCTGTATCGCTACCTGGGTGGCCCGGTGACGAACGTGCTCCCCGTGCCGATGATGAATATCCTGAACGGTGGCGCCCATGCCGCGAACACCGTCGACTTCCAGGAGTTCATGGTAGTGCCGATCGGCGCGGAGAGTTTCCCCGAAGGGCTGCGCATCGGTGTCGAGGTGTTCCACGCGCTCCAGAAAGTGCTGCACAAGCGCAACCTCTCGACGGCGGTGGGCGACGAGGGCGGATTCGCGCCCAACCTCGCGAGCGACGAAGCGGCGCTCGAGGCCGTGATGGCGGCGATCGAGGCCGCGGGCTACGAGCCAGGGAAGGACGTGGCCATCGCCCTCGACCCGGCGGCGTCGGAACTGTATCAGGATCCGAACTACGTATTCCAGAAGAGTGGGGCGGGCACGAAGTCGGTCGACGAGATGATCGCGCTCTACAAGGGCTGGATCGACCGCTACCCCATCGTCTCGATCGAGGACGGGCTTGCCGAAGACGATTGGGCGGGCTGGGCGAAGCTCACCGCGGCGCTCTCGGCCCGGGTTCAACTCGTGGGCGATGACTTGTTTTGCACCAACATCGAACGCCTCGACCGCGGCATCGAAGAAGGCGTGGCGAACGCGATTCTCATCAAGTTGAACCAGATCGGCACGCTCAGCGAGACGCTGCAGTGCATCGAGCACGCGCGCTCGAACGGCTATGGCGTGGTGATCTCGCACCGCTCGGGCGAGACCGAAGACACCTTCATCGCGGACTTGGCGGTGGCCACGGGCGCGGGCCAGATCAAGACCGGGAGCGCCTCGCGCAGCGACCGCGTCGCGAAATACAACCAGTTGCTGCGCATCGCCGAGGAGCTGGGCGACGTGGCCACCTATCCCGGCCGCCACCTCTACGGCCTGTGACGCGCGCGCGCCTGGCGGGCCTGGTCGCGGCCCTCGCGCTCGCGGCCGTTGCCTTCCTGGCCGGCGAGTACAGCACGCTCGACTGGCTCAAGCTGCGGCGCCAGCTCGCGCACGAGCGCCAGACGGTGCGGGACCTCGAGCTCCAACTCGACTCGCTTGAACGGCTCGCCCACGCCCTCGAGACCGATCCCGTGGCGCAGGAGCACGCGGCCCGCGCGCAGTTCGGGATGATCCGCAAAGGCGAGATGCTCTACCGTATCGTCCCCCGGACCGACGCCGGGAGCGGCGTCACCGGTGCCCCACCACCCCTACCCCCAGCCGCGTTGCCACCCCCACGGTCAGACTGATCGCTTCTACCATCTCGCTGCCGCCGGCCACGACCGTCGCGTTGTCCAGCCGGTAGGACAGCCGCAGCCACAACGGGCCGCGCGGAGGGTGTACCACGAGCCCCGCTTCACCGCCTTGCGCGCGCCCGAGCGGCGTTGCGGGGGTCACCTCGGACGAGAGCGCCCGCCACAGCTCGACATAGGTCGTCAGCTGCGACCCGGCGAGCGGGCTCTGCACCCGGGCGCGGGCCTGCCAGAAGACCCAGCGCACGGTTGCCGAGTCGGTGACGTACGCGCGGGCCTGGGGTCCGACGCTCAGGGCGAGCCACGGCCACGGCGTGACGCCGACGAACGCACGGCCTTCCACCAGATCGCGCGCGGCCGGACCGGTGGTCACCGGGCTCACCCGGCCCCCGAGGTAATCGACCCCGACGATCACGCGGCCCCACGCGGCCCGCGCTTCGGCAATGAAGGCAGGGCCGGAGAAGAGCCCCGGGGCCGTGCCGAGCGGGGTGTGCACGCGGGCGAATGCCGGACCCATGGTGGCGCCGAGCGACGCGGGCGCTTGCGCCCGCACCGCCCCCACTGCCAGCGCGAGGGTGAGCGCGAGGAGCGGCGCTCTCACGGCGCCTCGGGAGCGAACACGGTGGGTGGACCCGCCCGGATCAGCAGCGTGGCGGCCTGCCGCGCCACAGGCCGCGGGGGAGTACCGATGCGCGACGGCGGCCCCGCGGCTGGAGGGCGGGGAGGAGCCTGCGATTGGCGAAATCCCAGGAACCCGGACAGGCCGATCGCCCCCGCGACCGCGAAGCGCGCCGGCGTGGCATCGGGGCTGCGGCCCACCACCGCGGGCAGGGCAACGACGGCGGCCGCCGCCAAGAGCCCCGCGGCCAGTGGATGCAGCAGTGCCCGGGCTGGGGCTGGGGGCAGCGCCGCCGCTGGCACGGTGTCGCGGGGACCCGGCCCCGTGTCGGCCAGCACCCGCGCGATCGTGAGCGGGACGAGCACAGCGTGCAGGCCCCGGTCGGCACCGGCGGCGGACGTGGCGCGCAGCACGTACTCGCCGTCGTCCCACAGGGCGCCCCCGCTCGTGCGACCGTCCCACTCGACTTCCAGGCTCTCGGCGATCGCTCCCGCGTACAACACGCGGAGCGGCGTTCCGTCGGGGCGCGTGATGGCGACGGTCAGGGCGTGCGGCTCGCTCGCCCGAAAATGGGCGCGAAACCGTCCCGTCCCGACGCGTAACTCCGTCACCGGAGCGATGCGCACAGCCACCGCCTTGGTGGCGCGCCGCGCATCGCCAAACAGCGTGGTCACGCTGGGGGGAAAGATCAGCTCGTTGGGCCGGTAGGTCGGCTCGAGCCAGACGAGGCGCCGCACCGTGGCGCTGGCCGAGTCGTGGTGACCAAGAAACAGCTCGGTCGCGGCGAGATACATCAGCGCATCGAGGCGGTCGTGGACCGTGAGCGTATCGCCGCCGGCGGAGCGCGCGAGCGCGCCGCGCAGCTCACTCGTCGCCGCCTCGTAATCGAGGTTCTGGTACGCGCGCACGCCGAGCGAGAAGAGGTCGCTGGCCGTCTGCGCCGGGGCGCGCTGGGGTGCGATCAGCGCGAGCAGGGCGACGCCGAGCGGTCGTGCGCGGACCCTCACGGGGCGAGACTCTGCAACACGACGTCCGTGATCCGCACGCCCAGGCCCGCGCTCACCGGAATGATGCGCTCGACCGGCTTGAACCCCGCGCGCTGCACCCGCACGCGGTGCAGTCCCGGCGCCAGGGCGAGATCGAGAAGGGGCGTGTTTCCGACCACGCGGCCGTCGATCGACACGATACCCCAGGGCGTCGCGTTGATCGACAACCGGCCTGGCTCGACCGCACGGGTGGTCGCGTCGGGCCGATGGACCGGCGGACGCGTCGCGGGGCGCAGCGGGCGGGGCGCCGCCGCCGGCTGGGCGGGTGGGGGTGGGGGTGGAGGCGGCGGCGAAGGCGTGTTGGCGACGGCCGGGGCCGGACCGGGCCCACCCCGCGCCACCGATTCCATGGGGTGCACGGGGATCGGGTCAGAGGGCCGCGCGGTGTGCGGGCGCGCGCGGTCGGCAGATGAGATAGCTAACTTGACCCCCACGGCAACCAGGGCGAGCCCCAGGACGGTCAGCGCGACGCGGGGTGCGAGCCGCCGCTGCGGGGGCTCGAAGTCCATGATGACGAGCGGGAGCGCCGTCCCGCCCGGCGCCGGGCGTGAGGGCGGGATGGCCACCCCTGCGGGGGCCCCGATGGCCGCGGCAGCGAAGTCACGCACCGCGAGGAACCGAGCGGCGGGCTGCGGGTGCAAGGCGCGCTGCACCGCCTCCGAGAGGTAGAGGGGAATCTCCGGCCGCAGCTCGTGCGGCCGGGGCGGCACCGCGTCGCGCGGCGGCGCGACGCCGGTGAGGCATTGGTAGGCGAGCGCCGCCAGCGCTTGCTGGTCCCCGGCCTGCGTCGCCTCGCCGCCGGCGAAGAACCCGGCCACCGCGAAATCGACGACGAACGCGTCGCCGGCGGCATCGATGATCACGGTGGTGGGAGTCAGATCGCCATGGGACACGCCCTGATGGTGCGCGTGGTCCAGTGCGCTCGCAACCTGGCGGATGAGGCGGTGGCACATGCCGACCTGGAGCGGGCGGTTGCCCTCAAGCACCTGCCCGAGCGTGCGGCCCGGCACCTGCTGCGACGAGTACCACAAGAAACGCGGCGTCGCCCCCCAACCGCACAGCGGGATGATGTGGGGATGATCGAGCTCCGCGGTCGCCTCTCCCGCCGCCCGCAGGCCCTCCTCGGCATCTGCACCGCACGCCGCCCGCACCACCGTCTTCAGCACGACGGTGCGATCGGCCTTGTCGCGAGCGACATACACGAACCCCGTCGCGCTTTGGGCCAGCCGGGTGTCCAAGCAAAAGTCGGGTGCCAGCTCTCGCCGCGCGTCCAGTTCGCTGGGCCAGGCACCCGATGCCGCGGCGGCAACTGCCATGCCCGGCGCATAGCCGCACCGCGCGCAGCGTCCGGTGCCGTCCTCAATGTTCGCGAGCCGACAGTGGGGGCAGCGCATCAGGGCCCGATGGTGAATGGAGCGCTCTCGGCGATGGGGGCCCTCGTCCCAAATCCTGCCTTGAGGGTGTAGTTGACCCCCGGCTGAACGATGCTCAAGTCGCCGAACGTTGCGACCCCGGCCCGCGCGACCACGCTCGTCGTGCCCGAGAGCGTCGCGTTCCCGAGGACGCTGCCGTCGTGCCCGATCATCAGCCGCACGACGCCGGTAAAGTTCGTGGCCGCGTAGCCGAGCGTATCCACGGCGGTCAGTTGCACCGGTGGCTGGATCGTGGCTCCCGGAAGCGCGTTCCTTGGCTGGACGGTGAAGACGAGCAGCAGGGCAGCGACGTCCGGGGACACCGCTTGCGGCCCGCTGCTCCCTGGAGCGTGGAACAACGCGTCGAGATGACAGGCGGCGGGTGCGGCCAACGCGGCGACGAGCGCGCCCGAGCGAAGCAACCGGAGCGGCTTCATGGCTGTGCAAGCCTGTCCGCAAGGGGCGCACCGCGCGGGCCACGTCGCGCCGCGCTGCACGGAGCGTCGCGCCCGGGCAACGGGTGTATTGCGGGCTCGACGGCCGTGGCTCGAGCACGTGATCGCGCTCACGCTGACACTGGTCGGTCGACAACTGGATAGAGGAGCCCGCTCGACGTAGACTCGGCCGCACTTGGAGGGGATCGCGGACTCCTTTCCGGTCGGCACGAGCGCGTCGGTCCGGTTCGCCGAGTCATGCGTCTCGCACAGCTACCGTGGACAGGTCAATTCTTGATTGGGTCCCCGCAAACAGCAAGCGCCGCCGCCGGCCCGCGCGTCCCCTGCCGCGGGGCTCCGGGCTTCGCTAAGTTCTTCTCCTGCATGCTCGGCGGCGTAGCTCAGCTGGTTAGAGCAGCGGAATCATAATCCGCGGGTCGTCGGTTCGAGTCCGACCGCCGCTACTTGGTGCCTGCGTCCCGCAGGACGACAGCAGGAGGTCGCATGGGTCCAGGATTGCGCGTCTTCGCGCTAACGGTCGCCGCGCTCGCGACCGGCACCGCGCTGCAGGCGCAACGCTCGCAGAAGAACCTGATCACGGTCGAGGAGCTGTCCAAGGCTCAAGCGAACATGAGTACCGCCTACGACGCGGTCGCCATGCTGCGGCCGCGCTGGCTGGAGGCCCACGAACTCGCTCGGCTGCCGGGGACGCGGACCGAATCGCTCCGCGACACCCCGATTCGCGTGTACCTGAATGAGGTGAACATGGGCGACGCGGAGTACCTCAAGACCATTCCGGTGGCCAACGTGCGCGAGCTGCGGTGGCTCAGTGCGAACGAGGCCGCGAGCCGCTACGGGCCGACCGACGGCCAGTCGGCGATTGTGGTGACCCTGAAGGCGCACTAAGGCGCCACGTAGGTTCTGCCGTTCGCACGACGCCCCGCGGTCACGCCGGTGATCGCGGGGCGTTTGCGTCCGCGCCGCCGACGGCAGGCTACAGCCGGAACAGGTAGGACAGCTTGACGAACACCCCGTCGCTCGTCCGGCGTAGCCCGTGAAACGCGAGCGCGTCGGGCTCGGTGAGACTGTTGCCGTAGCCCGCGTACACCACCGTGCCGGGGGTCGGGTGATACGAGAGGAGCCAGTCCATCCGCACCGCGTTGGTCGTCTGCGCCGCGGCGCGGGTGTAGCGGCCGGTCGCCGGATCGCGGATCAGGATCGGATCGTTGGTGCGGGAGTCGTCCCGCAACGAGTCCTGCCGCTGCGCGTCGTATTGCCCTACCAGCCGCACGAAGAGCGGCCGCGACACCTGGTACTCGAGCTTGAGCCGCGGGATGCGCCGCAGGCCGACGATACTGCCGTCGGTCTTGCGCCAGTACTCCTGGTGATTGTAGGTGGCGCTCACACGGAGTCGCTCCGTGGGCCGCCAGTCGGCGCTGGCCTGGATGATCAGGATCCGGGCCGGCGCCCACTCGAAGAAGTTCTCGTCCTGGATCGCCGGAAGGATGAGGACGCTCCCCGAGAAACGCTTGAACTGCGGCGTCGTGACGTTGAGCGTCAGATCGAGATTCGCGATGTGCGGGGTCCCGACGAACGGGACGGTATCGGTCACGCCGTTCGCCGTGTGCTGAAGAGCGTAGCTGGCGTAGAGCGCTGGATCGTACCCGAACGACTCGAAGAATACCCCGGTCGCGATCGCCCAGCCGCCCCGCAGCACGCCGGTGAGGTTGAAGTGGAGCTCGCGGTCCTCCGCGGCGCGGCCCGCGGTGAACTGGGGGTACTGCCAGCGCCCGTAGAGGAACACGTCGCCGGTCCAGCTCTCGAGTGCCCCGCCGGGATGGCCGTAGAACGTCAGTTGGTGGTCGGCGACGGCGGTCACGATGCCGGGGCGCGAGACGAAGCCGCTCGCCGCGACGAAGTTTGGATGGATGCCGGTGAGGCCATAGTGGAACGCGAAGCGGCGGCCGGTGCGGTCCAGAATGGCCTGCCACAGCGGCCCGTGGGTCGCGGTGCCGCCGACCCGAGTGAAGCTCGCGACGCCCTGGAGCCGGAGCGCGTAGATCGGGCCGAACACGAGCCGCGCATCCGCCCCCGCGACGCGGTTGTAGTCGTCGCCGTCCCCCTTGTCGGTGTACACGAGCCCCGCCGTGGACTGCCCGACGAGGTCGCGCCGTACGCGCAGGATGGCGTAGCGCGGGTGGTCGGTACCGCTCGCGGAGGCGCTCGGGTCGTCGAGGGCGACGAGCGCCCCGACGGTCGCGTCGGAGACCTTCCCGGTGAGCTTCGCGGCCGCTGTTGGCCGCACGAGGCGGCGCGTGTAGATCAGCGTGTTCGGCGCGTCGAACTGCTCGATGCCCTCGAGGAAGAAGGGGCGCTTCTCGGGGAAGAACAGCGCCTCGCGCGGATCGAACTGCAGCTGCCCCGCATCCGCCTCGACCTGGGAGAAATCGGGGTGCGCCGTGCCCGCGAGCGTCAGGTTGTTCGAGATGCCCCAGCGGAGGTTGCCCCCGAACTCGGGCCCCGTGGCCGTGTACGCCCACCCGGCCGCGCCGGGCGCGCCGTCCGCCCGCGCTGTCGTCTCCGGGTTCAGGTCGAGCACCAAGCCCCGCCGCAGGTCGACGAGCCCGGTCAGGGTCCCCGCCTGGCCGAGGAACGAAGCCGCCGCCCGCCGGGCGGGGGCCCAGGTGTCCTGATGACCCGAGTGCTGCACCTGGCGGAGGATGTTGATCCCCCAGTCTTGGGATGACGCGAGTTGATAGCGGATGCTCTTGAAGGGAATCCGGATTTCCACCTCGTAGCCGAAATCGGTGATGCGGCCTTTCGACTCGTAGACGAAGTCCGCCGAGAGATCCACCGTGTCGCGGACCGTCCCCCCGAATCCGGTCACCCCCGCCGACTTGCCCTCGTTCAGCATGCCGTCCGACTGGACGCCGAGCGGGTTCACGCCGAACACCATCGCCTGCCGGTGGTCGTTGAAGGTGTCGAGCAG
>DATBCS010000235.1:0-10871 GCA_036270315.1 Gemmatimonadales bacterium
CTCAACACGCTGATCGGGGCGGTGCCGGGCGCCCTGCCGATCGTGGGCGGTTGGACGGCGGCGGGCGGCGCGCTCGGGCCCGCGGTGGCGGCACTGTTCGGGATCCTGTTTCTGTGGCAGCTGCCCCACTTCCTCGCCCTCGCGTGGATCTATCGCGAGGACTACCGCCGAGCCGGGCTCGCAATGCTCTCCGTCGATGACCCGGACGGGCGGCACACCGGGCAGATGGTGCTCTTGTACGCCGTGGCGCTCCTGCCGGTGAGCCTGCTCCCGACCCTCCTGGGCGTGACCGGGGCGTTTTACTTCTTCGGGGCGCTCGCGCTCGGGCTCGGCTACGCGGGCGTCTCGATCGCGCTGATGCGCGCCGTGAGCACGTCCCGCGCCTGGCGCGTGTTCCTGGTGTCCATCGTCTACCTGCCCGCGCTGCTCACGCTGATGGTGCTGGACAAGCCGTGATCCCATTCCACCGCCTGCTGATCTCGACCGCGATCGTGTTCTGCGGCGGCTTCGCGGGGTGGGCAGCGTGGGATTGGCGGCAATCGGGCGGGCCAGTGGCGCTCGCCCTGGCCTGCGGGTTCGCCGTGGCGACGGGCGCGCTGGCGTACTACCTCCGTCATCTCAACCGCTTTCTCGGTCGATGATCAGCGCGCTGTTCGCGCTCCAGCATGCGGACACGCCCCAGCTCGACCTGGTGTACTTCTGGGCGGCGGTGCTGTTGGCGGCGACGCCCGTCGTAATCCTGGGCACGATCGGCGCGCTGGTGGTGCGGGGGGTGGTGCACGCGCGGCGCGCTGCCCGGGAGGCCGCGCTCGGCGCCGCGGGCCATGGGCCGACCCCCGGCTGAGGAGTCGTCCCCGTCCCGGTGGGTCGTGGGTCCGTCACAGCCGTCAGAGTTGCGCCTCCGGTGGCACGTGTTCCGGTGCCGCCGCAAGAGCGACACGCAAACCCCATACCTGCTCGAGTTGGCCCGCAACGTCGCCCGCGCGCCGCGAGATGTCGCGGCCCCACCGTTGCTGGAGATCGGCACGCGCAGCGGAGGCTCGGCGCTCCTGATGCTCCGCGTGCTCGCCGACCTGTATCGCGGCGCCGCGCGCCCGCCGCTCGTGATCACCGTCGACCCCTACGGCGGGCGGCCCTACGAGGGCGCGCCGTTTCGCTACGACGAGACCCATTATGGCGCGATGAAACGGGCGCTGGCCCGCTACCCCAACCATCTGCACTATATGATGGATTCGGCGCTCTTCCTCAGTGAGGTGGACCGGCTCTATCTGTGGGTCGGCGGCCGGCGGCAGCCGCTCGCGCGCTTCACCCTGGTCTACTTGGACGGCAGCCACGAGCCCGATATCGTGTGGCACGAGATCGAGACGCTGTGGCCCCGCGTGGTGCCGGGGGGCTTCCTCATCGTGGACGACACGGATTGGTTTGACGGCGCGGTGCGGCGCCGGCTCGCCGCCGCAGCGCCCCGGTGGGGGCTCGACCTGCGGCACAACGGCAAGCAATCCATTGCGCGGGTCCCGGTGATAAATTCCCCCCTATGAGCGCGCACCCTCCCGAGCGGCGGCAGGTCGTCCGCTTTGCCTTCTACAAGCTCGACAACGCGTGGCGGCGGCTCCCCGCCGAGCGGCAGGCGAGCTCCAAGCTCGAGTTCGGCGAAACGATCGAGCGTTTCAGCGGGCGCCTCTTGCTCCGGCCCTACGGCCTCGTCGGTATCCGGGGCGACACGGACTTCCTGCTGTGGCAGGTGGCCGAGGACCTGGATTCGCTCGTGGCGCTCCAGACCGCCCTCAACCGGACGGACTTGGGGGCGTATCTCACGCTCCCCTACAGCTATCTCGCGATGACCCGGCGCTCGATCTACGAGTTCCCCGAAGACCCGACTCAGCCGTCCCGGCTGGTCATCCGCCCGAGCGAGGCCCGCTACCTCTTCGTCTATCCGTTCACCAAGTCGCGCCCCTGGTATCTGCTCCCCAAGGCCGAGCGCCAGGCGATGATGGACGAACACGTGCGGATCGGGCGCAAGTATCCGTCCATCCGGCTCAACACGACGTACTCCTACGGGCTCGACGATCAGGAGTTCATCGTCGCCTTCGAGGGGGACAACCCCGCCGACTTCCTCGACCTCGTGATGGAGTTGCGGGAAAGCAAGGCGTCGTCCTACACGCTGCGGGACACCCCCACCTTCACCTGCGTGCAGATGTCCCTGTGGGACCTGCTGGACACGCTGGGCGGCGCGGGGGCGGCCGAGCCACTGGCGCGGCGGCCGGTGCGCGCCGACGGCTACACGCCGGTCGCCACGCTCGCCGACCTGCCCCCGGGCGCGAGTCGTCGGGTGTACGCCGCCGGCGAAGCGGTGGCCCTGTTCAACGTCGGCGGCACCGTGCACGCGATCGCGAACCGCTGCACCCACGCCCGCGCGTCGCTGTCGGAGGGCACCGTCGATGCCCGGCGCTGCGCGGTGACGTGCCCGTGGCACGAAGGCGTGTTCTCGCTCGAAACCGGGCAGCCCCTCGGGGGGCCCCCGGTGCTCCCGGTTGCCGTGTACCGCGTCAGGCTCGAGGGGGACACAGTGCTCATCGCTCCCGCCGAGGCGCGCGAGCCGACGGTTGTCCCCCGCGCCTGACGACAGCCGCTTCCTGAAGGCGTGCCGCTCCGAGCCCACCGACGTCACGCCGGTGTGGTTCATGCGGCAGGCGGGCCGGTACCTGCCGGAGTACCGGGCGCTGCGGGAGCGCTATTCCCTCCTGCACTTGTGCCACCAGCCCGAGCTCGCAACCCAGGTCACCCTGCAACCGGTCGAGCGCCTGGGCGTGGACGCCGCGATCCTGTTTGCCGACATCCTGCTGCCGTTCGAGCCGCTGGGGCTGGGCCTCACGTTCGCGGCGGGGGAAGGGCCGCAGATCGCGCGCCCGATTCGCACGACGGCCCAAGTGTTGGCGCTGCCGTCCGTCGACCCCGCCGCAGAGCTGGGCTACGTGCTGGACGCGGTGCGCCTGGTCGCGGCGGCGTTGCCTCCGGGGGTCCCGCTCATCGGCTTCGCGGGCGCACCGTTCACGCTCGCGAGCTACGCAATCGAGGGCGAGGCGACGCGGACGTTCGCCCGTACCAAGCGGTTCATGTACGCGGAGCCCGCGGCGTGGCACGAGCTGATGCAGCGGCTCGCCGAGCTCGTGGGGCGCTATCTCGCGGCCCAGGCCGGCGCCGGCGCTCGGGCGCTGCAGCTGTTCGACAGCTGGGTGGGCTGTCTCTCCCCCGCCGACTATGCCACCTACGTGCTGCCCTATAGCCGGCGCGCGCTCGAGCTGGCGGGCGCCGCCGGCGTGCCGCTCATCCATTTTGGCACCGACACGGCCACGCTGCTCGACGATTTCGCGCGCGCCGGGGGCGGCGTGATCGGCGTGGACTGGCGCATCCCGCTCGACGTCGCGTGGCAGCGGATCGGCCCCGGCCGCGCGATCCAGGGGAACCTGGACCCGGTGGCCCTGTTGGCGCCACGCCCGGAGCTCGAGCGACGGGTGCGGGACGTGCTCGCCCGGGCCGCTCGCCGTCCGGGGCACATCTTCAACCTGGGGCACGGCGTGCTGCCCGAAACGCCCGTGGACGCGGTGCGCGCAGTGGTGGACTGGGTCCATGACGCCTGACCGCGTGGCCGTGCTGCTCATGGCGTATGGGGGACCCGCGAATCTCGACGAGGTCGTGCCGTACCTCGAGGATGTGCGAGGCGGCCGGCCCGCGACGCCCGAGTTCGTCGCGGAAATCACGGGGCGCTACGCCCGGATCGGCGGCCGCTCGCCGCTGCGCGAGCGCACCGAGGCGCAGGCCGCCGCGGTCGGCCGAGCGCTGGGGGAGCGATTTCCGGTGTACGTCGGGATGCGCCACTGGCATCCCTATATCGCCGCCGCGGTGGACCGGATCGTCGCCGACGGGCACCGGCGCGTCGTCGGGATCGTGCTCGCGCCGCACTACTCCGCCTTGTCGGTCGGCGCCTACGAGCAGAAGCTGCTGGCGGCGGCACGCGGCCGGCTCGAGACGGCGCTGGTACGGAGCTGGAGCAGCCATCCTCAATTCTTGAGCGCCGTCGCGGGGCGTGTGACCCAGGCATTGCAGCGGTTCCCCGCGCCGCACGCGGTGCAGGTGCTCTTCACCGCCCACAGCCTCCCCGCACGGATCGTGGCCGCGGGCGACCCCTACCCGGACGAGCTCGCGACCAGCGCCCAGGCCGTGGCACGGCTCGTGGGGCTCCGGGCGTGGCGCGTCGCCTACCAGAGCGCCGGGGCGATGCCCGAGCCATGGCTCGGCCCCGACGCGGGCACGCTGATGACCGAGCTCGCCGCGCGCGGCGAGCGGGCGTTCCTCATCGTGCCCATCGGGTTCGTGAGCGACCATGTGGAGGTGCTGTACGACGTAGACGTGATGTATCGCGAGCTCGCGGCGCGCCTCGGCGTCCAGCTCGAGCGCACGACGTCGCTCAACGACGATCCACTCCTCGCGGCGGCGCTCGCGGACCTCGCCCGCACGACCGCGGCGCAACGCGGATGGCCGTGACGGTCGTCGTGGTCGGCGCGGGGCTCGCGGGGCTGGCGGCGGCGTGGGAGCTGCGCCAGGCGGCCGCCGACGTGATCGTGCTCGAGAGCGGGGGGCGCGCGGGTGGCGTGACGGTGACCGAGCGGCGGGACGGGTTCGTCGTGGAGGGCGGCCCCGACGGGTTCCTCGCCGCCGAGTCAGAACTGCAGGAGCTGGCGCGGGAGCTCTTGATGGGCGACCGCGTGGTGGACCAGCTGGCGACGGGGTCGATGCTCTGGACCGGCCAGGACCTGGTGCCGCTCGCCCCCGGCCGCGCGGCCGAGCTGCTCGGCATTCAGGGGTACGCGGGGCGCGAGCTGGACTGCGGGTTTCGGAGCTTCGCGGGCGGGATGGCGGAGCTCGTCGAGACGCTCGTCACCCGGCTCGGCGCCGCGCTCCGGCTCGACCAGGGCGTCACGGCGCTCCTGCCGGCGCCCGAGGGATGGCGCCTCGCCGTGACCGGCGGCTCGACGCAGGTTGCGGCGGCCGTGATCCTCGCGGTGCCCGCTTGGGTCGCGGCACGCTGGCTCGCCGCCCTCGGCGTGGGGGCGGGGCGGGACTTGGACCACGTCGCCTACCAGCCGAGGACCGCCGTGTCGCTCGCCTACCGGGTGGACGCGATCCCGGCCCCGCTGGAGGGTGCCGGTTTCGTCTCGGCGCCGGAGTCGGGGGCGGCGGTGAGTGCCTGCACCTACACATGGCTCAAGTATCCGTTGCGGGCGCCGCGGGGGCACGCCCTGGTGCGCGCGTTCGTGAGTGCGGGGGACGGCGACCCAGGCGCCCGCGCGCACGCCGAGCTCGTGAGGATCCTCGGGCTCCGGAGCGTCCCGCTCTGGACCCGCGCCTTCGACTGGCCGCGCGGCGTGCCGCGTTACCTGCCGGGCCATGCCGAGCGGGTCGCCGCGTTGCGCGCACGCCTCGCTGGGCTCGCGCCGCTCGCGCTCTGCGGAGCGGCGGTCGACGGGGCGGGGGTGTCGGCCTGCGTACGGTCGGGGCGCGCGGCGGCCCGCGCCCTGCTGACGCGCCTGCGCTCGCCCGCCCGTGGCTAGAGCAGCGCCTTGGCCTGCTGCACGACGTGCTCGACGGTGAGTCCGAACTCCTTATAGAGCCGCTGGTAGGGCGCGGACGCCCCGAAGCGCTCGATCCCGAGTACCGCGCCGTGGTGCTTCCCCCCCGCACCGACCCCGCCCACCCAGCGGTACCACGAGTCCGGCGCCGCCGCCTCCACGGCGACCCGTGCCTGTACCGCGGGTGGCAGTACGGCGTCGCGGTACGCCTGAGGCTGCCGCGCGAACAGCTCCATCGACGGCATGCTCACCGCCCTGGCGGCGATCCCCTGGGCTCGGAGCGTCTCATAGGCGCCGAGTACGAGCTCGACCTCCGAGCCTGAGCCGATGAGGATCACGGCCGGCGCCCCGAGCCCGTCCGGTCCCGCGCCCGGGTCGGCGAGTACGTAGGCGCCGCGGCGCAACCCCGTGGCGGGGGCGTACTTCGTGCGGTCGATCACGGGGACCTTTTGCCGCGTGAGCACCAGGGCCACGGGGCCGTCGTGCTGCTCGATCGCCACGCGCCACGCTTCGACGACCTCGGTCGGGTCCGCCGGCCGGAGCACGATGAGATCCGGGATCGCGCGCAGCGACGCGAGCTGCTCGATCGGCTGGTGCGTGGGGCCGTCCTCTCCCAGGCCGATCGAGTCGTGGGAGAAGACGTAGATCGCGGGCAAGTGCGACAGGGCGGCCAGCCGGATCGGGGGGCGCATGTACTCGGAGAAGATGAGGAAGGTCGACCCGACGGGGCGCACACCGCCGTGCAGTGCGAGCCCGTTCAGCACGGCGCCCATGGCATGCTCGCGCACGCCAAAATGGATGTTGCGCGCTCCCCAGTTCGCCGCCGCGACGTCCCCGCCGTTCCGGAACACAACATGGGTCGAGGCCGCGAGATCGGCAGAGCCGCCGATCAGCTCGGGCAGCTTGGGGGCGATCGCGTTCAGCACCTTGCCGGATGCCGCCCGCGTGGCCTGGGCGTCCGTGGGACCGAAGCTCGGCAGCGCGGCGTCCCAGCCCGCGGGCAGCCGGCCGGCGAGGCGGCGCTCGAGCTCGGCGGCGAGGTCAGGGTAGGCCTGGCGGTAAGCGTCGTACTGCGTGCGCCACTCCGCCTCCAGCCGCGCGCCCCGCTCCCCGGCCTGGCGCCAGCGGGCGAGCGCCTCGGTCGGCACGTAGAACGGCTCGAGGCTCGGCCAGCCGAGGTTCTCCTTCGTGAGCTGAACCTCGGCCGCGCCGAGCGGCGCCCCGTGCGCCTCGGGGGTGTCCTGCTTGTGGGGGCTGCCCCAGGCGATGTGGGTCCGCACGATGATGAGTGACGGCCGGTCGGTGGTGCGGCGCGCCGCGGCAAGCGCCCGGTCGAGCGCCGCGAGGTCGTTCCCATCCGCGACCCGCTCCACGCGCCAGCCATAGGCCTCGAACCGCCGGGCGGTGTCGTCCGAGAAGGTCAGGTCCGTGACGCCGTCGATCGTGATGCGGTTGTCATCGTATATGCCGATCAGGCCCCCGAGCTTCAGATGCCCGGCCAGCGAGCAGGCCTCGTGCGACACGCCCTCCATGAGATCGCCATCCGACGCGAGGAAGTAGGTGTGGTGATCGACGATCGGATGACCGGGGCGGTTGAACTGCGCCGCGAGATGGGCCTGGGCGAGGGCCATGCCGACCGCGTTCCCTACGCCCTGGCCGAGCGGGCCCGTGGTCGCCTCGACCCCGGGGGTGAGCCCATGCTCGGAGTGGCCGGGTGTGCGGCTGCCCCACTGGCGGAACTGCTTGATGTCGTCGAGGGAGAGGTCGTAGCCGGTGAGGTAGAGCACCGCGTAGAGCAGTAGGCAAGCGTGGCCGGCGGACAGCACGAAGCGGTCGCGCCCGAACCAGTCGGGGTGGGCCGGATCGTACCGGAGGTACCGCTGCCAGAGCACGTAGGCGAGCGGCGCGAGCGCCATCGCTGTGCCGGGGTGGCCAGAATCCGCTTGTTCGACCGCATCCATTGCCAGGGTGCGGATGGTGTTGATGCAGAGCTGGTCGAGTGAGGTGGCGCGCGCCGCGGCCGGAGCAGCGCCGCTCGTGCGTGGGGTCACAGCAGGCCGGACTTCGCGGCCTGCCACAGGTTGACCAGCCGGTCGAAGCCGTTCACCAGCAGGTCCACCTGCTGCGGGCTCGGGCTGGCTTTGGCCGCGGTGCGCAGCTCCTCGCACACCTTCGGCATCTCGCGGCGGCCCTGCTGCGCGCTCTGGGTGGCGATCTGGTCGAGGATCTCAAGGATCTTCTGCCGCGCGCTCGCGTCGGCGGGGACCTGCCACAGGTAGTCGGCCAACTGCTTGCCCTCGGTGCACAACGTGCCGAGAGCATCCATCAGGGGCGGCTGCGAGCGGCGCGGCGCGTCGGACGGACTCATGCGAGGATCAATAATACCCAGAAACGTCCGTCAACGGGCGGTTGCCTCGATCTCGGGGGGTGTCTAGCTTCGGGGTTCTATGGCGCCCCTCGCCCTGCTCCTCCTCGTCCATCAAGCGGTCGCCGTGCCGGCGGACTCGGCCGAGGTGCACCTGCGCCAAGTGCGCCAGCTCACCTTTGGCGGGCAGAACGCCGAAGCGTACTTCTCGGCGTCGGGGCGACGCCTCATCTTCCAGCGCCAGGGCCCGGCCGAGCAATGCGACCAAATGTACGTGATGGGCGTCGACGGCAGTGGCCTCACCCGGGTCTCGTCGGGGCGCGGCCGCACCACGTGCGGCTACTTCTTCGACCGCGACCGCCGGATCTTTTACGCGAGCACGGAGCACGTCGGCGCCGCCTGCCCCCCGCGGCCCGACTACTCCCAGGGCTACGTCTGGGCGCTGTACGACTACAACCTGTACACCGCCAACGCCGACGGGTCGGACGCGCGGCGTCTCGTCCCCAATCCCGGGTATGAGGCCGAGGGGACCCTCTCGCCCGACGGTCGGACGATCGTGTTTACGGCCTGGCGCGACGGGGATCTCGACATCTACACCGTGCGCGTGGACGGCACGAACCTGAAGCGCCTTACCACCACGCTGGGCTACGACGGCGGGCCGTTCTTCTCGCCCGACGGGAAGCTCATCGTGTACCGCGCCTATCATCCGCGGACCGCGGCCGACAGCGCCGAATACCGCGCGTTGCTGGGGCAGCACGTGGTACGCCCGACGCGGATGGACCTGTGGGTCATGAACGCCGACGGCTCGAACCAGCGTCAGGTGACCGACCTCGGCGGTGCGAGCTTCGCGCCGTCGTTTCATCCGGACGGCCAGCGGATCATCTTCGCTTCGAACTACCAGCACCCAGGCTCGCGCCAGTTCAATCTGTTCCTGGTGCGTCTCGACGGCGGCGGCCTCGAGCAGGTGACGACCTCACCCGAGTTCGACGCCTTCCCGATGTTCTCGCCCGACGGCGGGCGGTTGGTCTGGGCCTCGAACCGCCACGCGCAGCAACCCCAGGAGACGAACATCCTCATCGCCGATTGGGTCGAGCGACCCTGATGTTGGCGGAGGTGCGGGCGTTTCGCGCCAAGCTGCGCGGCTGGGACACGTCGATCGGCATCGCCGTGATCATTTGGATCGTGCTCCGCTCCTACGTGATCGAGGCGTTCCGGATCCCGTCGGCGAGCATGGAGAACACGCTCCTCGTCGGGGACTTCCTGTTCGTCAACAAGGGGATCTACGGCGGCGCGTTCGAGATCCCGTTTACTGGGATCCGCTTTTGGCGCTTGCCGGGGTACGCCGATCCCCTGCGCGACGGCATCGTCGTGTTCCGTTCTGTCGAAGACTCGACCCCGAACTTGAACATCGTCAAACGCGTGTTGGGCGTCGGGGGCGACACGTTGCGCATGGTGCGCGACACCCTGGAACGCAACGGCAAGCGGCTCGACGAGCCGTACGCCCTGCACACTGGCTCGGCGCCCGAGCCGGACTTCCGGCTGCAGCAGATCCGGGCGTGGCAGGTGCGCTACTACATCGGGCGGGATTCCGCGCGGTACCACCCGACCACCCACGACTGGGGCCCGCTAGTCGTGCCGCCCCGGGCCTACTTCGTGATGGGCGACAATCGGGACGAATCGTACGACAGCCGCTTCTGGGGGTTCCTGCCGCGGTCCCACATCGTCGGCCAGCCGGTGATCATCTACTTGAGCGTCGCCAGCGATCCCTGGCGCATTCGCTGGAACCGGATGCTGCGGCGGCCGTCCTAGGCTTGACGTGGTCGCGCCGGGCGGTTAGAACCAAACCCCTGTACTGTCGCGACCCCTGAGGACCTCCGTGATGCCGCACTCCCTGCTGGGACGGGTCGGGGCGCTCGCCGCACTGTCCACCGGGCTCGCGCTGCGCGCTGGCGCGCAGCAGCGGGACTCGACCCCTCACCCCGCCGACAGCCTGCGACTGTTTACGCTCCCGCCGGCCGTCGTGTCGGTCACCCGGGCCAACACGCCGTTCCAGCGGATCCCGCAAGCGGTGACGCTCGTCGACAAGGCGGAGATCAACCGCGCCCGGCCCTCCTGGGGCCTGGACGAAGCGCTGACGACGGTGCCCGGGGTGTACGCGGCGAACCGATTCAACTTCTCACTTGACCAGCGGATTTCGATCCGCGGCTTCGGCGCGCGGGCGCAATTCGCCGTGCGCGGGATCAAGGTGTTGGTCGACGGCATTCCGCAGACGCTGCCGGACGGTCAGGGCCAGCTCACGAACCTTGAGCTGGGCGAGGCCGACCGGATCGAAGTGCTGCGCGGGCCCTCCTCGGCGCTGTTCGGCAATGCGACGGGCGGCGTGATCAGCATCTGGACCGACCCGACGCGGCCCACGACGGTTCAGGAGGACCTCCAAGTCACGGCGGGCACGTTCGACCGTGACCTGACCCGGACCTGGAGCAAATGGCGGTCGAGCACGGCGTTCCGGGTCGGCGCGGGAGGCGGGTTCGTCACGCTGTCGCGGCTCGACTACACGGGACAACGTCAGCACTCGGACGCCGATATCCGCAATCTCAACTCGCGGTGGCACTTCCCGCTCGCGAACGGCTGGTCGCTCGCCGCGGTGGCCGATGTCGGGTGGGACCCGCGCGCTGACAACCCGGGCGCGCTGACGAGCGGCGAGCTGGCCGTGAATCCCGACTCCGCCGCCAAGATCAACCTCACGCACAACGCCGGGAAGGACGTGACGCAAGGCCAAGCGGGGGCGACCCTGCATCGGGCCTTCGCCGACGGCGGGGACGTGACGGCCACCGTGTTCGGCTTCACCCGCGATCTCAAGAACCCCCAGACGTTCGCTT
>DATBCS010000236.1:0-22591 GCA_036270315.1 Gemmatimonadales bacterium
CTGAAGGCGGCCTTGCGGATGTTTCCGGTGCAGACGACCTGCACGCTGACCACGCGCTCCGAAGCGCCGCGCGGCTCGGGGCTCGGCGCCTCGGGCGCCCTGGATGTCGCGCTCGTCGCGGCGCTCAGCCGGGCGCGCGGCGAGCAGCTCGGCCCGGCGGAAACCGCCGAGCAGGCGTGCTACCTGGAGACGGTCGAAGCCAAGGTGCCGGGCGGCAAGCAGGATCAGTTCGCGGCGGCGCTCGGCGGGTTCCACCGGCTCAGCTTTCGCGACCCGGACGTCGGGACCGAGCCGATCACGCTCGATCCGGCGTTCGCCACGGCGCTCGAGCAGTGCACCGTGCTGTGTTTCACCGGCCGCTCGCGCGTCTCGGGCGAGACGGTCGCGCGCGTCATGGCGGCCTACGAGCGCGGCGAGCGGGCGGTCACGGGGGCGCTGCGCGCCTTGAAGGACGCGGCGGCGGCGATGGCCGAGGCGCTCCGCGCGGCCGACCTGGCGCGCGTGGCCGCGTTGCTGGGCGAGAACTGGCGGCACCAGCAGACGCTCGACGGCGCGATGGCGACGCCCGAGATGGCGCGCCTGGAGCGCGCAGTGCTCGAGGCCGGTGCGCTCGGCGGCAAGGCCGCGGGCGCCGGGGCGGGCGGGTCGATGTTCTTCGTTACCCGAGACGCGGGACCGGCGATCGCCGCCGCGCGGGCCGCGGGCGCCACGGTGTTGCCGGTGCGGTGGGCGGGGGAAGGGGTGCGCGCGTGGTGACCGCAGAGCGGCTCGCCGCCCGCCAGGACGAGATCACGCGCTCGCCCGATCTCGCGGCCCTGCTCGCCCACCTCACCGAGCGCGCCGCGCCCGTCATCGCGGCCCCGCCGGTCGTCCCCGCGGACAAGGCGCTGCTCTCCGCCGACGGGGGCGTGTGCCCGGCCGATGGGACCCCACTCGTGTTCGACCCGTGGAGCCCGCGGGCACATCGCTGCGCCCGCTGCGGCCGGACGGTCACGGGCGAGCGCCACGACCGTCACTGGGCGCGCTACCAGCACCTCTGGCTCGCCGAGCGCGCCGCGCACCTGGCGACGCTCGCCGCCCTGTCCGGGAACGCCGCGGCGGGCGCGCGCGCGACGGAGATCCTCACCACCTACGCCGGGCGCTACCTGTCCTACCCGAACCGCGACAACGTCTTGGGCCCGAGCCGGCTGTTCTTCTCGACCTACCTCGAGTCGCTGTGGATCGCGAACTACCTCGCCGCCGCCGTGCTGCTGCGCGAAGCGGGACGGCTCGACGCCCCCGCCCGCGCCGGCGTCAACCAGGTCGCCGAGGAGGCGGCGAACCTGATCGGCGAGTTCGACGAGGGGTTTTCCAACCGCCAAACGTGGAACAACGCCGCGCTGGCGGCGATCGCCGCGTGGTTCGAAGACGCGGAGCTCGCCGCCCGCGCCATCGAGAGCCCGACCGGCCTCGTCGCCCACCTCATGCGTGGCTTCGGGCGCGACGGGATGTGGTATGAAGGAGAGAACTACCATCTGTTCGCCCTGCGCGGGCTGCTCACCGGCATGAGCTGGGCCCGCGAGGCGGGCGTGGACTTCGCGGCGGAGCCCGCCCTCGCCGAGCGGCTGCGCCGGGCGCTGCTCGCGCCCGCGCGCTCGGCCCTGCCCGATCTCACGTTTCCGGCCCGCAAGGACTCGCGCTTCGGCGTGTCCCTGGCGCAGCCGATGCACCTCGAGTTGTGGGAGATCGGCGGCGCGGCCCTCGGCACGCCCGCACCGCCCGCGTCAGGAGCCGCCGCCGACGAGCTGGCGCGCTGGCTCGGCGCGCTCTACGCCGCCCCAGCCCCGCCGCTCGAACTGTTCGAATCGTACCTCCACGATGCCCCGACCGACCGTCCCCCAGCGCCCGTCTCCCGCCGCACGCTCTCCTGGTGGTCGCTGCTCGAGATGACGCCCGCGGCCCCCGCACCCGTGGACCCCTGGGCGCCCGCCAGCGTGCTGCTCGACGCTCAGGGGCTCGCCGTGCTGCGCAGCGGCCGCCGCTACGCCAGTCTCGAGTGCGGTCCCCTGGGCGGCGGGCACGGACATCCGGACCGGCTGCACTTGACGCTCCACGCCGCTGGCGTGCACTGGCTCCCTGACCCGGGCACGGGCTCCTACGTGACCCCCGATTTGTTCTGGTACCGCGCCACCTTGGCGCACAACGCACCACGCCTGGACGGCCAGTCCCAGCCGCCGAGCGACGCCACCTGCGAAGCGTTCGACGCGCGCGGCGAGTGGGCCTGGACCCGCGGGCGCTACGGCGGGCTGACCCGCACCCTCGTCTCCGGTCCGGGGTACGTGCTGGATGTGGTCGAGCTGGCGAGCCGGGAGGACCACGTCGTCGAACTCCCCTGGCATTTCCAGGGAACGGGGGACGTGCGCGGTGGGACCTGGGCGGAGGGCACGCTGCCGGGCGCGTTTGTGTCGCGGGTCGAGCGGTTCGTCCCCGCCGACGCCGGTCCCGTGGTGCTCGAGCGGGCGGAAGGACACCGCACGCTCCGGGCGCTCCTCCTGTTGGCCGGCGACTTGCTCCGCGCCGAAGGCCCCGGGCTGCCGGGGCGGGGGACGCGCGAGGCGTTCTATGTGGCCCGCGCCCGCGGGCGCAGCGCGCGGTTTGTGACCGTGCTCGAACCCGTCGGCGAGGGGCCGGCCGTGCGCGGCGTCCGGACGCACGGGGGTACGATCGAGGTCGACACGGCGACGGGGGTCCACCGCCATGCCCCGACCGCCACCGGCTGGGAAGTCGCCGCGGGGACGACCACCGTGCGGCTCGGCGGCCTGCGCTCGCCCGAGCCGCTGCTCGCGCCGCTGCTCGAACTCGATCGGCCGACGCCGGCGCTCGGCGCGGCGCTCCGCCTGGGCGAACCCCCTCCGCTCGACGGCTCGACGGACGGCTTCGACGCGAGCGAACCGCTGCGGCTCGACCTCGAGGATCAGTACCGCCGCAGCGAGGAGGCCTATTCGGGGCCCGCGGACTTCTCCGCCACCGCGCTCGCCGGCTGGGACGACGACGCCCTGTACCTCGCCGTCCAGGTGACGAAGCCGGACCTGTGCCTCCGCCCGGCGGGCGCTCCGCCGCTCCGCCTCGACAACGAGCCGGACGACATTCACTCGGACGGCCTCGAGCTGTACCTGCGGGACCTCGAAGGCGGCGCCACGGCCGGATTCCTCGTTGTGCCGGAGACGACAGACGGTGCGGGGCTGCGGGTGCGCGGGGCTGGGGATGCTCCCGGCGCGCCGGACGCGGTGCGGGGCGCGTGGCGCCGGACGAAGGACGGCTACGCGGTCACCCTCGCCGTGCGGTGGCCCGAAGGGCACCGCCCGCATGTCGGCGCCCGGGTAGGATTCGACCTGCTCGTGAACGAGCTGGTCCCCGGCCGCACGCGGCGCAGTGGCCAACTCGTGTGGAGCGGCGGCAACGGCTGGGTGTGGTTGCGGGGCGATCGCCAGGACCCGGAGCGCTTCGGCGTGCTGGAGCTGGTGGGATGATCTGCGTGGTGCTCGACGAGCCGCAAGAGCTCGTCAATATCGCCCACGTCGTCCGGGCGCTGAAGAACTTCGGCTTCCGGGATCTGCGGCTCGTGCGCCCGCGCGAGTACGACGCCTATCGCATCGAGGGCATCGCGCACCAGACGCAGGACATCCTGGCGCGCGTGGCGCAGTTCGACCAGCGGGACGAGGCGCTCGCCGACGCGGTGCACGTCGTTGGGTTCACGGCGCGCGGGCGGAGTGCCAAACGCAATGTCCAGCGCCCGCGGGCGGCGGCGGCCGAAATCCTCGCGCGGGCCGAGTCGGGCCCCGTGGCCCTCATGTTCGGACGCGAGGACAAAGGCCTCCCGAACGCCGCGCTGGACCGCTGCCACCGCGTGGTGACGATGCCGACGGAACCCGCCTATCCTTCCCTCAACCTGGCCCACGCCGTCGTGCTGATGCTGTACGAGCTGGCGCTGGCGCGGGGCGCCGAGGCCCAGCCGTTCAAGGCGCCGCGGCGCGAAGGCCCGCCCGCCACGGGGGAGGACCTGGAGCGGCTCGTGGGCGACGTCGAAGCGGCGCTCCGGGTGATCGAGTTCTTCAAGACGCGCCAGGCGGAGAACGTGCTGCGGACCGTGCGCGAGGTGATGCACCGCACGCCGCTCGACGCGCGCGAAGCGAAACTGCTCCGCGCCATGGCGATCGAGGTGGTGAAATACGGTGAGCGACTGGCGCGTACCGGGATTCACGTCGACCGGTAGCAAGCGGCCCGAGGCCCTGTTCGGCGGCGCCACGCCGCCGGACGACGCGGGACTCCCGACGCGCATGGTGCGCGCCGCCGGGTGCCGCGTGTGGGATGCGGCGGGGCGCGAATACTTGGACTACGTGATGGCGCTCGGGGCCGTGGCCCTCGGGTACGGCCACCCCGAGGTGAACCGCGCCGCCGCCGAGGCGATCGCCGCCGGAGTGGCGGGACCGCTCCCTCCGGTGCTCGAGGAGGAGCTGGCCGAAGCGCTCGCCCAGCGCATCCCGTGGCTCGAGCGCGTGCGGTTCCTGAAGACCGGCGCCGAGGCGGTGGCCGCGGCCGTGCGCCTCGCCCGCGTCGCCACGGGACGCGACCGGGTGCTCGGGTGCGGCTATCATGGTTGGCTCGATTGGTGCCAGGGCGGGGAAGGCGTGCCCGCCGCCACCCGGGCGCTGTACGGCGAGATCCCCTTCAACGACGTGGACGGCACGCGGCGCCTGATCCGCGACGGCGGCGACCGCCTGGCGGTGGTGGTGATCGAACCCGTCGTCGTCGTCGAGCCGACCCGGGAATGGCTCGAGACGGTGCGTACCGAGAGCGCGCGGGTCGGAGCGGTGCTCGTGTTCGACGAGATCAAGACGGCATTTCGGATCGCCTTGGGCGGCGCGGCCGAGCGCTACGGGATCCAGCCCGATCTCGCCGTGCTCGGCAAGGCGCTCGCCAACGGCTTCCCGCTGGCCGTCGTGGGCGGGCGAGCCGACCTCATGGCGGGGGCCGCGCGCACCTGGATCTCGTCGACGCTCGCCACCGAAGCGGTCGCGCTGGCGGCGGCGCAGGCCACGCTCGCCGTCATGGTGCGCGACGGGGTGTGTGCCCAGTTGCATGAGCGCGGCACTCGGCTGCTCCACGGACTGCACCGGCTGCACCGCGACCACGCCGATCTCGTGACCGGCGTCGGCGGGATCGCGGAGATGTGCTTCCTCCACTTCACGACGGACCAGATCTCGCGCGACGTGGCGCGGGGCTGCGCCGCGCGCGGGCTCCTGTTCAAACGCACCGCGTACAATTTCGTGTCGCTTGCCCACGACGCGGCGGCGGTGGACCACGCCCTCGCGGTGCTGGCCGAGGTGTTGCACAGCGTTACGTCGTAGCGCCGCCGAGGGGTGTGCGGAGTCCTTATGCGCCGGCACGCCGGGGGGCGCTTGCAGCCCCGGCGCGCCGACGCTATATCCCTCATGGGCCGTTGGGCCTGACCGGCCCGGCCCGCACCGCGGTCTGGACGGCAAGGGTAGGGCGACGCGGGTACCACCCTGGAGCTCTGAGGAGGCGCACATGACCTGGACGAAGCCCGAATTCGAGGTCGTCGAGCTGGGAATGGAAGTCGGCGCGTACGCCGGCAACGCGTGAACTAGGCCGGAGCTGACGTCAGGGGCCGGGTGACGAACCCGGCCTCTTTGATTTCTATCAATCCAATGCGCGTCATCGTGCTCGGCTCCGCCGCCGGCGGCGGGGTGCCGCAATGGAACTGCGGCTGCGCCCACTGCGCCGACGCGCGGCAGCGCGGCGCCCGCCGCACGCAGTCGTCCGTGGCGCTGAGCGCCGACGGCGAGCGCTGGATCCTGCTGAACGCCTCGCCCGACATCGGTGCCCAGCTGGCGGCCCATCGCGCGCTGTGGCCCCGCAGCGGGCGGGACACCCCGCTCCGCGCCGTCATCCTCACCGACGGTGAGATCGACCACACGCTCGGCTTGGTGCTGCTGCGCGAGAACGCCGCCCGGCTGCCGGTGTACGCCCCGGCCGCGGTGACGGCCCTGCTCCAGAATGCGTGGCCCCTGTATCCCGTGCTGTCGGCGTACGCCGGAGTCGACCCTCGGCTCCTCCCCGACGACGGGGCCAGCGTCGCGCTGGCGGACCGGGCCGGCGTCCCGCTCGGCATCGCCACGCGCGCCGTCGCGGTCGCGCGCCGTGCCCCGCGCTTCGCGAGCACCCGAACGAGGGCCCTGAGTGGGGCCCTCGGCGCGTGCGCCGTCGGCCTGCGCCTGGTCGATGACCGGACCGGCGGCGTGCTCGCCTACATTCCGACGGCCGGAGCGGTCGACGACGCCGTGCGGCAGGTCGCGCAAGACGCCGATCTCCTGCTGTTCGACGGCACCTTCTGGTCGGATGACGAGTTGCGCCGCGCGGGCGTGGACGCCCCGGCGGCACTGGAGATGGGGCACGTGCCGGTCGGCGGTCCGGGCGGGAGCGCGGAGCTCTTGCCGCAGCTCGGCGCGAAGCGCACCCTGCTGGTCCACCTGAACAACACCAATCCGCTCCTCCACCCGGCGGGGCCCGAGCGCGCGGCGCTCGCTCGGACGGGGATCGCCGTGGCCGACGACGGCATGGAATTCGAGCTGTGAGCGCGCCCTGGACGCGCGACGAGTTCATCGCGCGGTTGCAGGGTGTGCTCGAGCGGCGCTACCACCACCTCCACCCCTTCAACCGGCGGATGCATCAAGGCCAGCTCTCCCGCGCCGAGTTGCAGCGCTGGGTGGCCAACCGCTTCTATTATCAGCGCAACATCCCGCGCAAGGACGCCCTGATACTCGCGAACTGCCCGGACCCTGCGGTGCGCCAGCGCTGGATCCAGCGGATCACTGACCACGACGGGGCACCGGGCGCGCCGGGCGGGATCGAGGCGTGGCTGCGCCTGGGCGAGGCGATGGGCGTGCCGCGCGCGGACCTGCTCGACCAGCGGCGCCTCCTCCCCGGCGTGCGCTTCGCCGTCGACGCCTACGTCAATTTCTGCCGCTCGCGGCCCTGGCTCGAGGCGGTCGCGGCGTCGTTGACCGAGCTGTTCGCGCCCCGCATCGTCCAGGAGCGGCTGGCGGCGATGCTGAGCCACTACCCCTGGGTCGATCCCGCCGGACTGGAGTACTTCCGGAAACGGCTCAGCCAGGCCCCCCGCGACGCCGAGCATGCCCTCGGCCTCGTCACCGAGCGGTTGCGCACGCGCGACGAGCAAGAGCGCGCCGTGGCGGCGCTCGAGTTCAAGTGCGACGTGCTGTGGTGCCTGCTGGACGCCGTGGAGCGGGAACCGCTCCCCGGGACCGAGCCGTGAGCCCCGCGGCGGCGACGACGGTGCCCCGTCTCCACGCCAAAGCGCGGCTTGCGCGGGACGAGGTGCGCGGGCGCGATGTGCTGCTCTACCCCGAGGGCGTCGTAGTCCTGAACCCGACGGGCGCGGAGATCCTCCGGCTGTGCGATGGGAGCCGCTCGGTGGCGAGCGTCGTCGCGGCCTTGACGGCGCGCTACGGCGCGGCGGGAGCCATCGCGGAGGACGTCACCGCGTTCCTTGACCCGCTGGCCGCGAAGGGGTTGGTGGTGTTCGGCCCGCCTGCCCCCGCGCCGTGAGGCGGCCGATCCGACCGCGCGGCACGCGGGCCGGCGAACGCGCCCGCCCCGCTGGGGTGGGTTAGATTCGATCCCATGGTGCCGAAGCCGTTATGGCTGCTCGCCGAGCTGACCTACCGCTGTCCGCTCCAGTGCCCCTACTGCTCGAACCCCCTGGAGTTCGCCGGCCCGCGCTTCAAGCACGAGCTCACGACGGACGAGTGGTGCCGCGTTTTCCGGGAGGCACACGCCCTCGGCGTGCTGCAGCTCGGGCTATCGGGCGGCGAGCCGACGCTGCGCCCCGATCTCGAGACGCTGGTGGGCGCAGCACACGAGCTCGGGCTGTATACGTCGCTCATCACGTCGGCCTACCGGCTCACCGAGGCGCGGCTCGCCGCCCTCCGCCAGGCCGGGCTCGACCACGTGCAGATCAGTCTCCAAGCCGCGGACGCTGAACTCTCCGACGCGATCGCCGGCGCCGCGGCCTATCGCGACAAACTGGCGGCCTATCGCGCCACCCGCGAGCTCGGCTTCCCCCTCACCGTCAACGTCGTGTTGCACCGCCGCAACCTCCACCAGGTCGAGGCCCTGATCCGGCTCGCCGAGTCGCTCGGCGCCGAGCGCCTCGAGCTCGCCAACACGCAGTTCTACGGCTGGGCCCTCCACAACCGCGATGCCCTGATGCCCACCCGGGCACAGCTCGACCGCGCCTGGGAGGTCATCGGCCGCGAGCGCGCCCGGCTCGGGAGCGCGCTCGAGATCGTGTGGGTGCTGCCGGACTACCACGAACGCTATCCCAAGCCCTGCATGGGTGGGTGGGGGCGCGCGTACATGACCGTCACGCCCGCGGGCGAGGTGTGGCCGTGCCACGCGGCGGGCCGGATCACGACGCTCGCGTTCACGAACGTGCGGGAGCGCCCGCTCGACTGGATCTGGCACCAGTCAGACGCGTTCACGCGGTTCCGGGGGGAAGCGTGGATGCCCGAGCCCTGCCGCTCGTGCCCCCGCCGGGCGGAGGACTTCGGGGGGTGCCGGTGCCAGGCGTTTCTCATCGCGGGCGACGCGGCGCTCACCGACCCCGTGTGCTCGCTCGCCCCCACACGACACCTGGTCGACGCGGCCGTCGCCGCCGGAGAGCGCGCGGCCGCGGCGGAACCGGCGGCCCCCGGGTGGGTCTACCGCGCGGCCCGAGCCTCGCGCGCCCTCGCAGCGCCGGGATGACCGCCGCCGCGATCGACGCCCGCGGCCTCGGCAAGGATTTCGGGTCGGTCCGCGCCCTCGATCACCTCGACCTCGAGGTGCGCGAGGCGGAGTTCTTCGGTTTCCTGGGCCCGAACGGGGCCGGTAAGACCACCACGGTTCACCTCCTCGCCACCCTCCTGACGCCGTCGCGCGGCACCGCTCGCGTCGCCGGGCGCGACGTCGTGCAGGACGGCCTGGGCGTGCGGCGCAGTATCGGGCTCGTGTTCCAGGAGACGACGCTCGACCGCGATCTCACGGTGGAGGAGAACCTCCGCTTCGCCGCGCGGCTGTGGGACCTCCCGCGCCGTCTCGCCGAGCCCCGCATCGCCGCGCTGCTCGCCCAGTTCGGGCTGGGCGAGCGGCGGCACGATGTGGTGCGCGCGCTGTCGGGCGGGCTGCGGCGCGCCGTCGACATCGCCCGCGGCATCCTCCACGAGCCCCGAGTGCTGTTTCTCGACGAGCCGACGGCCGGACTGGACCCGCGCGCCCGGCGCACGCTGTGGGAGCTGATCCGCGCCCTGCGCCAGGCCTCAGGTCTCACCGTGTTTCTCACGACCCACTACGTCGAGGAAGCGGAGCCGTGCGATCGTGTGGCCGTGCTCGATCGCGGACGGCTCGCCGCCCTCGGGAGCCCGGCCGAGCTCAAGCGACAGGCTGGCGTCGGCTCGCTCGAAGCAGTGTTCCTCGCTCGCACCGGCCACCCGCTCGCCGAGCCGACCGCCGCGTGAGTGTGAGGCGGGGACCGTGACGCGCGCGGTGTACGGGATCGTGGTCCGCGAGTGCACCCGCTTCCTGCGCCAGCGGGGCCGGATCGCGGCGAGCCTCGGCCGACCGTTCGTGTGGCTCGTCTTCGCGGGGGCGGGGTTCGCGGGCGTCTTCGCCGGACGCAGCGCGATCGACTATCGCGTGTACATGGTGCCCGGGCTGCTCGGCATGGTCGTGATGTTCGGCGCGTTGCTCGCGGCGCTGTCGACCGTCACGGACCGCGACGCCGGGGTGCTGCGCATGATGCTCGTGGCCCCGATCCGGCGCCGCACGGTCGCCCTCGGCAAAACGCTCGGCGCGACGGCGCTCGGCACACTCCAGGCGCTCGCCGTCGCGGCCGTCCTGGTCCCGCTCGTGGGCTTGCGACCGACGCTCGGGGGCGCGTTGCTCGGGCTCGGCGGGATCGTCCTCTCGAGCCTCGCCACGGGGGCGCTCGGCCTGCTGCTCGCGGCGAGCATGCGCTCGATTGAGAACTTCGCCGGGGTCATGAACTTCGTAGTGTTCCCGATGCTGTTCCTGTCGGGCGCGCTGTACCCGGTCCGCCATTTCGGACCGGTGCTCCGGGCGCTGGCGTACCTGAACCCCCTCGCCTACGGGGTGGACATCCTGAAGCACGCCCTGCTCGCCGGCTGGGCGGGGTCGGGGTACGGCGGCGAGCTGCCGCTCGGTGCCGACGTCGTGGCGCTGGTGCTGTTCGCGGCGGGGGGGCTCGCCGCGGCAGCGCCCCTCCTCGCCCGCGAGAGGGGCGCCGCCCGCGCCGCCTTCCAGGACCGCGGCTAGAAGACGATGATGCGCACCACCGCGCTGATGAGCAGCTCGATGAGCATCGCGCCAATGGTCACGAGCAGCGTGTACGCCGCGATCTTTTCCCGTGGCGCCTTCATGACCGGCCCGAGGCCGCTGAAGAAGAGCCGCACGCTGTAGAGTCCGAAGGCCATCCCGATCAGCGCGAGCTTCGGAAACAGCGCCACCACACCACCGAGCCAATACGGCGTGGTGCCGTACGCGGCGACCTTCACGGCCTGGACCCGGTTTGCCTGACCGCCGAACATCGGGGCCAGGCGTTCGATCAGGGCCGCCAAGCCGTACACCGCGAGCAGGCTGAGCGCGTACTCGAGCACGCCACCCGTCACCGCGTCCATCGCGGACAGCCCGTAGGTGCCCCCCAGGCTGCTGCGCTCTCCCGAGATCACCGTGCCCAGCGTGGCGGCCACCGGCCCGATCGCCGCCATCGGAATGACGTAACGCCAGTAGATCGGGCCGGCGGTGGTAAACTCGCCCGCAATCACGGCCCACTCCGGGGCCGGCTGGACGATTAAACGCCGGGCGCGCTCCAAGAAGGCGGGCAGCTTGTACGTGCGGCGCCGCTTGGGTGCCGCGGGCCGCGGGCCAGGGCGCGGTGCCCCGGCCTTGGGCGGCGTCGGCCCCCGCCCGGGCGGCGTCGGTCCCCGCCCAGGCGGCGTCGGCCCCTGCCCAGGCGGGGTCGGCCCCCGCCCGGGTGGCGTCGGTCCGCGCGGCGGCGTGGGTCCGCGGGGCGGGGGCGGCCCGGCGGGAGGGCGCGGCGGTGGCGGCGGCTGAGGGGGAGTCCGCATGGGATCCTGGTCGCTAGGGGTGGCACAAGATATGGGGGTCGGCCACCGCGACGCCACAGCCACGGGGACCCTGGCCACGTGGCGTGGGGGGCACGGGCCACTCAGATTCCCCCCATGCTCATCGACGTGCACGCCCATTTTTACCATGACCGCACCCCGCGCGCCGACTGGCGGGAGCGCAACGCGAGTCGGCTCGCGGCGGGCGAGCAGATCGGGATTACGATCCACATCGCGTCGATCCTGGGAAGCTGGGGCCGGACGTCGCCCGTCTACTTTCCCTCCCCCACCGACCTCGAGTACGGCAACCGCGCGCTCCTCGCCCTCGCCCGGGAGCACCCCAACCACATCCGCGGCTACGTCACCGTGAACCCCAACTACACGGCCCACGCCCTCGCGGAAATCACCCGCGGACTGGCGGCCGGGATGATCGGCATCAAGCTCGCCGCGAGCCGCCGCGCCACCGACCCGCTGCTCGACCCCATCTGCACGCTCGCCCGCGAACGGGGCGTCCCCGTGCTGCACCACGTGTGGCAGCACCGCACGCGCGACTGGCCGGGGCAGGAGGCCTCGGATGCAGGCGAGTTGTGCGCCCTGGCCGCCCGCCACCCCGAGGTCCGCTTCATCCTCGCCCATATCGGTGGTGGCGGCGATTGGCAGGAGTCGCTCGCCCCGCTCGCCGGGACCCCCAATGTCTCGGTCGATCTCTCGGGCAGCGGGGTCGATGGCGGGATGCTCGAGCGCTGCCTCGAGGCGGTGGGCGTGGAGCGGCTGGTGTGGGGCACCGACCTGACGATGGACACCGGCTGGGCGAAGCTGCGCTACCTCCAGCACGTGCTCGGGACGGCGGAGCTCGAGCTCGTGCGTTGGAAAAACGCCGTGCGGCTCTTCCCGCGCGGCGCGTTCCCCGTCGACTGATGCGGATCGACGTCAACACCCTGCTCGGCGCCTACCCGTTCCGGCGCGTCCCCGGCACGTCGCCCGACGCGCTGCTCCGGGCCATGGACCGCCTCGGCATCGACGAGGCGTGGGTGAGTCACCTGCCGAGCCTGTTCTGGCGCGCCCCGAGCGACGGCAACGCCTGGCTGTACGAGCGCGCCGCCGCGGAACGGCGCTTCCGACCCGTGCCCGCCGTCCACCCGGGGTTAGGAGGGTGGGAGGAGGCGCTCGGGCGGGCGGCGGACCACGGCGCCCCCGCGGTGCGCTGCGATCCGACCTATTACGGCCTCGACCCGGCGGGCCCCGAGCTGCGCACCCTCGTGGCGGCGTGTGGCGCGGCGGGGCTGCCCCTCCTCTTGACGGTGCGCCTCGAAGACGCGCGCCAGCGCCATCCGCACGACCGCGCGGTCGAGCTCCCCGCCGCCGCCGTGCGCGCGCTCGTGCGGAGCGACCCGGACGTGCGGCTCCTCATCACGCACGCCGACCGGGCGTTCATCGAGGAAGTGCACTTCGGCGCGACGCCCGCGGAGGCGGCGCGGATCTGGTGGGACATCAGCTGGGTGTGGGGCCCCCCGGAGGACCACCTCGCGACGCTCCTGAGCACGATCGGGGTCGAGCGCTTCGTGTTCGGGACGGGGCAGCCGCTGCGGCTCCCCGAAACGAGCGTCGCGAAGCTCGACCTCCTGGCGCTCGCGCCACCCCAACGCGCCGCGATCGAAGCGGAGAACGTCCGCGCGAGGCTCACCACCTGATCGCCCGCCTCGCCTGGGGCGTCGTCCCCGCCGTGCCCGTGCCGTTCCGTGGGCGGACGCTCGCCGCGGACGCCCAACGAGCCTACGCGCGCTGGCTCGCCACCCAGCCCGTCGCCGGGGTCGCGGTGTGGGCCCACACGGGGCGGGGCCCGCAGCTCGCACCCGCCGAGCGTGGCGCCGTGCTCGAGACCTGGCGCGCCGCGCTCCCCGACAAGCTGATCGTCGCGGGCGCGACCTCGCCGGCCATGGCGCGCGAGGCGAAGGCGGGAGGCGCCGACCTGCTGCTCGCGTTCCCGGCCCGCGCCGATCCGGTCGGCTACCACGCCGCCCTCGCGCGCGAGCTCCCCACCATCGCGTTCTACTTATACGAGGCCGCGGGCGGCGTGGCGTACGACGACGCCACGCTCCACGCCATCCTCGAACTGCCACAGGTGATCGGCATCAAGGTCGCCACCCTCGACTCGGTGATCACGTTTCAGCGCGTTGCGGCCGTCGCGCGCGCCCACCCGGACAAGCTCCTGATCACGGGCGAGGACCGCTTCCTCGGCTACTCCGTGATGCTCGGGGCCCGCGCCGCGCTGATCGGGCTGGGCGCGGCGCTCACGCATCTTCCCGCGGCGCTGTTGACGGCCTACGCGCAACGGGACTTCGGGGCGTTCCAGAACATCGCGGCGCGGTGCGATCGCTTCGCCGAGGCGACGTTCGTCCCCCCGCTCGAGGGGTACGTGCGACGCCTGCTGTGGGCCCTCGCCGCCGACGGCGTCATCCCGTCCGATGCCTGCGATGACCCCTGGGGGCCGCCCCTGGCGGCTGGCGAGTGCGACGCGGTGCGCCGGGCCGTGCGCGCGGCGCGCGAGGCCGGGCTGTGAGGCCGGGGCGTGACCTGTCGCGCCGCACGTTCCTCGAGACGGGCGCCCAGACGGGCGCCGCGCTCGGCGCACTCCCCTTGCTGAAGGGATTCGGTTCGATGACGCGGCAACCGCACGTGGTGGTGGTCGGCGCCGGAGCGTTCGGCGGCTGGAGCGCGCTGTGGCTGGTGCGCCGGGGCGCCCGCGTCACGCTGGTCGACGCCTGGGGACCGGGAAACGCGCGCGCCAGCTCAGGGGGCGAGACGCGCGTGATCCGGGCGACCTATGGCCCGCGTGCGATCTACACCCAGCTGGCAGCCCGCGCCCTCACCCTGTGGCAGGAACACGAGCGCCGCTGGCAGCGCCAGCTGTACCATCCGATCGGGGTGCTGTGGCTGGCGGAGGACGACGACCAGTACGAAAAGGCGGCCCTGCCGATCCTGAAAGCCGCGGGCGTCGCGTTCGAGGAGCTCAGCGGCGCGGAGACGGCGCGCCGCTACCCCCAAATCAATTCCGAGGGCGTGCGCTGGGCCATCTTCGAGCGGGACGGCGGCTACCTCACCGCCCGGCGCGCCTGCGCGGCGGTGCTCGAGGCGTTCCTCGCCGAGGGCGGGACCTACCGCCAGCTCGCGGCCACGCCGGGCCGCACGGCGGGCGGCGAGCTCGCGGGCGTCGGGCTCTCGGATGGGACCACGCTCACCGCCGACCGCTACGTCTTCGCCTGCGGCCCCTGGTTGGGTCGCGTGTTCCCGGACGTGATCGGCGACCGCGTGCGCCCCACTCGCCAGGAGGTCTACTTCTTCGGCACCCCCGTCGGCGACCAGCGCTTCACCGAGACCGCCCTGCCCGTGTGGGCGGACCACCGGACGCATTTCATGTACGGGATCCCGGGGAATGAATGGCGCGGCTTCAAAGTCGCGGACGATACGCGGGGACCCGTGTTCGATCCCACGAACGGCGAGCGCCTGCCCACCCCCGAGGCGCTGCAGGCGGCGCGGGACTACACCGCGTTCCGCTTCCCCGGGCTCCGCGGCGCGCCGCTCCTCGAGGCCCGCGTCTGCCAGTACGAGAACTCGTCCGACGAGCATTTCATCATCGACCGCCATCCCCAGGCCGCGAACGCGTGGCTCGTGGGCGGCGGGTCGGGCCACGGGTTCAAGCACGGACCCGCCGTGGGCGAGCTCGTGGCGGGGCTGGCACTCGGCGAGCACGAGCCGGTCCCGGACTTCCGGCTGGCGCGCTTCGCCCGGTAGGTGCGCACCCGGCTCGAGCAGGACTTTGAGCGCTTCAAACGCGCGCTGCCCCGCGACTTCGCGGCCTACGTGCGGGAGACCTACCGCATCGACCTGACGGCCCGCTTCCTGGGCGAGCCCCTGCCGCACCCGATCGGCAAGGGCTCGGGCCAGCTGTCCCTGAACGCCGGGCAGCTGGAAGAGGACGCCCGCGCCGGGTTGGCATTCGCTGTCTTAAAGACGGTGATCGCCCAAGATGCGGCCGGCGGCCAGACGATGGCGGCCTGGGCCATCCACGAGTCGCGCATGACGCTCGAGCGTCGCCCCACGAGCGACGGCCGGCTCGGCTGGACGGTGACGTGGAAAGGCCGCGGCTGGGACCGCTCGCTCGCCGACTACCTCGCGCTGGTGCGCGCGGGACGCGACCTGACGCGCGCGGGCGCGCTCGTCACGGTGCCGTCCGTGAAGTACCACTTGCCGCGGCTCGACGAGCCGTTCCGGGACGCGGAGTACCGCTACACCACGGCCGAGCTCGCCGCCGCGTGGCGCGACCCGCCCCTGCTCGTCGAAAAGGACTTCTCGCCCACCCTCGCGGGCGACGCGCTCGCCGCGGATCGCGCGCAGATCCTGCGCTGGCTCGCCGAGGTTCCGGGGCGCATCCGCGCGGCATCGCCCATCCCGGTGCGCGTCGCGGTGAAGCTTATGAACGCGCGCTTCGACGACGCGTTCCAGATCGAGATGGTGCAGACCTGCGCCACGGCGGACGCCCTGGTGTGCTTCAACCGGTTGTTCGACGCGCCGCAGGGCGTTGCCTACGGAGGCTGGGACTTGAGCGACCGCAATCTGCGGGTGTTGACGGCGGGCGCGGCGCGGCCGCCGCTCGTGGGCACCGGGAACGTCTGCTCCGGCCGCCTGGTCCTCGAGTACGCGCGCCGCGGCTGCGAGAGCGTCGCGCTCCACACGTTCTTCCAGCTCCCCCTCGGCGCGTATCCCGCGACCCACGGGTCGCGCACCGCGCGCGCCCTGCACGCCCTCGTGTTCGATCCGCGGGAGGGCGTGATCGCCGCCATGCTCGAGTGCGAAGCCGCGGGCGCGCTGGCGCGGCGCGATGGCGAACTCCATTTCCTGGACCTGGCGGCGGGTGCGCATCACCCAGGCTGAGCTGTTCGAGCTCCGGCTGCCGTTCGTCGAGCCGTTCATCATCTCGGGCGGCCGGATCGACGCGCGCCACTCGCTCATCGTCGCGCTGCACGACGACGCCGGGCACACCGGCTACGGCGAGGCGCCGCCCTTCGAGTTGCCCTTCTACTCCGAGGAAACGCTCACGAGCGCCCGCGACCTGATCGCGCGCGTCCTCCTCCCCCGCCTCGTCGGCGCCGCGTTCGAGACCCCCGAAGCGGTGGACGCGGCGCTGCGCGACGGGGTGCGGGGCAACCCGTTCGCCCGCGCCGGCGTCGAGACGGCCGCCTGGGACTTGGAAGCCCACCGCACCGGCGTCGGCCTGGCCGCGCTCGTCGCCGCCCGCCTGGGCGTGGTCCCGGCGGCGAGCGTCCCCTGCGGCGTCGCGCTCGGGATTCCCGAGGACCGCGAGCCCGCGACGCTCACGCGGCGTGTGTACGACGCCGTCGGGCTGGGCTACCGGCGGGTCAAGATCAAAGTCAGCCCCGAATGGGACGCCGTGGCCGTGGCGGCGGCGCGCGCCGGGATGGCGCACGGCGATCTCCCGCTCACCGTTGACGCCAACGGCGCCTACGCGTGGCCCGCGCACGAGCGCAACCTCCGCGCCCTGGACGAGGCGGGCTTGCTGTACATTGAGCAGCCGCTCGCGCCCGAGGAGCTCGTCGGCCACGCCGCCCTGGGCCGCGCGCTCCACACCCCGGTATGTTTGGACGAGACGCTCACGAGCGCCGCCCTGGCCCGCCAGGTGATGGCCGTGGATGGCCCCCGCGTCTGGAACATCAAGGTGCACCGCGTCGGCGGCCTGACGGAGGTGTGCCGCATCTACCGCGCGGCGACGGAGTACGACGCCCAGCTGTGGGTCGGGACCATGCCGGAATCGGGGATCGGCTCGCAGGCGGCACTCGCCGTCGCCGCGCTGCCCGGCTGCGTCTATCCCTCCGACTTGGAGCCGAGCGCCCGGTGGTTCGGACGGGGGGCGGACGTCATTAAGCTGACGATGGGGAAGGACGGGCGCATGGCCGTGCCCGGCGTGTCGGTCGCTCGGTTGCTCGACCCGGCGCGGTTCCGCGCCGTCACCCGCAGGCTCTAACCGGAGGAGGCGGTCGGTGTCTCTCGTGGCTCGCTCGGCGGTGCTCGTGGCGGTGATCCTGGCCAATCGCGGTCCCGCGCTCGGCGCGCAAACGTACGATCCCGCTCTGTTCGCGGGGCTCCACTGGCGCCTCATCGGGCCGTTTCGTGGCGGGCGCACCGTGGCGGCGATCGGCGTGCCGGGCGCGCCCCACCTGTTCTACATCGGCGTGAACAACGGCGGCGTGTGGCGCACCACCGACGACGGGCGCACCTGGACGCCGATCTTCGACGACCAGCCTACCGGGTCGATCGGCGCGATCGCCGTGGCCCCGTCCGACCCGCAGATGCTGTACGTGGGCAGCGGGGAGGGGCTGCAGCGCCCCGACCTGTCGGTGGGCGACGGCGTCTACAAGTCCGCCGACGGGGGACGCACCTGGCGCCACCTCGGCCTGGAAGACGCCCAGCAGATCGCGGCCATCGCGGTCCACCCGCGGGATCCGAACCGGGTGTTCGTCGCCGTCCTCGGCCATCCCTACGGCCCGAACGCGACGCGCGGCGTGTATCGCTCGGCGGACGGCGGGGCGACGTGGCAGCAGGTCCTCTTCACGGACGACAACACCGGCGCCGTGGACGTCGCGCTCGACCCCACGAACCCCGAGACCGTGTTCGCCGTGCTGTGGGCCGCGCGCCAGGCGCCATGGGAGATCGGGAGCTCCTGGACCCTCTCGGCCGCGAACGGCCTCTACAAATCGACCGACGGCGGGACCACGTGGCGCCCGGTCACCGCGGGGCTGCCCGGCGCCGCCGACGGGCTGGGCCGCATCGGCCTCGGCTTCGCCGCGAGCGCGCCCGGGCGGCTGTACGCGGTGCTCGGGGCCAAACGGGGAGGCGGCCTGTACCGCTCCGACGACGCCGGCGACCAGTGGCGGCTCGTCAATCACGACGACCGGCTGTGGGGGCGGGACGGCGACTTCAACGAGGTGAAGGTCGATCCGACCAATCCCGACGTGGTCTACGTCGCCAACGTCGTGACGTGGAAGTCCACCGACGGCGGGAAGAGCTTCGCCGCGTGGAAGGGCGCCCCGGGAGGCGACGACTACCACCGCCTCTGGATCAGCCCCGCGGACCCCAAGGTCATCCTGCTCGCGGGCGACCAGGGGGCGATCGTCACCGTGAATGGCGGCGAGACCTGGAGCTCGTGGTACAACCAGCCCACCGCCCAGTTCTATCACGTCGCGACCGATCGCCGCTTCCCCTACTGGGTGTACGGCGGGCAGCAGGAGAGCGGGTCCGCCGGCGTCGCGAGCCGCGGCAACGACGGCCAGATCACCGTCCGCGAATGGCACCCGGTGGGCGCCGAGGAGTACGGCTACGTCGCTCCCGACCCGCTCGACCCCAACGTGATCTTCGGCGGCAAGGTCGCCCGCTTCGACTGGCGCACGGGCCACGTGCAGGACGTGTCGCCCGAGCCGGTGCGCCGTGGCAAGTACCGCTGGGTGCGCACCATGCCGCTGGTGTTTTCGCCGGTCGACCCGCACGTCCTCTACCTCGGCGCCAACGTGCTGTTCGAGACCACGACCGGCGGCGCGAGCTGGCGGACGATCAGCCCGGACTTGACGCGCGCGAGCTATGACGTGCCCGCCACCCTGGGCGCCTTCACCGCCCTCGATCCCGAGCACGGCACGCACCGGGGCGTGATCTACACGATCGCGCCGTCGTTCCGGAAACGGACGCTCCTGTGGGTCGGCACCGACGACGGGCTGATCCACGTGACGCACAACGGCGGCCGCACGTGGCAGGACGTCACCCCCCCCGGCCTCACGCCGTGGAGCAAGGTGTCGCTCATCGAGGGGTCCCACTTCGACACCCTCACGGCGTATGCGGCGGTGAACCGCTTCCGGCTGGACGACCTGCACCCGCACATCTACCGCACCCGCACCGGCGGGCGAACCTGGACCGAGACCGTGACGGGCCTGCCGGCGAACGCCGTCGTCAACGCGGTCCGCGAAGATCCCGTTACCCGCGGCCTGCTGTTCGCCGGCACGGAGCGCGGGGTGTACGTGTCGTTCGACGCCGGCGATCACTGGCAGCCGTTGCGGCTCGACCTGCCGCCGTCCGCGGTGCGGGATCTCGTGATCCACGACGCGGACCTCGTGGTGGGCACCCACGGGCGGTCGTTCTGGATTCTGGACGACATCACGCCGCTCCGGCAGATCGCCGCCGCGGCCCGCCCAGGCGACGCCTACCTGTACCAGCCCGCCCCCGCCGTCCGGGTGCGCTGGAACACGAACACCGACACACCGCTCCCGCCCGACGAACCCACGGCGCCGAACCCGCCCGACGGGGCCGTGCTCGACTACTATCTCGCGCGGCCGGCGAGCGGACCGGTGACGCTCGAGGTCCGCGACGGGCGCGGCCGGCTGGTGCGCCGGTTCTCGAGCGCCGACCGCGCGGAGCCGCCCGACTCGGCCTTGAACATTCCCCCGTGGTGGATCCGCCAGCCCGCGCCGCTCGCCACCGGGGCGGGGATGCATCGGTTCGTGTGGGACTTGCACTACCCGCCGCCTCCCGTGCTGCATCACGAGTATCCCATCGCGGCGATCTATCGCGACACCCCGCGCGAGCCGCGCGGACCGTGGGTACTGCCGGGGCGCTATACGGTGCGGCTCGCCGTCGGCGGTCGCCGCTACGCCCAACCGCTCGTCGTGCGCCTCGATCCACGCGTGCGCGTCGCGCCGGCGGCGTTGGTGCAACAGTTCACCTTGGCCGGACGCCTGGTCGACGCGCTGCGGCGCGACTCGAGTGCCTTGGACGACGTGCGCACGCTCGAGGAGACCCTCAAGCAGACGCGCGAGCGGGCGGCCGGAACGCCACGCGCCGCGACGCTCGACTCGCTCGGCGCCCGCGCGATGGCCCTCGAGACGGGCGCGGGTACGCCCCCGGGGCCCGGGGGTGGACGGGGTCCGGAGAACCTCACGCAGCTTGACCGCGAGATCACCCAACTGTATGGGGTCATCCAGGGAGCGGACGCCGCGCCCACGCGCCAAGCGGCGGCCGCGGTGGCGGAGCTCGAGCGCGCGTTGGCGGACGTGCTGGCCCGGTGGCGCACGGTGAACCGGCGCTTCCGTTTGGTCAGCGGCGGCGTACAATAAACGGAGCGACCATGATTCCGATCGAACACCAGCCGGCGGGCTACTGGGCCACGAACCTCTACACCAGCCCCAGCAAGCGGCCCAAGTCCGACGCCCCGATGAAAGACCTGCCGCCGCGCGCCGCGCAACGCTTCAAGCGGGCGCGCGAGGGGGTCCGCGCCCTGCAGCACGTCACCGAACAGGTGGTGTTCATGGGCACCGCCTGGAAGTGGGTGTGGATGTACGAGGTGGGCGGCCGCAAACTCGGCTACCTCCATCCCATGGGCAGCGGCCTCTCGGGCACCTTCGTCCTCAGCGAGATCGAGGAGCGCGAGCTCGCCCTCACCGATGGGCTCCCCAAAATCCTGCGGCAGGCGATGCGCGACGGCCCGGTGGCGACCGGGATCCGATGGTGCTGGATGGAATTCGCCGACTTCGACGCCGTAGACGCGTTTGTCCACATCATCCGACTGAAGCATCAGCTGTTGGCGCGCCCCGAATAGCGGGCCGCGCGGGCGCGCCCCTACTTGTGCGCCGTTCGGCGCTGACGCTACATTCTGGCGCCCGCGAGCCGTTCCACACACACACGACACATTCGCCATCGAGGCAATTGATGACGAAGCGGAGTGGACGGGCCGGGGTCGGCGTCGCGCTGGCATGGGCGATCGCTTTCCCGGCCGCCGCACAGACCGGCTCGCCAGCGCGAGCCGACGCGGCACCCGTGATCAGCGACACGGGGCGGCTCCCGGGCCCCCGCCAACCTATCTTCTTCCGCCACGACATCCACGCTGGCCAGGACAAGATCCCCTGTCTCTATTGTCACGCCACCGTGACGATCTCGAGCGAGCCGGGGATTCCGGCGATCCAGACCTGCTTTGGCTGTCACTTGCTGATCGGCGGCTCGACCCCGGCCCATCAGGCCGAGATCAAGAAGGTGCGCGACGCGTGGAGCAGCAAGCAACCACCCCACTGGGTCCGGGTGCACGCGCTGCCGGGCTTCGTGCACTTCCCGCACCAGCGACACATCAAGGCGTTGGGCCCGGAGAGCTGTAGCACCTGCCACGGCGATGTGCGCCGCATGCCGCAGGTGTACCAGGTCTCCACGCTCACGATGGGCTGGTGCATTACGTGCCACGTGCAGCGCAACGTGAGCCGCGACTGCACCGTGTGTCACTACTGAGGCCAGGGCGCATGGAGCGACGACGGTTTCTCACGGTGCTGGGCGCGACCGCCGGGGGCGCGGCGGCGGCGTCGGCGTGTGGCATCGGCCCCGAGCCGACCGAGCAGCTCGTCCCCTACATCGTGCCGCCCGAGAACCAGGTCCCGGGCATCGCCACCTACTACGCCACCACGTGCCGCGAATGCGCCGCCGGATGCGGGCTGCACGCCAAGGTGCGCGAAGGCCGGGTCATCAAACTCGAGGGCAACCCCGAGTCCCCCATTAACCAGGGACGGACGTGCGCCCGCGGCCAGGCGGCCCTCCAGGGCCTCTACAACCCCGATCGCGTGACCGGGCCCATGGCGCGCACGCCCGCGGGAGCGTGGCAAGAGCTCAGCTGGGATGACGCGATCGCGCGCCTCGTGGCCCAGGTGAAAGCAGCCCGCGGCAAGGGGATCGTGTTCGTGACCGGGCTCGAGACCGGGTCCTGGGGCGAGCTCGTCGACGCCTGGATGCAACAGGTCGGCGGCCGGCACGTCACCTACGAGCCGTTCGCCTTCGAGGCGCTGCGCGAGGGCAACCGGCTGGCGTTCGGCACGTCCGCCATTCCTCGCTACGACTTCGCCGCGGCACGCTACCTCGTGTCGTTCGGCGCCGACTTCATGGAGACGTGGCTCTCCCCGGTCGGCTATCAGCAGGCCTTCACGCAGGCCCACGCCTTCGGCGCGCGCGGCGCGACGCCGCCGGCGAAGTTCGTGTACGTGGGACCGCGCCTCCCGCTCACCGGTCTGAGCGCGGACGAGTGGATCGCGCCGGCGCCCGGCACGGAAGGGCTGCTCGCTCTCGCCATGGCGCAGGTGATCCTCACTGAGCGCCTCGCGCGCGCCCCGGCGGACGTCGCCCGGCTGGCGCGCCTCTTGCCCGCGCCGCGCCAGATCGCACAGTCCGTGGGCCTCGAGCCCGCCGTGATCGAGCGGCTGGCGCGCGAGTTCGCACGCTCCCAAGGCGGCCTCGCGGTGGCGGGTGGCGTCGCGGCCCAGTACCCGAACGGCGCGGAGATCGTGGCCGCGGTGAAC
>DATBCS010000237.1:0-15271 GCA_036270315.1 Gemmatimonadales bacterium
CCATCGTGGACGACCCGTACGACTTCGGCCGCATCGCGGCGGCCAACGCGTTCTCCGACATCTACGCCATGGCGGCGACGCCCTTGTTCGCGCTGAACCTCGTGGGCTGGCCCCGGGACCGGCTGCCGTTCGAGCTCCTGGGCGACGTGCTCCGCGGTGGGGCCGACGTGGCGCGCGCCGCCGGCGCGTTCGTGCTGGGGGGGCACTCGGTAGATGACCCCGAGCCCAAGTACGGCATGGTGGTGATCGGCGAGGTCCGACCCGATCGGATCGTGCGCAACAGCGGTGCCAAACCCGGGGACGCCCTGCTGCTCACCAAGCCGCTCGGCACCGGTGTCCTGGCCACCGCACTGAAGCGCGACCTTGTGGGGGCGGGAGACCTCGGCCCCGCTGTCGCAGTGATGACGACCCTGAACGCGGGCGCGGCGCGGGCCATGGTGGCCGTGGGCGTGCACGCGGCGACGGATGTAACGGGCTTCGGGCTGCTCGGGCATCTCCGGAGTCTGCTCGAGGCGAGCGGCGCCGCTGCCGAAGTGCGCGCGGCCGCGGTGCCCGTGCTGCCCGGGGCGCGCGAGCTGGCGCGGCGGGGCGCGATCCCGGGCGGCACCGAGCGCAACGTGGCGAGCCTGACGGACGTGGTGAGCTTCGGTGAGGGCGTCGACCCCGTGGACCGCGTGCTGCTCGCCGACGCCCAGACGTCGGGCGGCCTGCTGATCGCCGTGGCCCCCGAGCGGAGCGACGCGCTCGTCGCAGCGCTGGGACGGGAAGCGGCACCGGCCGCCGCGGTGATCGGCCGGGTCGTGGCGGGCCCGGCCGGTCGGATCGCCGTCCATTAGGCGGGGTGATGCACGCGATCCGCGAATACCACCGACTGACGCCCGACGCGCTCGACGCGCTGGAGCGCGCGGTGCGGGAGCGGCGCCGGGTCGCCTTGCGGCGGCGCGGGACGGAGTACGTCGTGGTCGCGGAGCGGCTCGACACCGGCGAGCGCGAGGAGGCGCTCGAGGGGAGACTGCCCATGACCGGCGAGGTGCTGGCGTTCCCGCTCTGCGAGCTCGAGAGCTTCGCGGTGCTGCCCTAGGTGTTCACCCGCCTCGCGGTGGGTCTCGACGGCAGCCCGCGGGCCGACGCGGCCCTCGAGCAAGCCGTGCTGCTGGCGCAGCGGTTCGGCAGCACCGTGCTCGTCGCGACGGTCCGGGAACCGGATGCGCGGAGCGGCGACGCGGCGGCGATGCTTGACCGCGCCCGCGAGCGGCTGCTCGCCGCGGGGCTCCGCGCGGAGACAGCGGCGCTCGCGGGGCCCCCCGACGTGGAGCTCGCCGAGCTTGCCAAGGGCGCCGACGCCGTCCTCGTGGGCCGCCGTGGGATCGCGACCGCCGGCGCTGCGCTAGGGCCCACGGTCACCTCCCTCATCCGCATCGCGGAGCGCTGCGTGATCGTGTGCGGCGGCGCGCCGTCGCCGATGCAGTCGTGCGCGGTCGCGTTCGACGGGCGTGATACCAGCCGCCGAGCGCTCGAGCTCGCCATGCAGTTCGCGAGCATCGTCGACGGCACGATCCACCTCATCCACGCGAACGACGACCGCGTCGCTGGCCTCGCGGTGGTGGGCGTGGCCGAGGCTACCCTCTCGATGCAGCGGGTCGCGTTTGTCACGCACGTCGAGCCCGGGAAGCCGGGCGAAGTGGTGGCCCGGGTCATCAAGCAGAGCGGGTGCGACGCGCTGTTCGCCGGGGCGCACATGAGCCACGAACGCGGTCGGCCCAGCGCGGTCGTCGTGTCTCACGCCGAAGAGATCCTGCGTCACACCGATATCCCGGTCGTCATCCAGCCCTAGCATGCCCAGAACGATGACGAAGAGCGAAGTGGTTCGCGTCCTTGTCCACGCGGACGAGAGCTGCCTCGGGAACGACAGCTCCAGGCCGAGCCCGGGCGGCAACGCGGCGCTGATCGAAGCGCCCGCGGGGGACAGCGTGGCGCGGTGGGACTTCTACGAGTACTCTCCTCAGACAACGAACAACAAGATGGCCCTCGCGGGCGCCATCGCCACGCTCGAATGGATCCGCCGTCAGTGGCAGCACGCGCGCTGCGTTTACGTCTCCGACTCGCAATACCTCGTGAAGGGGATGACCGAATGGGTACAGGGTTGGGAGGCGCGCGGCTGGAAGCGCAAAGGCGGCGCCCTGGAGAACCTAGAGCTGTGGCAGAAGCTCGTGCAGGCCGCGGCGCCGCACCACGTCGCCTGGCGGTGGATCGAAGGGCACGCGGGCCACGCCAAGAACGAGTACGCCAACGACCTCGCCATCCGTGCGGCTGAGCGGCAGGAGCGCTCCAACGGGCTCGTGCCGTCGGGCTTCGACACCTGGCTCGCTCAACAGCGCGCGCGGGGGGCGTACCGCGATTACGACGCCGACCGGGACTTGAATGAGCGGCTTGCTTGAATGAGCGTCTTTAAGGATGGCGTCCCCGCCAACACGCACAGCCTGAACGTGCTGCCCGACGGCGTGGCCGCCCCCGCGGTCGAGCGCATCCCGCTGTACGAGGTGTACATGCGCATGGCCGAGGAGCTCGCGAAGCGCTCCACGTGCGCCCGGCTCCAGGTCGGGACTGTGGTGACGGATCAGCGGTTGGAGAACGTGCTGGCGATCGGCTACAACGGTAACGCGCGAGGGTTGCCGAACAAGTGCGACTCCGCGGTGCCGGGGAACTGCGGCTGCATTCACTCCGAGATGAATGCCCTCGTGAAGGCCCCCGGCAACGCGCGTGACAAGGTGGTGTTTCTCAGCGCGTCTCCGTGCGTGATGTGCGCCAAGCTGATCATCAACTCGGGGGTGACCCACGTGTTCTACCGCAAGGCGTACCGCGACCCGTCGGGGATCGAAGTGCTCCAGCAGGGCGGTGTCGTGCCGGTGGCCTACAACAAGTGGGTCCGCGAGTGGCGGTGATCATCCCAACTCGGAGGACCAGCAGATGCATCGGTTCCCTGTCGCCGTCCTAACCGTCGCGCTCGTTGCCGCCGCCGCTCCCCTCGGCGCACAGTCGCTCCTGTACCGGTCCGCCAACGTCGGAGGCACCTGGGTGGTCGCGCCGGGCCTGGTGCAGTTCAACTTCGTGCACCGCTTTTCGGTCGCGCCGGCGCCCACGCACTTCGTCGCGAACGCGCCCACGTTCACGGTCGCGACCGGCGTCACGGCCGCCGTCGCCCTGGGCGCGGAGTTCGCCACGCACTCCTACATCATCGGATCGGCCGCGGGCTCACTCTCGAGCAACGAGACGCAGGTGTTCGCCCGCTGGCGCGTGCGGGGCGGCCCCGAGGGCAGCGAGGGGTTCCACGTCGCGCTCACGCCTGCCTACAACCTCCTTGCCAAGAGTGCGGACGGCGAACTGGCCGCCGATTGGACGCGCGGCGCGGTGACGCTGGAGGGTGCCGCCCGTCTCGTCGGCAAGCCCCTCGGCCAGTCCGGGGCCCGGGCCGCGTTCGGCGGCGGTGTGGTGGCGCGGGTGAACCGCTATGTAGCGCTCAGCGCGGACGTGGGTTCGTTCGTCTCCCCCCTCAACGTGCTGGCAGCGTGGAGTGCCGCGCTGAACTTGGCCATCCCCGGATCGCCCCATACCTTCAGTCTCGAGGTCAGCAACGCCCTCACCGGCACCATCCAGGGTACCTCGATCGGCCAACGGCAGCGCCTCTATGGCTTCGAGTTCACGATCCCGCTGCATTTGAAGCGGTTCGCCCCGTGGTTCCACGGCAGCCCCAGGCCGACCGCCGCCGGCGCGGCCGCCGGGCCCGTCGCGGCCGAAATCCAGATGGCCGCCTACCACTTCCGTGCCGATACGATCACCATCTCCCCCGGCCAACTCGTTCGATGGGTCAACGCGGACCCGGTCGAGCACACGGTGACGTTCGACAGTGGGGAACCGGGCTCCGCACCACTTCCCACGAACGGGAGCTACGTGCACCGGTTCGCCACGGCCGGGACGTACCGCTATCACTGCACGCCCCACCCGTTCATGACGGGGGTGGTGGTCGTGAAATGAAGGACGATCTCGATCGCTTGTTTGAGCGGCTGGTAACGGTCCTGGCCGCTGACGCGCCGGGGCGGCTCGCGATTCCCTTCCCGGCCGCCGAGGTCTACGAGCGGCTCGTCCCCTACCGCTCCAACCGCTCCAGTCTCAAGGTGGCGACCCACCAAGACTACGAGATGGCGGTGTTGCGGCTGCTATCGGGAGAGCGTGGCTACGCCTCGCTCGACCCCTCGGACGTCCAGGAGGCGCTTGAGCGCGAGGCCGCAGAGGCCAATCCCGACACGGCGCTGTTCCGGCAGTTCCCCAATGCCATCCTTAGTCTCAATCGGCTGGCGGCCGAGCGGTGCCTCCGCGGGGACCGGGCGTACGCCCCGCCGCCGCCACCCCCCCTCCCCGAGCTCAGCGAGCCACCCGAGCCGAACGATCAAGAAGGCGAGCCCGAGGCCGACGCGGTCAGGGCCGTGGGGTCGGCGTCGCCGTTCGAATTGGCGGAGCAGTCCGAGACGCCGCGCCAGTGCCCCTACTGCGGCGAGACGGTACCGGCGAATCGCAAGGTGAACTTCTGCCCGCAATGTGGGCAGCCGCCCTCGGGGGAGTTGCGCTGCCCGGCCTGCGGGAGCGAAGTGGACGTGGGCTGGGGCTACTGCGTGAGCTGCGGACGCGCCACGGGGTTCGAGTGAGGGGCCCGCACCACACGATCGCGGTGATCGCCGGGGACGGGATCGGTCCCGAAGTGGTCGCGGCCGCGCTCGGGCCGATCACGCAGACGGCGGCCCGCCACGGCATCGGGCTCGACCTCGAGCACCTCCCCTACGGCGCCACGCATTATCTGAAGACTCGGGAAACCCTCCCCGACGCGGCATTCCGGCACCTGCATGATGATGTGGACGCGATCTTCCTCGGCGCGCTCGGCGATCCACGCGTCCCCGGCAACGAGCACGCGCGGGACATCTTGCTGGGCCTGCGCTTCCGCCTCGACCTCTTCATCAACTTCCGCCCAGTGACCCTCCTCCACGCCGATCTCACGCCGCTGCGAGGGAACGGGCGTCGAATCGATTTCGTCATTTTCCGCGAGAACACCGAGGGCGTATACCTCGGCCGCGGGCGGATCACGGAATCCGAGTTCGTGGCAGAGGAAGTGAACACCCCCAGCGGCGTGGACCGGATCATCCGCGCCGCTTTCCACTGGGCGCAGACGCACGGCAAGACGCGCGTCACGATGAGCGACAAGGCGAACGCCGTGCCGGCGCACCGCATCTGGCAAGACACGTTCAAGAGCGTGGCCGCCGAGTTCCCCGGGATCACGCCCGAGCACCGCTTCGTGGACGCGCTCGCGCTCGAGCTGGTGCGCGAGCCCGAGCGGTTCGAGGTGATCGTCACCAACAACCTGTACGGCGACATCCTCTCCGACTTGGGCGCCGGGCTGGTCGGCGGTTTGGGGCTCGCCGCCAGCGCGAACCTCCACCCTGGGCGGCCTGGGCTGTTCGAGCCGGTACACGGCTCCGCCCCCCCGCTCGCCGGCAAGGGCGTCGCCAACCCCATCGCCGCCGTCCTTACGGGGGCGCTGATGTTCGAGCAGCTCGGCCACCCCGCGGCGGCGCAGGAGCTGGTGCGGGCGGTCACGCAGACGCTCGCGGCGGGGGTGCGGACGCCCGACATCGGGGGCCGCGCCACGACGCGCGACATGGCGGCGGCGATCAGCGCCAACCTGTGACGCGTCGGGTGCGGGCTCCCGTGTCGCGCGTCGCCCATCCCCCTTCCCCCCTCCCCGACGAATCCGGCATATTCCGCCCTCTCAAGTGCAGCGACGCGGAGTGTGCCTCATGAAGACCCAAGGTGCCACCAGCGATGTCGTGTTTCTTTCGGGAGTGCGGACCGGCTTCGGCGGTTTCGGCGGCTCACTGAAGGACCTCTCGGCGATCGAGCTCGGCGCCATCGCGGCGCGGCACGCACTCGAGCGGGCGCGCGTCCCAGCCCCCGAGATCGGACACACGGTGTTCGGCAACGCCCTCCAAACGTCGGCGGACGCGATCTACTGCGCTCGCCACGTCGGGCTCAAGGCCGGTCTCCCCATTGAGGTGCCAGCGGTCACCGTCAACCGGCTGTGCGGCTCGGGGTTTGAGGCGATCACCCAAGGTGCCCAGTTGATCCTGTTGGGTGAAGCGGCGGCGGTGCTTGCGGGCGGCACCGAGTCCATGAGTCAGGCGCCGCACGTGGTGCGCGGCGCGCGCTGGGGCTTGCGGCTCGGCCCCGCGGCGCCGCTCGAGGATCTGTTGTGGGAGGCCCTGCGCGACCCACAGTGCGGCCTCTCCATGGCGGAGACCGCGGAGAAGCTCGCCGAGCGCTACGGCCTCAGTCGCCAGGACGTGGACGCGGTCGCCCTCACCTCGCAGCAGCGCGCGAAACAAGCGTGGGACGCCTGCGTGTTCCAGGACGAAGTCGTGCCCGTCCCCGTGAAGCAGCGCGGCGAGACCGTGGAGTTCCGCGCCGATGAGCACATGCGACCCACCACCACCCTCGAGGGGTTGTCGAGCCTCAAGCCGTACTTCAAGAAGGATGGGCTCGTCACCGCCGGCAACGCGTCGGGCATCGTGGACGGCGCGGCCGCCACGGTGCTCGCGAGCGACGCTTTCGCGCGGGCGCACGGCGTGCAACCGTTGGGCCGGCTCGTCGCGTGGGCGGTCGTGGGCGTCGAGCCCCAGTACATGGGGATCGGGCCGGCGCCGGCCGCGCGCAAGGCGCTCGCGAAGGCAGGGATGACGCTCGAGCAGATGGACCTGGTGGAGGTGAACGAGGCGTTTGCGCCGCAATACCTCGCGGTCGAGCGGGAGTTGGGTCTCGACCGCGCGCGCACCAACGCCGACGGCGGCGCGATCGCCATCGGCCACCCGCTCGCGGCCACTGGCACACGCATCACCATCCACCTGCTCCACGCCCTGCGACGGCGCAAGCAACGCTTCGGGCTGGGGTCCGCGTGCATCGGTGGCGGCCAAGGGGCGGCGGTGATCGTGGAAGCGTTCCCCACCTGAGGAGCACCCGCAATGGACGTCGTGGTAACGGCAGTCCTCGGCATCTTGGCGCTGTATCTCTTCGGCGGGCTCAAGGTGCTCCGAGAGTACGAGCGGGCGGTGTACTTCTTCCTGGGGCGGTCCTGGGGCGCGAAGGGGCCGGGGCTGATCTATGTCCCACCGCTGTTTGCGAAGACGCAGACCGTCTCGCTGCGCGTGGTGGCGATGGACATCCCGCCTCAAGATGTCATCACTCGCGACAACATCTCGATCAAGGTGAACGCCGTCTTGTACATGCTGGTGAAGGACCCGGTGAAAGCCGTAATCGGCGTCGAGAACTACCTGTATGCGACCAGCCAGCTGGCGCAGACCACGCTGCGCTCGGTGTTGGGCGAGACGGAGCTCGACGAGTTGTTGATGAACCGGGAGAAGATCAACAACATCCTGAAGAACATCATCGACAAGCGCACCGAGAGCTGGGGCATCGAGGTGACGGCGGTCGAGGTGAAGGACGTCGACCTGCCGCCCGAGATGAAGCGGGCCATGGCGCGCCAGGCGGAGGCGGAACGGGAGCGCCGGGCGAAGGTGATCAACGCGGAAGGCGAGCTCCAGGCATCGGAGAAGCTGGCGCAGGCGGCGCACATCATCGGCGCGGAGCCGGCGGCGATTCAACTCCGCTTCCTGCAGACCGTCACGGAAATCGCCTCCGAAAACAACTCCACCACCATCTTCCCGATCCCGCTGGACCTCTTCCGGGGATTCTTCGACGCCATGAGCAAGCGGGCCGCGACCCCGGCCTTGCTCGAGAAGAGCTCCGGCGAAACCCTCCCGACCGAGTCGCGCAGGGCGAAGGCCGAGGTGTAGCGATGCCGGGCGACCTCATCAGCCGCGAGGCGCTCGAACGCATCATCCAGCGGGCGGCCGAGCTCCAGGCCGCCGAACGGGACATCGGCGAGGGGCTCACGCAGCAGGAGCTGCTCTCGCTGGGGCGGGACGTGGGCATTCCGGCCCGTTATCTGAAACAGGCGCTCCTCGAGGAGCAGACCCGGAGCGTCGCGGTACCCGGGCGCGGCGCGCTCGCGTGGCTCGTGGGACCGGCGCGGCTCGCGGCCGAGCGCGTCGTGCCCGGCGACCCGACGACGGTGGACCGGGCGCTCTGCGCCTGGATGGAGCGCGAAGAGTCCCTCCAAGTGAAGCGCCGCTACGCCGATCGCACCACGTGGGAGCCGCGCGTCGGCGCGTTTGCCTCGATTCAGCGGGCGCTCGGCGCCGGCGGGAAGACCTTCGCGCTCGCCCGCGCGACGGAAGTGGCGGCGCAGGCGACCGCGCTCGACCCCGGCTTCTGCCACGTCCAGCTGGTGGCGGATGTCCGCGAGCTGCGCGTGCGGCGGGCGGGCGGGGCGGCGGCGCTAGGAGCGCTCGGTGTGGTGGTCGCCGCCAGCATCCCAGTGCTCGGCGTGCTCGCCCCCTGGAGCCTCGTGCCACTCGGTGTAGCCGGAGTCGTGGCCATCGCCGTCGCGCGCCGCCATCGCCGAGAGAATGAGCGCATCCAAGTCGGGCTGGAGCAGGTGCTCGATCGCGTGGAGCGAGGTGAGATCAAGCCGGAGCACGCGCTCGCCGGCCCGCGCACCAACACGCTCGGCCGCATCGCCGACGAGATTCGCAAGACGCTCGAGGCTATCTGAGAGGGGCATGACCGACATCACGCGGGTGGGGGTGCTGGGGTGCGGCTTGATGGGCGCAGGCATCGCGCAGGTCGCCGCGACCGCTGGCTACGAGACCGTCGTACGCGACGTGGCGCCTGCGGTGTGGGACCGGGCGCGCCCCGGGATCGAGAAATCGCTCGCCAAGCTCGTCGAGAAGGGCAAGCTCGCCCCGGGCGACCGCGATGCGGCCCTTCAACGGTTGCGCTTCACGACCATCACCGCCGACTTGAAAAGCTGCGACATCATCCTGGAGGCGGTGACCGAAGACCTCGAGCTTAAGAACGCGCTGTGGCGCGAGCTCGACGCCCTGGTCGGCCCGACGACGCTCTTCGCCTCGAACACCTCGAGCCTGACCATCGCCGCGATGGCCGCGGCGACCAAACGGAGTGACCGCTTCGTCGGGTTGCACTTCTTCAACCCCGTCCCGTTGATGCCGCTCGTCGAGGTGGTGCGGACGGTGACGACGTCGGCGGACACCTTCCGGCGGACGTTCGCGTTTGCCCAGGCGCTCGGGAAGGAGCCCGTGGCGGCGAAGGATACCTCGGGCTTCATCGTGAACCTGTTACTCGTTCCCTACCTGCTCGACGCCATCCGGGCGGTCGAACGCGGCGTAGGCAGCGTGACCGACATCGACAAGGCGATGCAGCTCGGCTGCGGCTACCCCATGGGCCCGCTCACGCTGCTCGACTTCGTCGGCCTCGACACGACCTACAAGATTGCGGAGATCATGTTCGGGGAGTATCGCGAGCAGCGCTACGCGCCCCCGCCGTTGCTCAAGCGCATGGTCCTGGCCGGCCTGCACGGTCGGAAGAGCCGCAAGGGCTTCTACGATTATTCCGTCGAGCCGCCCCGCGTGGTCGACCTGGGCCTCTGACCCGTCTCTCCTTCCGGACCCCCAGCCCGTAAAGGAACCGATCGCCATGCTCGGCTACGACTGGCCCCGCTTCCACGCGGCGGTGAACGACCTGCCCGCCGCGCTGCTGTTCGTGACCGTCCTGTTCGACCTCGGCGCCTGGCGCACGAAACGCGAATCGCTCCGCGCGGCCGCGCTGTGGACTCTGTGGGCAGGGGTCATCGGGGGCTGGGTGGCGGTGATCGCCGGACTGCAGGCGGAGCACGTGATCGAGCACGGCGAGGCGATCCATGAGCTCATGGAGACCCACGAGACCCTCGCGCTCACCACGATGGGCATCTTCACGGCAGTGTTGGTGTGGAAGCTGTTTCGGCGGGCGCAGCTCAGCGGCGTCGAGGACGCGACGCTCCGCCTGCTGAGCGTGGCGGGGCTGGTCGGGATAGTGTGGACGGGCGTGCTTGGCGGGCGGCTGATGTTCGAGCACGCGGCGGGCGTGCCCGCGGCCACGATGCGGGCAGAAATGGAGAACCGAGCGGCGGGGCACCATCATGACGCCGAGGAGGCAGAGGAGCACGCACATCCCCCGACCGTGCGAGGCGCGGACTCCGCCCACCCGCGGACGCCCGGCACCACTCCCCCGCGACCGTAGATGCCGTGGCGGGGCTCCGGGGACGGCCAGCGAACCGCTCCGCCTGATGCGCGGGTGCCACGCACCACGGCGACGACGGTACGCCTCGGGCTCTGCGCCGTCGTGGGGCTCGTCGCCTGTACGCCGGTCTCCACCCGCCCCACCTTCCGGCCCGATCCCCGCGCCTTAGTGCTGATCCTCAACGCCCGCCCCGAGCGGGTCACCGCCGAGCTCGCCACCGTGGTGCCAACCGAGAGCCTGGTGGTCGCGCGGTTCAACGTGCGCGACGGCTACCTCGAGACGGCGTGGTACGACACCCAGGCGCACCGCACCCTCGAGCACGCGCGGGACATCGCGAATCTCGCGGCCACCGTGAAGCTCCGGTTCTGGGCCGACCCCTACGTGCCTGGTCAGACCCGGCTCACGATCGAGCCGGTGGTGCGGCCGCGCCTCGATCCGTCGCGGCCCGAACGGGACCTGGAAGTGCTCGTCGTGAAGCCGGAGATGGGCTACCAACTGGCGCAGCGGTTTGCGGAGAAACTGAAGGAGCGGTTCGGCGTTCCCAAGGCAGCGCAGTGACCTGCTGAGGGACTACCCCCCCACCCAGCTGCGCACCCACCGCTCCATCGTGTCGAGGTCGACGAGGGCGTCGCGGCACGGCCCGTTGGGGAGGCGCATCGTGAGCCCGAGGACCGGCAGCTTGCCTGCCACGTCGCGCAACCCCGTCATCATGTCCCGCTCGCACGCCACCGCCACCACGGCGCGCGGCCGCCGTTCCCGGATCACGCGGCGCGCGAGCTGGCCGCGGGTGGCGACGAACACCGGTACTTCGTAGCGCCCAGCGATCGCCAGCACGCCGTCCAGCGTCTGCTTCGAGAGACAGCGCGGGATGAGCACGAGGAGCTCGCCCCGTCCGACGCGCGAGCGCCGGCGTTCGGCCAGCGTATTGTAGATATCGATGGCGGCGTGCTCCACCCAGTCGCGCCGGCCGAACACCCGGGCCACCGTCGACGTCAGGTTCATGAGCTGGAGGTAGGGCCCCCGCTCGAGCCAGGACGCGGGGAGCAGCAACCCCCCGCTATAGAAGGAAGCGAGCAGTGCGCCAAACCACACGGCGGCGACGCCGCCCGCCCCCGCGAGGGTGAGCCACAGACCGCGCGGCAAGGCGGCGACGACGCCCGCGAGGCGCGGCGTGAGCAGGAAGGTCGCCGCCGCCGCGCCCGCTGCGACGAGCGCGAGCGTGACCCCCGCCCAGCGGAAGAAGAGGCCGGGCGAGGCCGAGAAGTCGCCGTTGCCGGGCAGCGGCTTGCCATCCCACTCGTCCCACTCGTGACCCAACCGGCGATCGGTCTCGACGTGGATCAGCTGGGCGCGGGGCCCGTCGGAGGTCATTGGGTCAAGCATCACTCGGCCCCCAGACGGTGTCAAGCTGAGAGATGGCGTGGTAACTTTTTTCGAGCGTGCCCGGTCCTTCGCCCGTGTTCCCCGTCCCCGGTCTCCTGACCGACCCGCGGATCCGCGCCGCCTACGCCGAGGGCGCTGGGATTTATCGCATCGTACCGGCGGCGGTGGCCGTGCCGCGGGGCGTCGAGGAGTTGCAACAGCTCGTCCGCTGGGCCGCGGAGAGCGGCACGCCGCTGGTGCCGCGCGGCGCGGGGAGCGGGATGGCGGGAGGGAGCGTGGGGCAGAGCGTGATCGTCGACCTGAGTCAGGGGTTCCGCTGGCTCGCGCCCGACTGGTCACGCCGCACGATGTGGGTCGGCGCGGCGGTGACCTGGGCCGAGGTGACGGCGGCGGCCCGCCCCTTCGGGCTGCGGCTCCCCCCTGATCCGTCGTCGGGGGCGTTCGCGACCTCGGGCGGCTTGGTGGCGACCAACGCCGCGGGTCCGCGCTCGGTGCGCTGCGGCAGCGTCCGCAACTGGGTCGACGCCGTGGAGATCCTCGAGGCGGACGGATCGGCGCGACGGGTGGAGCGTGGCGTGCAGGGGACCGCGCGCTGGCATCTCGACCACGCGGGGCGGGAACTCGTGCGCCAGCGCTTCCCCCGCGTCCGGAAGAACTCCGCGGGGTACGCGCTCGATCGCTACGCCGACTCCGCAGCGGAACTCGACCTCCTCATCGGGTCCGAAGGCACGCTCGCCTTCGTCACGGCGGTGGCGTGGCAGCTCGAGCCGATTCCAGCCGACGTCGCAGGCGTGGCGCTCGGGTTTCGCAGCGTGGAGGAGCTCGCCGCGGCGCTGCCGTACCTGCTGGCGCTCAACCCCTCCGCCGTCGAGCTTCTGGACCGCACGCTGCTCGACCTCGTGGGCGACGGCGACGGCGCGCTTCCCCCGGGGCTCGACGGTCTGCTGCTCGTCGAATTCGAGCGAGAGACGGCGGCCGCGGCGCGCGGCGTGGTAGGCGATGCGGTGCGGGGGTTGCGCGCCTCCACCCACCACGTGGAAACGGCGGTCGACCGCGCCGGGCTCGCCAAGCTCTGGGCGATACGTCACCTCGCGAGCCCAGCGCTGGCCCGCTTACCCGATGCCCGCCGCTCGCTGCAGGTAGTCGAGGACGGGTGCGTGCCCCTGGAGCAGCTGGGCGCTTACGTCGTCGGGATCCGCGCGGCCGCCGCGCGCCATCGAGTCCCCGTCGCGATGTTCGGGCACGCGGGGGACGGCCACGTGCACGTCAACGCGCTCCCCGACACCACGCGCCGCGGCTGGCGGGACGCGCTGGGGGCGCTGTTCGAGGACGTCACCGCACTGGTCGTCGGGCTCGGCGGCACGCCGAGCGGCGAGCACGGGGTGGGCCGATTGCGCGCCGGGCTCCTCGAGCGCGTGTACGGACCAGAGGTGATGGCCTTGTTCGGCGACTTGAAGCGCGCGTACGACGCGCGCGCCATCCTCAACCCCGGTGTTATACTTCCGGCGGCCGACTGGACGCCGCTCGCCAACCTGAAAATCGGGCCCGACGCGGCGCCGATTCCCGACGACATCGCCCTCCGGCTGCGCGACACCGAACGGACGGCGGCGTGGGGCACGGCGAAGCTGGGCCTCGCCACGCCGTCGCGCCCCTCCGACACCTAGACACCCGGCACCCGAATCCCGACCCGCATGGAGATTTTTCGCGCCCCTCGCGTCTCGCTCGTCGCCCGACCGGAGTTTCTCGAGCCCGAGCACTTGCGGGTCGAGTGGCGCGGCGAGGCGTCCGCCGGCGAGCGCCTCGCCGAGTTCGCCGGCCGCATCTGCTACATGAGTCAAGGCAATCCGGCCCAGCGCACGACGGCCGAGTACCTCGAGAACATCAAGAAGCAGGGACACGGCTCGGTGCTAGAGCACGCGGTCTACGTGCTCCTGGTCGAGGGAATCTCGCGGTCGTGCTCGCACGAGTTGGTGCGACACCGCGCAGGGTTCGGGTACTCGCAGCTCTCGCAACGCTACGTGGACGAGTCGCACGCCGCGTTCGTCGTGCCGCCGGCAGTCCTCGGCGACGCCGCGCTCGAAGGGACGTGGGAGCGCCACATGGCCGCGGCGCAGGCGGCCTACGTAGAGGCCGTCGCCGCGTTGATGGAGCGCTACGGCTGGATCGGCGACAAGATCCACCGACGCAAGATGGCGCGCGAAGCGGCGCGCAGCGTGCTCCCGAACGCGACCGAGGTGAAGGTCGTCGTCTCGGGGAACGCGCGAGCGTGGCGCACCATGCTCGAGCTGCGGACGGGCGAGGGCGCGGAGCTCGAGATCCGCCGGATGGCGATCGCGTGTCTGCGCGTCCTCGCGCGCGAGGCGCCGGCGCTGTTCGCCGACTTCGAGATCTACGTCGCCGAGGACAAACACGAAGCCGCGCGCGTCTCATACCACAAAGTCTGACGCGTCGACGGATAAAAAAAATTCGGCTTCCCTATTGCGCATCGCTCCAGCTTTTCTTATTGTCTACGCGACACCGCGTTTCGATCCACAGACCGCGTCAGCGGCCTTTTTTGTAGGAGGTCAACCGAGACCACATGCGCATCGGTCTCGCCTACAATCAAAAACCCGACCTCGCGTCCCCGGCGGAGCCGCCGACGAGCAACGACGCGTTCGCCGAGTGGGATGACCCGGCCACCATCGGTGCGGTGGAACAGGCCCTCGGGTTCTTTGGCACCGTCATCCGGCTCGAAGCCGACCAGTTCTTCCCGCAGAACCTCGCCCTCACTCGGCCCGATCTCGTTTTCAATATGGCCGAGGGGTTGCACGGCCAGAGTCGCGAAGCCCTCGTCCCGGCGATCTGCGAGTACCTGAACATCCCCTACACGGGCTCCGACCCGCTCACCCTGGCGCTCGCGCTGCACAAGGGCCGCACCAAGGAGATCCTGGCGTACCGCGGCGTCCCGACCGCTCCCTTCGCGTGCCTCGAGGCCGTGGCCGACGTGGAACGCGTCACGCTGCCGTTCCCCGTATTTGTCAAGCCGGTCGCCGAGGGGTCCGGCAAGGGCATCTTCGCCACCAACCTGTGCGACGGAGCCCCCCAGCTCCGGGAGCGCGTGGCCTTCCTGCTCGAACGCTATGCCGAGCCGGTCCTCGTCGAGACGTACCTGCCCGGGGCGGAGTTCACGGTCGCGATCCTCGGCAACGGGTCGCAGGCCTACTGCCTGCCAGTGGTCGGGTTTGACTTCTCGACATTGCCGGCGGGCGCGCCGCCGGTGTACGGCTACGAGGCGAAATGGGTGTGGGACCGGCCCGACGCGCCGCTCGCGATCTTCGAGTGCCCGGCGCCCGTGCCCGCGGCGCTGGGCCGCGAGATCGAGCGCACCGCGCTCGAGGCATACCACGCCCTCGGGTGCCGCGACTGGTGCCGCGTGGACATTCGGGTCGACCGGTTCGGCGTTCCCAACGTCTTGGAGCTCAACCCGCTTCCGGGGATCATCCCCGATCCGGCGATGAACTCTTGCTTCCCGAAGGCCGCCCGCGCGGCCGGCATCGCCTACGACGAGCTGATCCAAGACGTGGTGCGGCATGCCTGGCGACGCGCCACCGGGCGCGACGTGGGGCGGGGGGACGGGCGGGTCGCGCGCAGCGCCACGGTGCGACAGGCCGCG
>DATBCS010000238.1:0-5862 GCA_036270315.1 Gemmatimonadales bacterium
GCCTTAACGAAGTCTGTCAGCACGTAGCGCCAAGGGATGACGACCGGAACGAGCACAATACCCATGAGGCAGGCCTTAAACGTCTCCGCCATGTCGGGGGACAACTGATGAGCAGACCAGTGAGGAAGTCCGAAAGCCAAAATCCATATGGATTTCCACACGAATTCGAAGAACAGCAGCGGCAACATCTTGAGCGGGTAACGAATCCCTAAGACCGCCAACAACGAGACCCCCCCGAGTAGGCTCCGAACCACGCCACGCATAAGCTCCAAATCGTTCGGAGGATGCAGTATCCCTGGCCATATCTCGAAGCCCAGCCCCACGATGATAAGCAGGTACATGGCTCTCAATAGGTAGAGCCGGAAGGTCGATACTTCGGCCATGGTGTCAGTCCTCTTCCATCGATCCAGAGACCAATTGCCAAAATGGGAAACTGCGGCTAGGCGCGTCCTACTGGCGGGGGGTGCGCTGCGAAGACGGCACCCGGAGGCCGGCCGCTCTCTGTTAAGGCCCGCCCCAACTCAGGCCAGCATGAATGAGCGGGTCCACCTGAAAGCCATGCTCGAGACTCGTGCCGGTGCTGTCGCTGACGTCGATGTAGTAGAGCAGCGTGGTCACCCCGAGACTGGCGGTCACGTGGCCCCCTAGAGAGATGGCGGACCCGATCCCGAGCGCCGTGGCGAACTGGAGCGGGGAGCTAAACGGCGCGTACGCGGCACCTCCATGGTGGACGAGGCCCGCGCCAGCACCAAGCCAGACGCGAACCCTCTGTGGCGGGGAGGAGGAGGTGTACAGCCCTTGCGCGCTCGCCGTGAGGACGCGCGCTGGCCTGCCGCTAAAACAGCCACCCGGCGTACATCCCCCACCCACGGTGCTGGAGGCGGAGGCGACCTGGAGCTGAACGCCGAACCGCCGAGTAAACCAGATGCGCCCTTGGCCGCCCCAAGCGAGTCCGGTCAAGTCACTAGGGGAGTTAGGGAGGATCGTTGTGTAGTAGGGAGTGGGTCGAAAGTTGCCGATTGGCGCGTAGAGGCCGAGGAGCGGACCGATGTCGTAGCGCGTTTGGGCCGTGGCCGGCGCAGCGAGCACGGCAACCAAGGCCAAAGCAATCAGGATGGACGGCCGTACGACCATCGGGCACCTCCACGCGAAATCGGGATGTGTGCCACGGGCGATCCGTAGCGGGAGGTGCTACTTGGGCCGCTGCGCCTTGAGCCATGCGCGTGAGGATAGGCGACGGGCTCGAGGAGGCGCCGCTCAAGCGCAATTGCGTGACAACCACGGAGGGCAGAGGATTCGAACCTCTACGGGCTTGCGCCCAGCGGTTTTCAAGACCGCCGCCTTACCAGTTAGGTCTAGCCCTCCCTGACGAGGGCTAACCTAGCGGCCTCGCCGCGCCGCGGTCAACGCTCGAGCGACGAGAGCGAGGCGTAGCTCGTGTTCTTGAAGATCGAATCCGCCACGGCTGCCGCCCGGGCCGCCAGCGGCGGGTTCGTCTTCCGCGACGCCTGCGCCAGCGCCTGATACAGGATTCCATAGGTCGCGAGGATGCCCTCCGACGGGTGGTCCACCCACCCGCGCGGTCGGCGGTGCGTCGCGGCAGCGATGTGATACACGTCGAACGCCAACGCGGAGGTGCGCGGCACGTTCACCCAGCCGAGCGACGGGAGCGGCTTCAGGCTGTCGGACTCAGTGAGCGGCACGGAGCGCAACTTGCGCACAAAGCCCTGGCCTTCGAGCGAGCCCGTGAGGCCGAACTGATCTGCGTAGAGTCCCACGGTCCGCGAGAAAAAGATGGAGCGCTTTCCCGCCTGCTCCTTAATCGCCTGCAGCACGACCACGTCGGCGCGTTCGAGATACTGCCGCCCCAATTGCTGCGGGTCGAGCGTCACCGGGATCCCGCCCAAGTTCACCGTGGTCTTCTGCTCGAGCCAATACACCGGCTGCATCGCCTCGAGCTGCTGGTCGGTGTAGCCGAGCAGCTTGCCGGTCGGCTTGGGCCACTCGCGGCCGCGGTAGATAGGGGGAGCATTCGCCGGATCGAAGGTCGCGAGCGGCCGGCGCTGCAGCTGCCGCACATACCAGTCGGTGTTGGCCAGCGACAGGTTGACGACGGTGACATCCTGACGGATATGCTCGACTTCCTGCGCGTACCACAGCGGGAAGGTGTCGTTGTCGCCCGCCGTGACGAGCACGCCGTACGGCTCGACGGACTGCAGCAGGTCGGACGCGAAATCGCGCGCCAGGGTCTCGCCCTTGCGGGACGCGGTGAGGTGGTTGCCGAAGAGGGGCACGAGCGCAACCACGAGCACCACCGTCGCGGCGCGCCAGCGGCGCCCTGGGTCAGGCTCGCGCTCCCCTAGCCACTCGGCCACCCACTCCATCAGGGTGGCGAGCCCCATGCCGACCCACACGCCCCACAGCGCAAACGAAGCGATGAAGAAGTAGTCGCGCTCGCGCACCTCGCGCGCGAGCTGGCGCGCCAGCTCCTGGGAGAAGCCGTACTTGAAGTTCAGATAGAAGATGAGCAACAGGGTGTAGGTGCCCACGAGCGTCGTCATCGCGATCGCCGCCCGGCGGTCGGCTTTCCAGTGACGCCAGGCCCCGAGGACGCCGAGCACGCCAAACACCACCGCGAGCGCCTGCTGGATCCCCTGCGACCAGTCCCGCCCCCACTGCCAACTGAAGTACTGCACCCAGAGGAGAATCTGCGCTCCGAGTGTCGCCTGCCGCTGGGTCACGGGCGGCTTGCCGTACTGCTGGCGGGTCAGCACATCCCAAAACGCCTGAAGGGTCGTCGGCTCGCCCTCGTTGATCCCCGGGAAATGGGCGGCCCGGATCGGCAGGAACAAGAACACCGAGAGCCCGACCGCCAAGACCGCGAGCACCGCGAGCGCGAAGTCCCAATTGCGCGCGACGAGGATGGCGTAGACCAGCGCTGCCACGAACAGCAACGCCGCCGCCTTGATCGGCGCCGCGTTCTCGAGTCCCAACGCGCCGATGAGCGCGTACGCAGCGCAGAACACGAGCCACTGCGACCACTCGACCCGGCGGGCCTCGAGACTGGCGGGGCGCTGCGCCTTGAGCGGGGGGAAGAGCAGGACGACGACGACCGGCCCCACCAACACGCCCATCATGTGATTGGTCGCGGTGAGGGCGACCAAATACACGATCAAGAGCAGGTGATGATCGTGCCCCTCACCTGGCGGTTGGTCATCCCAGCGCACGATCAGCCACAGCACGAGCGCAATCGAGAGGAGCGACAACGTGTAGACCTTCTCGTTCACCACCGACTGATTCCACACGGTGAATGCGGTCGCCGCGACCAGCGCGCCCGCGACGGCGGCGAGCCGGCGCGGCAGCCTCACCGGCACCCAGGCTCGCATCCACCGCTCGCCGATCAAGAACCAGCACCCGGCCGCCACCGCGCTCGTCGCCGCCGCCAGCAGGTTGATGCGCTCTGCGTATGACGCGGCCAGCGGGAGCAGTCCCCAGGTATGGGCGAGGATCGTGAACAGCGGGTTACCGGGCGGGTGCGGAATGCCGAGGACGTACGCGGCCGCGATGTATTCGGAGGTGTCCCAGAACTGCGTGGTCGGCGCGAGCGTCGCGACGTAGAGGATCAACGCTCCCAGCGCGACGAGGCCCGCAATGAGATAGGGCGGGGCCTCCGTCGCGCCGCTCGCGGGCGATTCGGCCACGACCCGGCCCGGCGTGGGAACGGTGGCGACCGCGGATCCCGGGCGCTCCGGTAGAGAGGACTGCCGTGCGTCGCTCATGCTCGTCCTGGTTAGTGCCGGAACTGTCGGATGCCGGTGAACACCATCGCCATGCCGGCCTGGTCGGCCGCCGCGACGACCTCGGCGTCCTTCACCGACCCGCCCGGTTGGATGATGGCGCGTACGCCTGCCCGGGCGGCCTCGTCTACCCCGTCGGCAAAGGGAAAGAACGCATCAGAAGCTAACACCGCGCCGGCCGGGTCGTGCCCTTGCTGGCGGGCTTTGTGCACGGCGAGGAACGACGCGTCGACGCGTGACATTTGCCCGGCGCCGATTCCGATCGCCGCCTCGTCGCGCGCCAGCAAGATCGCGTTCGACTTGACGGCCCCCACCGCCACCCAGGCGAAGCGCAGGTCGCGCCACTCGGCGTCGGTCGGCGGGCGGCGCGTCACCACCCGCCAGGTTGTCTCATCCGCCGCTTGCTCCGAGCGGGGGCGTTCCTGCACCAGGAAGCCGCCCCGAATGCGCTTGAAGTCCCAGCTCGCGGCGTCCGGGGCGCTGGGCAGCCGCACCACCCGCCGATTCTTCTTCTCGCGGAGCACCGCGAGGGCGTCGGCCTGGAACGCAGGCGCCACCACGACCTCGATGAACAGGTCGCGCATCGCCTCGGCCGTCGCGCGGTCCACGGCGACGTTGAACGCGATCGCGGAGCCGAACGCCGACGTCGGGTCGGTGCCGAGGGCGCGGCCGTACGCCACGCTGGCAGACGGCCCGAGCGCAATGCCGCAGGGCGTCGTGTGCTTGATGATGGCGCACGCTGCGCGGTCCGAGCCGCTCCACGGCGCGACCGCGAGCGTCGCGGCGTCCAGATCGAGCAGATTGTTGAATGACAGCTCCTTGCCGTGCAGCTGCTCGAGCTCGCGGATCCCCGGCTCCTCGGTCGCATACAGCGCCGCCGGTTGGTGGGGGTTCTCGCCATAGCGCAATTCCTGACGGCGCTCGAGCGCGAGCGTGATCCGCTCCGGCCACCCAGCGGCGTCTCGCGTCAGGTAGCGGTGGATGGCGGCGTCGTAGGCGGCGGTGTGGGCGAAGACCTTGGCCGCGAGCGTCCGCCGCAGCGTGGCGGGCACGTCCCGGGCCTTGAGCGCGGCGAGCACGACCGGGTAGTCATCTGGGTCCACCACGACCAGTACCGCGGCGTGGTTTTTCGCGGCGGAGCGGAGCATCGCGGGGCCGCCGATGTCGATCTGCTCGATCGCCTGCTCGAACCCCACGTTCGGCTGCGCCACGGTCTCGCGGAACGGGTAGAGGTTCACGGCCACGAGGTCGATCGGCACGATGTCGTGCTGCGCCAGCGCCGCGCGATCGCCGGCATGGTCGCGCCGCGCCAGCAGGCCGCCATGCACCTTGGGGTGCAGCGTCTTCAGGCGGCCGTCCAGCATCTCGGGGAAACCCGTCACCTGCTCGATTGCCAGCACGGCGACCCCCGCCTGGCGCAGCGCCGCTGCGGTCCCACCCGTCGACACGATCTCCCAGCCGAGTGCCGCGAGCTCGCGGGCGAACTCAACGACGCCGCGTTTGTCCGATACGGACAAGAGCGCGCGGGGGCTCACCACGTTTCGACAACGGTCTGGATCATGTCGGCCAGACTCACCACGTCCTTGAGATCCACGACCTCGACCGGGGAGTGGGAATAGCGCATCGGCCAGCCGATCGGCACATCGACGACGCCATACGGCGTGAAGACCGACCCGTCGTTGCCGCCGTTCGTGGAGCCGACTTGGAAGGAGACGCCGCGCGAGCGGGCGACTCGGACCAGCGAGTCCACGTACGCCGGGGGCGTTACCGAAGAGTTGTCGAGGGCTCGCGCCACCGCTCCCTGCCCGACGGCGGCTGTGGCGAAGTTGGGGAGCTCGAGTGGAGAGTCGGCGGAGACGAAGGTGTCGATCGCGTGGACCCGCCGGGCCCTCGCGCCGAGCGCGGCGGCCGCGGCGGCCGCGCCCTGGAGCCCGATCTCCTCACGCACGCTCCAAATGAACAGCACCTGATGCTTGAGCGCCGCGCGGTTGAGATGCCCGAGCGCGAGCAGCAGCGCGGCGTCCCCCACGCGATCGTCGAATGAGCGGCTCGAGGCCCGGGTGCC
>DATBCS010000239.1:0-4224 GCA_036270315.1 Gemmatimonadales bacterium
ATCCACCCGGTGAGGCTCATGAGCGGCGTCCCGAGTTGGTGCGCCGATTCGCGCGCCATCGCGACCCACAGCCGGTCGCGCGCGGCGGCGACCTGGGCGCGGTACGCCCAGGCCGCGAGCAGCGCGAGACAGAGGAAGACCCCCGCTTGGAGCACCGCGAGCCCGATGAAGCGGCGCGCTGCGGGCAGCGCCCCATAGTGAATCGTGCCCACGCCGGGCTCCACCAGCGGCACGTTCTCGCCGTCGAGCTCGCCAATCCACCCGGCGAGCCGCGCCGGGTCGGCCGCGACGCTCGCGGGGGCGTTGTCGAGCGCGGTGATCCGCCCTGCGGTGTCGGTGACAACGAGCGGGATGCCGAGCGAGCGGACCTGGCGGGCGAGATCGAGCAGCGCGGACGTCGCGCCGTCGGGATGCGGGTCGTTCAAGCCGGCGAACACGCGCCCCAGGAGCCGACTCGTGTCGCGCGCGTCGTCGCGCAGGTGGCGCGCCACCACCCAGGCGTCGCCCACCGTGATCGCCCCCAGGATGAGCGCCAGCGCGACCACGGCGGGGGGGCCGGCGCGGCGCAGCGCCGCCCTACGCGCCACCGGTGGGCACGAGGCGGTCGGTCCCGAGGTGCGGCACGAGGGCCGGCGGGATGGTGACAGAGCCGTCCGGCTGCCGGTGCGTCTCGAGCAGGGCAGCGATGGTGCGCGGCAGGGCGACGCCCGATGCGTTCAGCGTGTGGACGAACTCCGGTTTCCCGCCCGGGCCGGGGCGGCAGCGGATGTTGGCCCGCCGCGCCTGGAAGTCGGTGAACGTGCTCGAGCTCGACACTTCGAGCCACTGCCCCACGCCCGGCGCCCACACCTCGAGGTCGTACTTCAAGGCCGCGGCGAAGCCGAGATCCCCGACCGCCATGAGCACCACGCGATAGGGTAACTCGAGCCGCCGCAGCACTGCCTCGGCGTGGCCGGTGATCCTCTCGTGTTCGGCCGGCGAGTCGGTTGCGCGACAGAAGCGCACCAGCTCAACCTTGTCGAACTGGTGCACGCGTAAGAGCCCCCGCGTGTCCTTGCCGTGCGCGCCCGCCTCGCGGCGAAAGCACGGCGTGTAGGCGACGTAACCCCGGGGCAAGCCGGCGCCATCCAGAATCTCGTCGCGATGGAGGTTCGTCACCGGCACCTCGGCCGTGGGCACGAGGAACAGGTCGTCCGGCTCGGTGCGGTAGGCGTCCTCTTCGAACTTCGGCAGCTGCCCCGTGGCGATCATCATCGCGCGCCGGACGAGCAAGGGCGGTGCGACCTCGACGTACCCGTGCTCGCGGGTGTGGAGCTCGAGCATGAAGCGGACGAGCGCGCGCACCAGCTGGGCGCCGGCTCCGAGAAACAGCGGGAACCCCGAGCCGGCGAGTTTTGCGCCGCGGGCGAGATCCAGGATCCCGAGCCCTGCTGCGACGTCCCAGTGTGGCGGGCCACCGGCCGGGGCGGGCGCGCCCCAGGTGCGCACCACTTCATTCTTCGACTCGTCGCCGTCGGGCACGCGCGGCAGTGGCAGGTTCGGCAGATGGAGCGCCCGCGCCTCGAGCTCGGTCTCGACCCGCCGCAGGTCCGCCTCGAGCGCGGCCACGCGCTCGCCCAGGGCGCGCCGCTGCTCGCGGACGGGCGGCGGCAGGGCGCCCTCGTCTCTCATCACGCGGGCGTCGGCTTTCGCCGCCTCGTTGCGCTCCGCCTTGAGCTGGTCGAGCTGACCCGCGAGCGCCCGCCGCCGCATGTCGAGCGCCTCGAGCTCGTCGAGTAGCTTCGGGAGCGCCGGGTCGCGCCGCCGGGCGAGCGCCGCGCGCACCTGCTCGGGGGAGGCGCGCAGCAGCTTGAGATCGATCACGCGGTTACTGGCTCGGCAGGCCGGGCGCGAGGCCGCGGTAGCCGCAGTTCTCGTCGACGAGGATCTCAAGATCCAGCCGGTGCGCGGTCGTGTCCACGGCAAGCACGTGCAGCTTGCCGTAAAACGGCACCGTGATGCCGGTGAGACAGGTGATCGGCCGCGACTGCACCACCACGACCGCGTCGACCCCGATCACCAGGGCGGAGTCCTGATCGTACCCCGTCGTCGGCGCGATCGGGACGGAGGCGAACGCGGCCGTCGACGCCTGCAGACCCGACGAGATGCCGAGATGGATCGCGCCCGGCGGATAGAGCGCGGGGCGGCGCTGCGCGTCGAAGTCGAACGCGAAATCGAACGTCGTTGTCTGATCCGTGCGGACGCGCGCTCTGGCCGCGACGGAGTAGGCGGACGGCTGTTGCACGTTCGGGTCGGAGAGCGCGAACAGCGAGACCGTGTCGACCGTGTTGGGAATCGCGGCCTTGGGCAGACCCGTCGAGCTGCCGCACGCCGCGGCGAGCAGCGCGAAGCCGGAGACGGCGGCGAGGAGGGCGGCGGAGCGGCGGGAGGGCATGCGCTGTCGAGGGAAGATACCGAGCGGCGTCCAAGTGGGTCAACCCACGCTCGCTGCTTGACTTCGCTAGTTCGCATTCCTAGCTTGGCCGCCGTATGGCGACGATCCGGGACGTGGTCGAGGCGCTCGCGCGGCGCGCCGGCGTGGACGCCGTCCTCCTCGTCGGCCGCGACGGCCTCACGATCGACTCGCGCAGCGTGAACGGCGTGGACGCCGAAAACGTGGCCGCCGTGTTACCGGCGGTCATTAACGGGATGGTGCAGCTCGGCCAGGCGGGGGGGCGGGGGGATTTCGGCACTGGGGTGCTCGAGTTCGGCTCCGGCCTCGCCGTCGTCTCCGTGCTTAACGCCGACGCGCTGCTCGTCGTGCTGGTGCGGCCCGCCACCAACGTGGGCGCCTTGCTCTACGACCTGCGGCGCCATCGCACGGCGATCGCCGGTCTGCTCTGAGCGGGAGCCGCCCGCCTTGTCGCCCGTCCGGCGGCACCTCCTGGTCGTCGACGACGAGCCCCACATCGGGCTCCTGTTGCGCCCCCATCTGGAGCGGCTCGGCTACCAGGTCAGCCTAGCGCGCACTTTGGCCGACGCCCGGACCGTGCTGGGCGACCGTACCCGGCCGCTCGACGGGCTGCTGCTCGATCTCCACCTCCCCGACGGGTCGGGCCTCGACCTGTTGCGCGAGCTGCGGGGCGGCGCCGCCACCCACGCACTCCCCGTCATCGTGCTCACCGCGGAGGGCGAGGAACGCATCCTCGGGGAGGCCGAGGGCTTGGGCGCGACTCTCCTCACGAAGCCCTTCAGCCCGACCAAGCTCAGCGCCCGCATCGCCCACATGCTGGGCGACGCTCCGGCCCCCCTCGGGGACGGCGCGTGAGACACCCTGTGTCAACCTGTCGTTGCTCACGCGGCGGCCGGCGCGTCGTGCTGCGGCGTCACGAAGGGGAGCGCCCGGCCGTGCCGGCGAGGGTCATAAGGGGCGTGATCCTGCCAGCAGCGCCACAGGACGCGGAGCCACGCGCGGGCGAGGATCCGCACGGCGTGCGGGTGGTCGCAGCCGCGGCCGCGCGCCTGGCGATAGACGGCGGCGGCCCACGGGTGGGCATGGCGGGAGTTGTCCGCCCAGGTGGTCGCGGCTTGGCGCAGGCGTTTGTTGCAGGCGAAGCGACAGGCGACGCCGCGGTGTTTGCCGGAGGCATGCGTGACGGGCGCGACGCCCGCCTCGGCGGCGAGTTGCGCGTCGGAGGCGAAGCGGACGCGATCGTCCCCGAGCTCGGCGAGGAGCTGCGCGGCGTTCACGGTGCCAGTGCGCGGGAAGGACTGGAGGAGCGCGCCATCGGGGTGCTGGGCGAGCTGCGCCGCGATGAGCCCCTCGAGTTCGCGGAGCTGCTCGCCGAGTGGCCGGAGCACGGCCACCACGCTGCGCACGAGCTGGCCCTTAGTTTCACTCTCCAAGGCGGCGGCGCGGCCCTCCGGGGCGGTGCGCAGGCGGTCCAACAGGGTGGCGGCCGAGCGGCGGCCACAATAGGCGTGCCGCTGGAGGAAGCGCGCGAGGCGCTGCTCCCCGAGCCGTGCGGCACTCTCGGGCGTGGGGTAGGCGTCGAGAAAGGCGAGGGCGATGGGCGAGTCCACGTCCGCGAACACGGCCGCGGCGCCGGCCCAGAAGGTCTCGAGCAAGCTGCGGAGCTGATTGGCGAGCTGCACGCGGGCCGCCACCAGGTCGTCGCGCGTGCGGACGACGGCGCGGAGCGCCCGCGTCGCATCGGAGGGGGCCCGCAGCGGCCGGAAGCGGTG
>DATBCS010000240.1:0-5428 GCA_036270315.1 Gemmatimonadales bacterium
CGTCTCGCGCTCGCCGCGACCGTCGCCGCCTGCACGGGCGCGGTGACGGTGACCGGCCTAACCTCCCTGACCCTCGGCGAGATCCAAGCGTCCCGGGCCGCGTGGGCGGCCCAGGCCCCGGCCCACTATTCCTACGTGTACGAGGTCACCGGGTTCTTCAACGCCTTGGACGGGCGCGCCATCCTCTTGGAAGTCCGGCAAGACACGGTGCGGTCGGCCACGTTGGTCGCGACCGGCCAGCCCGTCCCCGGGTCGGCCGCACCGTTCCCCACGATCACCGGCCTGTTCGACTTGGTGGCGGCGACGCTCGAGAATGGGCGGCTCGCGGCGGTGGTGTTCGATCCCCGCCTTCGCTATCCCCGCCGCATCGATATCGTCGGCCCGGCCGACGCGAGCGGCTCGGTCTTCGCGAGCGCGCTTCAGCCCCTGCCGTAACGGCCACCCCACGGCGAGCGGCGGACGTCACCCTGCCCGCGGGGTCTCAGAGGCGCGCCGCGACTAGATGTTCTTCGATTCGAGCAGCTGCAGGAATTCCTGAGGTGTGGCGAGCTTCGCCAGTTTGGCCGGCACGTCTGGTTCCTTCGCGAACTGCGCGATTTTGCCGAGGACCGGCAGGTATTGATTGGAGACCTCAAGCGGGGGGGCGACGATCAGGAAGAAGTAGTTGACCGGCTTGCCGTCGATGGCGTTGAAATCGATCCCTTCGAGCTTCCGCCCGAAGGCGACGCGCAGCTGGTTCACCACGAGGGCGCGGCAATGGGGGATCGCGATATTCTGGCCGATCCCGGTCGAGCCGAGCGTCTCGCGCCGCTTGAGCATCTTCACGAGGGTCTGCTCGGCTTTCTCGTCGAGCTTGAGCAGGCCGACCAGCTCCTTCAGGACGTCGTCTTTGGTGGTGCTCTGCAGCTGCAGATTGATGGCGTCTTCGGAAAAGAACTCGCGCAGGCGCACGTCTCGTCGCTCCGGTGGCGGCGGCGAAACGTAATGGCTGGTTGCTCCGTCCGCAACGCGTCATTACGTTGTGCATCATGGACTTCCCCTATCCCACGGGCCACGCGTTTCCGCTCTTCCTCGCCCCCATGTCGGGCGTGTCGGAGTCCCCGTTCCGGCTGCTCGCCCGCCGGTTCGGGGCCGACGTCGTGGTCTCCGAGTTCATCTCGGCCGTGGGCGTGGCCCGGGGGCTCTCGCACCTCTTCCAGGACATGCGGTTTGAGCCCGCCGAGCGCCCCATCGGGATCCAGCTATATGGCGCCGACGCCACGATCATGGCCCGCGCCGCGGAGATGGTCACCGCGGCGTGTGCGCCGGATTTCATCGACATCAACTTCGGCTGCCCCGTGAAGAAGGTGGTGAAGAATAATGGCGGGTCGGGCTGCCTGAAGGATTTGGACCTCGTCGCGCGCATCATCCGGGCGGTGCGCAGCGCCACGCCGCTGCCCGTCACGGTGAAGATCCGCAGTGGCTGGGACGAGACGCAGCGCGACCCGGTCGCGATCGCCCGGCACTGCCGGGAGGCGGGGGCGCAAGCGCTCACGCTGCACGCCCGCACCCGCACGCAGATGTTCGCCGGCCAGGCGGACTGGGACGAGATCGCGCGCGTGGTCGACGCGCTCGACATCCCCGTGATCGGCAACGGCGACATCATGACGCCGGAGGACGTGGTCGCGATGCGCCGGCACACCGGCTGCGCGGGGGCGATGGTGGCGCGGGGCTCGTTCGGCAACCCCTGGGTGTTCGCCCAAGCGCAGGACCTCCTCGCGGGATGCCCCAAGCGTCCCGACCCGACGCCGGAGGAGCGGATCGCCACCGCGCTCGAGCACGCCCGGCTCGCGCTCCGGCTCCAGGGCGACACGCGCCAGACCGCCCTCGAGTTCCGCAAGCACTTCGGGTGGTACACCCGCGGGATCGCGCGCGCGGCCGAGCTGCGCGAGCGGCTGTTCCAGATCACCTCGATGGCCGAGGCCGAGGCGATCTTCGCCGACTACCTCGCCACCCGGGCGGTGGGGCGGGCGGCGTGAAGCTCGACGACCTGGGGCGCTTTATCGAGCGTCTCCCCTTCGCTTCCATCGATCACCTCCGGCCCCTGACCCAAGGGCATGCGGAGGTGATCTTGTGTCAGGGGAAGACGCCGGGGCAGACCGTCGCCATCGCCGAGCGGCTCGCGGCCGCGGGGGGCAGCTTCCTCGCGACACGGAGCGAGCCAGCGCATCGCGCGGCCCTCACGACGCGGTTTCCCCGCGCGGAGGTGAACGAGCTCGGGCGCACCGTGTACCTCGCGCCCGACCCGGTGCCGGCGCCCACGGGGCGGGGGACGCTGTTGGTGGTGACGGCGGGCACGAGCGATCTCCCGGTGGCCGAGGAGGCGGCGGTCACCGCGCGGGCCCTCGGGAACCGCGTCGAGCGGCTCACCGACGTGGGCGTCGCCGGGATTCATCGCATCCTCACGCAGACCGACCTGTTGCGCAGCGCAGCCGTGATCATCGTGGTCGCCGGGATGGAGGGGGCGCTGCCGAGCGTCGTGGGCGGGCTCGTCGCGGTGCCGGTGATTGCGGTGCCGACGAGCGTGGGGTACGGGGTCGCGTTCGGCGGGATCGCGGCGCTGCTCGCGATGCTCACCTCGTGCGCCTCGGGCGTCACGGTGGTCAACATCGACAACGGCTTCGGGGCTGCGGCGGCTGCGAGCCGCATCAACCACCTGTGAAGCGGCCGCCGCCGGGGGTCTGGGCGGGGTGGGCGCTCACGCTCGTCGGCCTCGGCGCCGTCGTCCCGGCGGTGGTGGCAGCGCACCTCTGGGCGCTCCTCGCCGCGGTGGGCGGCTGCCTCGCGGCGACCGGGCTCGCGCTCCCGCCCCTCGTGCGGCTATGGCTCGCGCGGCAGGCGGCGAGCCGGCCCTCCGACTTCGAGCACCTGCTGGACCTCCTGTGCCGGGCGCATGGGGCCCGGGCCGCCTGGCTGGTCGGCCTTCCCGAGGGCGACGTCGAGACGGTCGGGACGCTCGAGCTGGGGCGCGATGCCCGACGGCGCGGCGCGGCCCTCGTGCAGCTCGCATCCGTGGACGGGCGGGCCCATGTGGCGCGCGAGGCCGATGGCAGTTACGTCGCCGTCGGCGATTTCCCGTTCGGCGCCGGCCTGCTGCTCGGCGCGCCGGACATCGCGCCCGAACTGGCCGAAGCGGTGGGGGACGAGTTGCGACGGCTCGTCGCCGGAATGCGTCTCGCCGCCCTGCGCGAGGGGAGCGACCAGCCGGGCCAGCTCGTCGCGAAGCAACTCGCTGCGATTGCGGCAGGGGCGCAGACGCTCGACGGGATCGCGAAGGCGGGGGTTACGCTGGCCCAGCAGCTCACCCAGCGCGGGGCCGCGATCGTGCTCGGGGGCAGCGCCCCGGCGGGCGGAGCGCCCCGCATCGTGGCCGTGTCGAGCGCGGCGGACGGCCGCCTGGCAGGGCTCACGCTGCCGTCGGACGCACCGGCGGTGCAAGCGATCAGCTCGGGAGTCCCGGTGGCGTCCGACAAGGCGAAGGATGTGTTCGGGAGCGCGCTCCCGGACCGGCGGCGGCGCGACCGGGCGGGGATGGCGTACCCCCTGCACGACGGGCACTTCGTGGTCGGCGCCTTGGTGGTGATGGGGCCCCCGCTCCCGCCCGGGACGTCGGGCGCGGAGCAATTACAGCGCCTCGTCACCGAGCTCGGCTCCCGGCTCGCCGCAGCGCGCGCCGTGTACGAGGCGGAGCAGCGCGCGGTGCGCGATCCGCTCACCGGGTTGCGCAACCGCCGCGAGTTCGATCGAGCGTTGACGCAGGAGGGGGGCGGCAAGGCACCGGGCGTGGCGACCCTGATCTATTTGGACATCGACCACTTCAAGGCGTTGAACGACACGCTGGGGCATGCCGCGGGCGACGCGGCGCTGCGTCACATCGCGCGCATTCTCGAGGCCCAGGTGCGCGACAAGGACCTCGTCGCCCGGCTGGGCGGCGAGGAGTTCGCGATCTGGATGCCGCACACGCCGCTCGAGTCCGGCCGCGAAGTGGCCGAGCGCATCCGCCACACGGTGGCCGAGACCCCGTGGCGCGCCACGAGCGACGTGTACCCGCTCACCCTGTCGTGCGGGGTGGCGGGCTTTCCCGACACGGTGCGCGACGTGGCCAACCTGCGCGGCACCGCGGACGCGGCGTTGTACCGCGCCAAGCAGGCCGGACGCAACCGAGTTGAAATCGCCCCCCCGGCTGGCTAGGTTAGCCGCAAGGGGGCGACAGGTTTCGACGGGTTTGGCGAGGATATCGCTGCGTGCCCAGGTTGTCAGTCACCTGGTAAAACCACTGGCACACATCATAACTGCCAACTCTACATTGGCACTGGCTGCGTAAGCTTCGGCTTCACGCACCTGCGTGAGTGGCAGCCCGCCTGAGGCGGCGCTCACGTATCGCAAATTCGGGCTGGCGTGACCTGGGGCCCGAACGGGTCGCGTAAGAGTTGTCCAAGGGCTTGTCGCTGCCGTGGTCGGCGAGGCGCCGCGGTGGTGAGACCTGCTCAGCGTCGCCTACGCATGTAGTGGCGGTATCGGAGTCATTCTCGGACCGGGGTTCGATTCCCCGCGCCTCCATTGCAGAAGGTCTTGCGTTTGCTGGACTGTTGAGCATTTCGGTGTCCTCGTTGTGCCTTAACTGTGCCTTACCGAGCGCCGATCCGTCGAGCGCGGCGCTCCGGTAGGGCGGCCACCTTCGCCAGTCCTTCCCGGAGATCCGTCTCCCCGTCGATGATGCCGGCGTACCGCGCGTAGATGCCGTCCGACGAGTGCCCAACACTACCGCTCGCTAGCCTTGTCCCGTTATGCGAAAGCGGGAATCGCGCCAGACCTCTATCCGGCTCTGAAGGACGTTCAGATGCTCCGGACGCGAGCGGTCAAGCCACTGCTCGGCTGGCCGTATTTCTTGGTGGATGAGGCCCACGACGGCTTCGTCAAGCCCAACAACGGGGAATCCGGCGGGCAATCCTCGGCCGAGACCCGCTACATCCGGGCTATTGTGGATTGCGGACACCGGATAGGTCTGGCAGGGTTGGTTGGCAACGCCATCTTTTTCGAGGCCGAAGCACTCAATATCTATGCCTTCGGACAGATGTGCCGGTCTGCCGATCTGACGCCGGAGCAAAGTGATCGACCAGTACGCCGGTCTTATTGCCGATGAGAAGAGCCGAGTCGGCCTCGGGCGGGTGCTCCGCTACATCGAGAGTCACAGCAACTGACAGAACAGCCTGCCCGCTGCGTACCAGCTGAAGGACTTTGACGTTCCAGAGGTGACCTCGGCATCAGCGGCCCTGGAGCTGCTGGCTCAGGTCAAACCTTGCGTCCGGCCGGCGATCCCCCTCCTGGAGCCACCAGCGGTCTACCTCGGTCGCCTTACGAAGCGGCTCGAAACCATCGCGGCCGCGGA
>DATBCS010000241.1:0-2822 GCA_036270315.1 Gemmatimonadales bacterium
GCACACCAGGCGTGCGAGCCGCTCACCGGCGAACTCTCGCGTGGCGGGACGGCCGTCGGGGGTGGGGAGCGTGTAGTCGGCCGGGTCGAGCTGGCCGCGCCACACATAGGCGTCGCCCGCGAGGGCGAACCCCTCCGCGGAGAGGCCGGTGGGCCGCCCACGCACGGGGACGCTCGTCGCAATCGCCTCGGCGGGGGTGCGGAGCGCCCCGCTGTAGACGAGCTCGCCCTCCCCCAGCCGGTCGAGATCGGTGCGACCGGCCGCCGCAGGGGCGCCGCCCACGATCGGGATGATATCCGTTGTCGTCGAGCCGGTATCGATCAAGATGCAGTCAGGGACGGTCCGACCCACCCAGCACGCGGCGGCCGCCCAGTTCGCGGCGGCGACGGCGAGCCAGTCGCGCCGGGCTCGGTCCGGGGTGCGCCACCGGCCGTCGACGGCCCAGACGTGCACCGCCGCGCCCGGAAACGCCGCCGTCACGGCATCGAGGACGAACGCTACTCCGTCCCGCTTGGTTCGGAACAGCTGCGACAGTTCCGCCGTCATCGTCACGGCGTGCGGCTCGTCCGGCGCGGCGCCGAGCTCGCGCGCCAGGCGGGCGAGCAGGGGCGCGAGGGCAGCCGGGGCGCGCTGGATCTCGTAGGGCACGGCACGCGCCGCCACCACCTGGGTCCCCGCGACGCGCGCGGCCTTGGTGTGAACGCCGCCGATGTCCCACCCGAGGACGCCGCTCATCCGTGGTGGCGGGGGCCGAGGCTGCGATGCGGGTGATCCCGGTGCTCGACCTGATGGCGGGGCAGGCGGTCCACGCGCGGCGCGGCCGGCGCGCCGCGTATCCGCCGGCACGGTCGGTCCTCGTGCCGGCGGACCGGGCGGGCGACCCGCTGGCGCTGGCCCGCGCGTTTCACGAGACCCTGCGTGCGGACGAGTGGTACGTGGCCGACCTGGACGCCCTGACGGGCGCGGCACCGCAGCGCGGGCTGCTGCGTGTGCTCGCGGGGCTCGGGGGACGTCTCCTGGTGGACGCCGCGACCGTCACGCCGGCGCGCGCGCGGGACACCTTGGCCGACGGCGCCGCGCGTGTGGTCGTTGGCCTCGAGACGCTGCCCTCCTTCGCGGCGCTGGGCCGCATCGCCGAGGCGATCGGTCGCGCGCACCTGGTCTTCAGCCTCGACCTGCGGGCCGGCCGTCCAGTGCTGCAGGCGGGCACGCGGCATCACGGCACGCCGCTCGCGCTGGCGCGGGCGGCGCTGGACGCCGGGGCGGCCGCGCTGCTGGTGCTCGACTTGGCGCGCGTCGGGCGGGGGTGCGGCGTCAACCTTGAGCTCGTGGCCGCGGTCCGGCGCGCCCACCCCGGCGTCGAGCTGCTGGCGGGTGGCGGGATTCGCTCGGTCGGGGACTTGGAGCGTCTCGCCGCGGTGGGGTGCGACGGGGCCCTCGTGGCAACCGCGTTGCACGAAGGCGGGCTGACGCGGGAGCACCTCGAGGAGGTCCGGCGCCGCCCGGATCGGCGGCGCGCCGGTCACGCGAGGGACTCGCGGTAGGTGGCGGACTGTCCGAAATTCTCCTCCACCTCGACTTCGACGGCCTGCAGCGCGACGGCTCCGGCGGTCGCGACCTCGTGGCACACGCGCCCCGCCAGGTACTGCGCCAACATCTCGACGGTGGTATTCGGGACGGGGAGCAGGGCGCAGTCGTTCGCGGGGAACACGTAGCGCGGTTTCCCGGCCACGGCGACCGTCACCGAGTCGCCCGCCGTCCGCACATCGATCTTGGGGTTGTGGAGCGGCAGCAGCACCTTGTGATCGATCTCGTCGGTCAACCGCTTCACGATCTGCTTCAGCGCTCCAAAGTCGAACACGTAGTGGGCCTCGGGGTCGAGTCCGCCCTCCACGACGACCCGCGTGCGGTAATTGTGCCCGTGCAGGGTCTCGCAGCGGTGCCCCGGGAAGGTGATGAAGTGGGCGGAGGCGAAGACGAAGTTGTCCTTCGTCACCGCAACGCGGAACTGCTTAGCGCCGCCCATCGCCGGTCGCCCTCCCCCCGTGCCATCCGCCTTCGAGCAGCGCGACGTAGAGCGCCGCGCCGGTGAGGTCGGCGGTCGTGCCGGGATTGGTGGTGTTGCGCTCGTCGCGCAGCTCGCGGTCGAGCGCGGCGATCGCTTTCCGTCCCGCGGGCTGGCGCACGCCCCCCGCCTCGAGCACCGCCCGCGCGCGCCGCGCCACGGCGGTCGCGGCGCCCGGCCCGCGTTTCCGCGCGATGTGGCTATCGGGGACGGTCGCGAGCAAGGTGAGATAGGTCTCCAGGGTCGCGTCACGCCAGGACAACCCGCTCGCGCGCGCGGCCACGAGGGCGGGGGTTCCCGTCTCGAACGTGGTCCGGAACCCGGTCGCATATTCGCGGGCGATGGCGTCCCGGTCCGCGGCGAGGGCCATGACGTCGCGCAGCGGTCGTGTCGGGTCGGCCGCCACATCCTCGGCGGGCGCCTGACCCAGGCCCGCGGGGGCCGCGAGGCGAATCGCGGCGTACACGTCGCGCGCGTCCGCCACGGTCGTCTCGGCGAGCGTCGTCGCCAGCTTTGCGGCGAGCGAGGTGTCGCCGGGCCGGAGCGCCGCCTGGGCGAGCGGGGCGAGCAACAGCACCAGGCCCAGATTGGTGTTGGAAGGCGCCCAGCGGGCGGTCGCTTCGATCGCGGCGCGGATCGTGGCGCCGAGCGGCCGTGCGTCAGCCAGCGCCAGGGCGGGACCGATGGCGGCCGCGCTCGCGAGGAAGTCCTCGTAGCTCGCGTCGTGGAAGGGAGCGACGGGCGAGACGTTGCCGGG
>DATBCS010000242.1:0-14421 GCA_036270315.1 Gemmatimonadales bacterium
ACTGCCGGATTCCGCTCTGGGTGTCCGCCGCGCGGCGGATGTGAGCGGGAGATGAGGGCGGTGGCAGCCGAACCCATGAGAGGGAGTGCATGACGCAGCCTCAGTTGCAGGATCTGCTGGAAGCGGGCGTCCATTTCGGCCATCAGACGCGCCGTTGGAATCCCAAGATGCGCCGGTTCATTTTCGCCGAGCGCTCGGGGATCTACATCATCGACCTCCAAAAGACCCTGCGGCAGATCGAGGCGGCGCAGGAGTTGCTCCGCAGCGTGGTGTTGAGGGGGGAAGGCGTCCTCTTCGTCTGCACCAAGAAGCAGCTCAAGAACATCCTCCAAGCGGAGGCGCAGCGCTGTGGGGCGTTCTACGTGACCGAGCGCTGGCTGGGCGGCACCCTGACCAACTTCCAGACGATCAAGCGGCAGATCAAGCGGCTGAAGGATCTGGAGCAGGGCACGGCCGAGGGCGAGTTCGAGAATTACACGAAGAAGGAGCAGCTGCTGTTCGACCGCGAGCGCGTGAAGCTCGACAAGTACTTGTCGGGGATCAAGAACATGGGCCGGCTGCCGGGGGCGCTCTTTGTGGTGGATTCGAAGAAGGAGCGTATCGCGGTGGCCGAAGCGAACAAGCTAGCCATCCCCGTGGTGGCGATCGTCGATACCAACGCCGACCCCGATCTCATCACCGTGCCGATTCCGGGCAACGACGACGCGATCCGCGCCGTCTCGCTCATCACGGCCGCGATCTCGGACGTGATCAGCGAGGCGCGGCGCCAGTCGCCCTTGCGCGAGGCCGCCGAGGAGGGCGAGGGCCTGACGTACTCGACCGAAACCGGCGTCGAGGCCGAGGCGGAAGGGGACAAGAAGAAGAAGCCGGCGCGCCGCAAGCGCCGGCCGAAGCCCGAGGCGATCGCGGCGCGGCTCAAGACCGAGGAAGCGCCCGCGCCGGCGGAATCGGGTGGCGGGGGCGAAGCCTAGCCGCCGGCAGGGTCCCGGGACACAACCGACCGCCGCCCTTCGAGCGCTTCCGCGCGAGGGCGGCGTTTTTGCGAGGAGGGAGGAGCGTGGCAACTGTGAAAGAGATACCGGCGAAGCTCGTGGCGGAGCTGCGCGCCCGGACGGGCGCGGGGATGATGGACTGCAAGCGGGCGCTCGAGCAGACGGGCGGCGACTTGGAGAAGGCGATCGACGCGCTCCGCAAGTCGGGCGCGGCGAAGGCCGACCAGCGATCCGGCCGCGAGGCCTCCGAGGGGCTGATCGGCTCCTACATCCACCACGACGGCGCGATCGGGGTGCTCGTGGAACTCAACTGCGAGACCGACTTCGTGGCCCGGACCGACGAGTTCAAGGCGCTCGCGAAGGATCTGGCGGTACACATCGCCGCCACCAAGCCGCTCGCTGTACGGATCGAGGAGGTCCCGCCCGCGGTCGTTGAGCGGGAGCGTGAGGTGTACGAAGGCCAGGTGGCCGAGCAGAACAAGCCGGCGGCGCTGCGCGGCAAGATCGTGGAGGGCATGCTGCAGAAGTTCTACCAGGAACGGGTCTTGCTGGAGCAGAAGTTCGTGAAGGACGAGACCCGCACGGTGGGCGCGCTTGTGAAGGAGCTAGCCGGCAAGACCGGCGAGAAGGTCGAGGTGCGCCGCTTCGTGCGCTTCGAGCTCGGAGGGAACTAGCGTGGCGGTCGCGCCGCACCCCCGGCCCCGGCTCGCCTACGGGCGCGCCCTGCTCAAGTTGTCGGGCGAGGCGTTCGCCGGAGCACGGGGGGCGGGCGGCGGGATCGACTTCGGGGTGCTCGACGCGCTGGGCGATGAGCTGAAGCGCGTGGCCGCGCTCGGGATCCAGCTCGGCCTCGTGGTAGGGGGCGGCAACATCCTCCGCGGCACGGCGGCGAGCGAGCAGGGACTGGACCGGGTGTCCGCCGACTACATGGGGATGCTCGCCACCGTGATCAACGCCCTGGCGCTACAGGACATCTTGGAGAAGAAGGGGGTCGACACCCGCGTGATGACCGCGATCCGGATGGAGGAGCTGGCCGAGCCCTACATCCGGCGGCGGGCCGTGCGCCATCTCGAGAAGGGGCGGATGGTGATCTTCGCCGGCGGCACCGGAAACCCGTACTTTTCGACCGACACGGCGGCGGTGTTGCGGGCGCTGGAGATCGAGGCGAAGGTGCTGCTCAAGGCGACGAACGTGGACGGCGTCTACACCGCCGACCCGAAGCGCGATCCCAAGGCGCAGTTCCTCCCCGAGCTCTCGTTCCACGACGCGCTGGTGAACGGCTACGCCGTGATGGACGCCAACGCCTTCGGCTTGTGTAAAGAGAACAAGCTGCCCATCGTGGTGTTCAACATCAACCAGCCGGGCGCGACGGCCAGGGTGCTGGCCGGCGAGCGTGTCGGCACGATCGTGCAATGACCACCCTCGCGGATCATCTGAAACAGGCCAAGCAGGCGATGGACAAGGCGGTGGAGGCGGTGAAGCGCGAGTTCTCCACCGTCCGCACGGGCAAGGCCACGACGGCGCTGCTCGATTTGGTGCGCGTGGAGGCCTACGGGAGCGAGATGCCGTTGAATCAGGTCGCCAGCGTGGCGGCGCCGGAGCCGAAGTTGTTGACGGTGCAGCCCTGGGACAAGGCGCTCCTCAAGGCGGTGGAGAAGGCGATCTTGGCATCCGACGTCGGGCTCACGCCGTCGAACGACGGCAATCTGATCCGCATTCCGGTGCCGCCCCTCACCGAGGAACGGCGCAAGGAGTTGGTGAAGGTGGTGCACAAATTCGCCGAGGAGAGCCGGGTGGCGGTGCGGCACGCCCGGACCGAGGCGATCAGCCGCGTGAAGAAGGCCGAGCACGTTTCGGAGGACGAGAAGAAACACGCCGAGAAGGATGTCCAGAAGCTGCACGACGAGCACTTGAAGCTCGTGGAGGAAGCGCTCAAGGCCAAAGAGGCGGAGATCATGGAGGTGTAGATGGCGGAGGACCTCCTGTCCCAGCTCCGCCTGAACGGCGCCGTCCCGCGCCACGTGGCCGTCATCATGGACGGCAACGGCCGCTGGGCGCGCGAGCGCAGCCTGCCCCGCCCCCTCGGGCACCGCGCGGGAATGACCGCCGTGCGCGAGGTGGTGGAGGGGGCGCTCGAGGTGGGTGTCGAGGTGTTGACACTGTTCGCCTTTTCCGACGAGAACTGGCAGCGCCCCGCCACCGAGATTTCCGCGCTGATGCGGCTGCTCGAGGAGTACATCGCCAGGGAGGTCGCGGAACTGCGCGCCCAAGGCGTCGCGGTGCATGTGCTGGGGGATCGCACCCGGCTGGTGCCGGGGGCGCGCGCGGCGGTCGAGCGGATCGAGCGCGAGACGGCGTGTGGGGCCAGGTTGGCGCTCAACTTATGCATCTCCTACTCGTCGCGCGCCGAACTGGCCCGCGCCGCGCGGCTGCTCGCCGAAGAGGTGCTCAAGGGGGCGAAGCGGCTCGAGGACATCGACGAGGAGGCGGTGCGCGACAAGCTCTACACGGCGCCGTGGGGCGATCCCGACCTCCTGATCCGCACCTCGGGCGAACGCCGGCTCTCGAACTTTCTGTTGTGGCAACTCGCCTACACCGAGTTGTACGTCACCCCCGTGCTGTGGCCCGACGTGACGCGGCGCGATCTGTTCGAGGCGATCCTCGACTATCAGCGGCGCGACCGGCGCTTCGGCCGGGTTACCGCGTGATCTCCCGCAATCTCGTGGTGCGGATCGCGTTCGCCGTCCCGGCGATCGCCGTGACGCTGGTCGCCCTGTGGCTGGGGGCCTGGGTCCTGGCGTCGCTCGTGGCGGTGTGCGCCGTGCTTGGCACGCGCGAGATCTATGACCTCGCCCGCAAGCGCGGGGTCGAGCCGCTCGAGGGCCTCGGGCTGTTCGCCGCCGTGGCGATCCCGTTCGCTACGTATTGGGTGAAGGACTTCGCCGAGTGGGAGCCGGTCCTGTACGCCGCGGCGTTGTGGCTGCTCGTGGTGCTCGTAGCCGCCGTGCGAGCGCGTGGCCCCGACCGACGTCCGCTCGAGGCGGTCGCGGTGACGGTGTTCGGCAGCCTGTACGCCTCGGGGCTGCTCGCGTTCATCGTCGCCATCCGCCACGGCCCGCACAGCGACGCCCATCCCCGCGGCTCCGTCGCGCTCGTCGCCCTACCGCTGATCGTGACGTGGGTGGGCGACACGTGCGCGATGGCGGCGGGCAACTGGTTGGGCGGGCCGAAGCTCGCCCCCGTCTTGTCACCGCGGAAGACGTGGGCGGGGGCCGTGGGGGGGGCGGTGGGCGCCCTCGTCGCCGCGCTCGTCTACGGACCGCTGGTGCTGTCGCGCGTCGCGCTCGGCTTGAGCGTGTGGCAGCTCGCTCTCGCGGGCCTCGTGCTGGCCGTGGTGGCGCAGGTCGGCGACGTGGCGGAGTCGCTCTTCAAGCGCGAAGCCGGGGTGAAGGACTCCTCCGGGTTACTCCCCGGACATGGCGGCGTCCTCGATCGGCTCGATTCCCTGTATTTCGTCCTCCCGGTAAGCGCAGGCCTGTTCCGGCTGTTCGGCATCGCATGAGTGTGGGCGTCGCGATTCTCGGGTCCACGGGCTCGATCGGCTGCTCGACGCTCCAGGTTCTCGCCCGCCAGCGCGAGCGGTTCCGGGTCGCGGCCCTCACCGCCCACGTGAACGCCGAGCTGCTGGCGCAACAGGCGACGGAGTGGCACCCCGCCTATGTCGGGATCGTCAACGGCGGCACGGGACGCGTCGCCGGCGGGCAGGGCCACGGCGCCGCGTGCCTCGTCGAAGCGGCGACTCGGGAGGACGTGCAGATCGTCGTGAACGGGATCGTGGGGGCGGCCGGGCTCGAGGCGACGCTCGCGGCGCTGCGCGCCGGGAAGCGCGTGGCGCTCGCCAATAAGGAGGCGCTCGTGATGGCGGGGGAGCTCGTGACCCGGGCCGCCCGGGAGGGCGGCGGGGAGATCGTGCCGGTCGACTCCGAGCACAGCGCGGTGCTGCAGTGCATCAGCGGGCGCCGCCCCACCGAGCTCGCCCGCCTCATCCTCACCGCCTCGGGCGGCCCGTTTCGCACCTGGACCCCAGAGCGGGCGGCCGGAGCCACCGTGGCCGAGGCCTTGCGCCACCCCACCTGGAAGATGGGCAAAAAGATCACCGTCGACTCGGCCACGCTCGTGAACAAGGCGCTCGAGGTGATCGAGGCGCACTTCCTGTTCGGACTGTCCTACGAGGCCGTGGAGGTGGTGGTGCATCCCCAGTCGGTGGTGCACGCCTTCGTCGAGTTCGTAGACGGTTCGGTGCTCGCCCAGGTTGGCTTCCCCACGATGGAACTGCCGATTCTCTACGCGCTCACGCACCCCGAGCGCGTCCCCGACGCCGGCACGCGGCGCTTCGATCCCGTAGCGGCGGGGAGCCTGACCTTTGAACCCGTGCGATCCGAGCTCTACCCGGCGTACGGGCTGGGGCGCGCCGCGGCGGCTGTGGGGGGCACAGCGCCCGCAGCGTTCAACGCGGCGAACGAGGTCGCGGTGGAGTTGTTTCTCGCCGGGGCGATTCGCTTCGGCCGCATCGCCGAAACGATCGCACGGGTCCTCGAGGCGCACCGGCCGCGTGCTGCCGACTCCCTCGAGGTGGTGCTCGCGGCGGACCAGGCGGCCCGCCTCGTGGCGCGGGAGGCCGCATGCTCCTGACGCTGGCGGCCGTCGCGGTCGTCCTCGGCGTGCTGATCTTCGTGCACGAGATGGGGCACTTCATCGCGGCCAAGGCCGTGGGCATTCAGGTGCTGCGGTTTTCGCTCGGGTTCGGCAAGCCCGTGGCGCGCTGGCGGCGTGGGGAGACCGAGTACTGGATTTCCTGGCTGCCGCTCGGCGGCTACGTGAAGATGGCGGGGCTCGAGGACGAGGGGATCGGCGGCACGCTGGAGGGGGGGAAGTCCGATACCCCCGTCGATCCCGCGCGGGCGTTCGACCGCCAGCCCGTGTGGAAACGGACCATCGTCATCCTCGCCGGCGTCACGATGAACGTCGTCCTCGCGATCGCGATCTACTCGGGCGCCGCCGCCACGTACGGCACGCCCCGCGTGGCGCTCACGCCGATCGACTCGGTGGTCACCGCCGAACTCCCTGCCGGCGCGCGGGCCCTCGCCTCGCTCGAGCACGGGGCGCGCATCATCCGCGTCAACGGGGACACGGTGCGGGACTGGGTCGCCGTCCGCCAGGCGATTCGGGGGGGGCCGTCCGAACTGCGGCTCGAGCTCGCCGGGCGCGACCGCCCGCTCGTCGTGACATTGCCGGCGGATACGGTCGCGCGCCAACGCATCGCCGATGCGTTGGTCCCGCTCTTTCCGGCGCGCATCGGGCTGCTTCTGCCCGGCTATCCGGCGCTCCGGGCGGGGTTGCGGCCGGGCGATGTCCTCGTCCGTCTGAACGGTGATACCGTCACCTCCTGGAACGCCATGGTCCGCGTAGTCCGCCAGAGCCCGGGCCGCCCGCTCACGCTCGGTGTGCTGCGCCGCGGCACGCTGGTGGACGTCACCGTCGTCCCCCTCGCCAAAGACACCACCGATCCGCCGGGCAGTCGCCCGCGCAGGGTCGGCGTGATGGGCGCAGAGGCAGACGTTCCCCTGGTTTTCGTGCGCGAGCCGTTGACCCGGGCGCTCGGACTGGGGTTCCGCGAGACAGGGCAGCGCGTCGTCGTCGTGCTCGGCTTGCTGAAGGGCCTGGTGGTGGGCGACGTGCCACTGCGGGAGGTCGGGGGGCCCATTCTGATCGGCCAGCTCTCGGGCCAGGTCGCTCGCCTCGGCGTGTTCAAGTTCTTGGAGTTCCTGGCGTTTTTCTCGGTCAACCTCGCGATCCTGAATCTGTTGCCGATTCCGATTCTGGACGGCGGGCAGTTCGTGTTCCTGCTGGCGGAGGCGGTGCGACGCAAGCCGCTGTCGCTCGAGCTGCGCACCCGCCTCACCCAGATCGGCTTCGTCGTGCTACTCGGCATCATGCTGCTCGCCCTCACCAACGATGCCCTCCGGGTCCTCCCCCGCTAGAGACGCGCTCGAGAGTTACGTCGCCGGCCGCCTCAAGCCTGAGCGACTCGTCATCGCGGTGGCTGCGGCCTACTATGGCGCGCGGGGCGAGGGTGGGGACACGAGGCGCAGCGCGAGCCGAGACGGCCCCGGTGCGGGGGAGGAGCTGCGCGACGTCATCGACGTCATCGACCGCGCGTCCCCGGGGATTGTCGAGCTCGCGAGCGTGGCGGGTGGCCCGGGGTTTGATGTGCGGCTGGCGGAGCGTCCGTTCCCGACGGAGTACGAGGCCGAGTTGCGGCGCGTCGCCGCCGCGGTCCTGGCGCGCCCCGCCGTCGCGCCCGCGCCGCTCGCACCCGCAACCGAGCCCCGCGCAGCGCCACCCACCTCTCCACCCACGCCCCCGCCACCCGTCGCCGCCGCCCCCGCTGCGGGCGGTTTAGTCGGGCGGCTGGTGCGCGCCCTGCGGCGGCTGTTCAGCGCATCAGCCTGAGCACCAGCACCACGAACAGCGTCACGCCCAGGCCGACGGCGGCGATCACGCCCCAGCGCGGTTTCCCTCCGGGGCTCGTCAGGGCGAGGCGTTCCCGCGTGCCGAGCGGCGCCACGCCGACCTCGCGCGTCGCCCGCTGCCGCACCGCGACCTCCGTCAAGTCCGCCAGCAACGCCGCGGCGCTCGGGTAGCGATCGTCGGCGTGCTTCGCGAGGCACTTGAGCACCACGCGTTCGAACCGCTTCGACAGTTCCGGGCGCTTCTTGCGGAGGCCGGGCGGCGGGTCTTCGACGTGCATCCGCGCCAGCTCGAACCAATCGGAGGAGCTGAACGGCGCCTCGCCCGTGGCCGCCTTGAAGAGCGTCACGCCCAGGGCGTAGAGATCGACGCGCAGGTCGAGCGGCCGCCCCTGCGCCTGCTCGGGCGACAGGTACTGCGGCGTGCCGATCGTCATGTTGACGCCGGTCGAGGCGACGTAGCCCGACACGGCACGGGCGATCCCGAAGTCCGAGATGACCGCGCGGCCGTCCGAGTGGATGAGGATGTTGTCGGGCTTCAAGTCGCGGTGGATGACGCCTTGGCCGTGAGCGAACGTGAGGCCTTGGACCACGTCGGTGGCGATGCGCACGATGTCGGCCTCGGGAAGCGGACCCTCGCGCTGCAGCCGCGCACTCAAGCTGTCGGCGCACAGATCCATGGCGAAGTACACGTGGTCGCCCGAGCGGGCCACGGCGCGGATGTGGATGATGTTGGGGTGCTGGAGCTTCGCCGCCGTCTCGGCCTCGTTGCGGAACCGCGTCTCGAACTGCGGATCGCCCGCGTAGCGGGGCTTCAAGAGCTTCACGGCGACCGGCGTCGCGTCGGGCTCGCGCCCCGCGAACACCCACGCGAACCCGCCCTGACCGAGCAACCGCTCGAGCTGGTAGGGGCCGACGGAGCGGCCGACGAGGTCCGTGGGTGTGTGCGTCATTGCGGGGCTTTACAAACGGATATCGGGCGTCTAAGTTACTGCGCTCTCAACAATTAGGGAACCTGATCAGATGTACGACAAGACGACGCCGGTCAGGAAGTACGGGCAGCACGAGCGCGACACGGGGTCGGCCCCGGTGCAAATCGCGCTGCTCACCGAGCGGATCAACAGCCTCACCGATCACTTCCGGGTCAACGTCAAGGACTTCCACGGGCAGCGCGGGCTCCTCAAGATGGTGAGCCAGCGCCGCCGCCTGCTGGAGTACCTGAAGCGCAGCGACCTGGGACGGTATCGGCAGCTCATCGAAGAGCTGGGTCTCCGCCATTAGCCGTGCTGGCGTCGCGCTGGGCGCCCCGGGAAGAGCACCGGGGCGCCTGGCGTCTTTCATTGATGCTCTAGACAGGCGATATGGTGAAGCACGTCGAACGTGAGTTTGCGGGCCGTCCCTTGAAGCTCGAGGCGGGCCGCCTGGCCAAGCAGGCCGCCGGTGCTTGCCTCCTGCAGTTCGGGGAGACGGTGGTCCTCGCCGCAGTAACGGTGTCGGACAATATCTCGACCCTGCCGTTCTTTCCCCTGACCGTCGAATACCGCGAGAAGAGCTATGCCGCCGGCAAGATCCCCGGCGGCTTTTTGAAGCGGGAGGGTCGGCCCTCGGACGAGGAGATCCTCTCCGCCCGGGGCATCGATCGCTCGGTGCGGCCGCTGTTTCCCGAGGGGTTCAAGAACGAGGTGCAGATCTTCGTGTACGTCCTCTCGGCGGATCAAGAGAATGATGCCGACGTGCTGGGGGTGACGGCGGCCTCGGCGGCGCTCCAGATGTCGCAGGTGCCGTGGAACGGCCCGATCGCCGCGGTGCGGGTGGGCCGGGTGGAAGGCGCCTGGATCTTGAATCCCACGTTCCAGCAGCTCGAGTTCTCCGACGTGGATATGGTGGTCTCGGGCGGGCGCGACTCGATCGTGATGGTGGAGGGCGGCGCGCTCGAGTTAACGGAGACCGAGATCGTGAAGGGCCTCGAGGTGGCGCAGAAGGGCATCCGGGAGCTGCTCGACGCCGCCGGCGAGCTCGTCGCGGAGATGCGCCAACCCAAGATGGAGTGGACCAAGGTCGAGCCCCCCGCCGAGCTCGTGGCGCGGGTGAAGGCGCTCGCCGAGGCGCGGGTGGCCGAGGCCTTGAACCTGCCCGAGAAGACCGAGCGAGCCCAGGCCCTGGCTGTGCTCCGCGCGACCATCCGGGAGCAGCTCGCCGCCGAGTTCCCCGAGAACGCCAAGGACGTGGCGAGCGTCATCGAGGACATCGAGTACCACACCATGCGCGAGCAGGTGTTGACGCGGGGCGAGCGCATCGACGGGCGCGACTTGGACACGGTGCGGCCGATCAGCTGTGAGGTGGGCGTGCTGCCCCGGACCCACGGGTCGGCGCTGTTCACCCGCGGCCAGACGCAGGCCCTGGTCTCAGCGACGCTCGGCACCGTCTCGGACGAGCAGCGCATCGATTCGATCGACGTGGCGCAGGAGACGTCGAAGTCGTTCATGCTGCACTACAACTTCCCGCCGTTCTCGACGGGCGAGGTGCGGCCGATCCGCGGGACCTCGCGGCGCGAGGTGGGGCACGGCGCCCTCGCCGAACGGGCGCTGCAGGCGTTGCTGCCGCCCTACGAGCAGTTCCCCTACACGATCCGTATCGTGTCCGACATCTTGGAGTCGAACGGCTCGTCCTCGATGGCCACCGTGTCTGGCGGCTCGCTCGCCCTGTTCGACGCGGGCGTCCCGATGACCGCCGCGTGCGCGGGGATCGCCATGGGGCTCATTAAGGAAGGCGATCGCGTCGCCGTGCTCACCGACATCCTCGGCACCGAGGATCACTTGGGCGACATGGACTTCAAGGTCGCCGGCACGCGCCAGGGTGTCACCTCGATCCAGATGGACATCAAGATCGAGGGGCTCGGGTTCAAGATCGTGGGCGAGGCGCTCGAGAAGGCGAAGGCGGCCCGGATCCACATCCTGGACATCATGGACCAGGCGATCCCGCAGCCGCGCTCGCAGCTCTCCAAGTACGCCCCCCGCATCATCACGATTCAGATCCGCCCCGACAAGATCGGCGACCTTATCGGCCCCAAGGGCAAGACGATCCGGGCCATCCAGGAGCAGACGGGCGCCGAAATCAACGTGGACGACAACGGCCTCGTCACCATCTCGGCGGTGGGCGAGGGGGGGGAGCGGGCGCGCGACATGGTCGCCGGCTTGGTGCAGGAGCCCGAGGTGGGCAAGGTGTACGAGGGCGTCGTGAAGAGCACGACGGCGTTCGGCGCCTTCATCGAGATCCTGCCCGGGGTGGAGGGGCTGTTGCACATCTCCGAGCTGCAGCACGGCCGCACCGAGCGCACGGAAGACGTCGTAAAGAAGGGCGACCATGTGCGGGTGAAGCTGCTGGAAGTGGACGAGCGCGGGCGCATGCGGCTGTCGCGCAAGGCGCTGCTCGACAAGGCGGAGCCGGCGCGCTCGCGCTGATGGAGACGGTCCGGCTCGACGGGGACATCTTTCAGACCAGCGCGCCCAGTGGCGTGATCGTCCTCTCCGAGCGGGTGCCGAGCGTCCGCTCGGCGGCGGTAGGGATCTGGGTGCGCAGCGCCAGCGCGCACGAGCCGCGGCCCAAGATGGGCGTGTCCCACCTGCTCGAGCATATGGTGTTCAAGGGCACGGCGCGCCGCACGGCGCAGGAGATCGCGCTCGCGCTCGAGTCCCGCGGCGGCTCGCTCGACGCCTACACCTCCCGCGACACCACGGCGTTCCAGGCCCGGGTGCTCGACCGCGATCTGCCGCGCGCGCTCGACGTCCTCACCGACCTCGTGCGCAATCCGGTGCTGCGCACCAGTGATCTCGAGCTGGAGCGCAACGTCGTGCTCGAGGAGATCAACACCGTCGAGGACACCCCCGACGACCAGGTGTTCGATCTCTCGGCCCGGGCGCTGTGGCCCGAGCACCCCTACGGCTACTCGATCCTCGGCACGCGCGACACGGTGAGCGCACTCTCCACAGACGACTTGAAGCAGCTCCATACGCAGGCGTACTTCCCCGCGAACTGCGTCATCGCCGCCGCCGGCAACCTGACGCACGAGGGACTCTTGGCGGAGCTCGGGGGGCTGGGGTGGTTCGATCGGGGCGGCGGGAACGGGCCCTCTGAGGCGCCGCCCGCGGCGCCGGTCCGCCCCGCCGTTCGGGGCCGCGAGGCGCGCCACGCCAAGGATACCGCGCAGACGCACATCGTCTTCGCGACGGACACGGTGCCCTATGCGGACCCCCGCAAGTACGCGCTGCTCGTGCTCGCCAACGTGTTCGGCGGGGGGATGTCGAGCCGGCTGTTCCAGCGCATCCGCGAGGAGTTGGGGCTCGCCTACGCGATCTACGCGTTCACCAGCTTCTACCGGCAGATGGGCGTGACCGGGGTGTATGTGGGCACGCAGCCCAAGACTGCGGCGCAGGCCGCGGCCGCGATCCGCGACGAGTACGCAAAGCTCGCGCGCACGGGGCTCGCCGGCGCGGCGCTCGCCGAAGCGAAACAGCAGACGCAAGGCCAACTGATGTTGTCCCTGGAGAGTCCCTCCGCCCGGATGTATCGTTTGGCGGGCTTTCCCGTCTACGGCGAGCCGTACGAGAGTCTCGATCAGGTGCTCGCCATCGTGGCGGGGCTCGAGGCCGACGAGCTCGCCAGCGTGGCGGCCGAGTTCTTCGATCCCGAGCGCTTGACGACGGTCTGGCTCGGGCCCAACTGAACGGCGTCGCACGGGGTGGAGCGGGCATGATCGTCGGCGTCCCCACAGAGATCAAGACGGCCGAGCACCGGGTGGCACTGGTGCCGGCAGGCGTCGAGTCGCTGGTGGGCGACGGCCACACGGTGGTGGTGGAGCAGGGGGCGGGGGTCGGGTCGGGCTTCCCCGACGCCGCCTATCGCGCCGCCGGCGCGACGCTCGTGCCGCGGCCGGGGGACGTCTGGGCGCGGGCCGAGATGGTGGTCAAGGTGAAGGAGCCGATCGAGGCGGAATGGCCCTGCATGCGCCCGGGCCAGGTCGTGTTCACCTATTTTCATTTCGCCGCGTCCGAGGCCCTCACCCGGGCGGTGATCCAGTCGGGCATCGTCGCAATCGCGTACGAGACGGTCCAACTCGCCTCGGGGGAGCTGCCGCTCCTCACGCCGATGAGCGAGGTGGCGGGGCGGATGGCGGTGCAGGAGGGGGCGAAGTATCTCGAGAAGGTGTACGGGGGTAGCGGCGTCTTGCTGGGCGGCGTGCCGGGCGTGCTTCCCGCCGAGGTGTTGATCTTGGGCGGCGGCGTGGTCGGCGCCAACGCCGCCAAGATGGCGGCCGGCCTGGGCGCCCACGTCACGCTGCTCGATCTCTCGCTCGACCGCCTGCGCTACCTCGCCGATGTGCTCCCGCCCAACGTCGATGTCCTTTACTCGAACCGACACAACTTGCTCGACCAGCTGCGCAAGGCCGATGTCGTCGTGGGGGCGGTGCTGCTCCCCGGCGCCAAGGCGCCCAAGCTCGTGCGGCGCGACGACTTGAAGGTGATGAAGCCGGGGTCGGTGATCGTGGACGTCGCCGTCGATCAGGGCGGCTGCATCGAGACGAGCCGGCCCACGACGCACGAGGACCCCGTGTACGTGGTGGACGGGATCCTTCACTATGCCGTCGCCAACATGCCGGGGGGGGTGCCACGGACGTCGACGCTCGCGTTGACGAACGCCACGTTCCCCTATGCGAAGCGGCTCGCCCGCAGCGGCTGGAAGGCAGCCTGCAAGGCCGACCCCGCATTGTTTCTCGGGTTGAACGTGATCGCCGGTAACGTGGTGTATCCCGCGGTGGCCGAAACGTTCGGCCTGCCCGCGACCGACCCCAAGACGCTGGTGTGACGCCGCCGGTGGTCCAGGTGCGGCGCCTCCCGCACCACGATGGGCTGCCGCTGCCCAAGCGTCAGACCGCTGGCGCCGCGGGTTACGACGTCGCGAGTGCCGAGCCCGACTTCACGCTCCAGCCGCTCGAGCGGCGGGTGGTGTGCACGGGCCTCGCGCTGGCGATTCCGGCTGGCTACGAGGCCCAGGTGCGCCCTCGCTCCGGGCTCGCCGTCCAGCACGGCCTCACCTTGCCGAACGCCCCCGCTACGATCGATTCCGACTACCGCGGCGAGCTGATGATCCCCCTAATCAATCTCGGCACCACGCCCGTGCTGGTGGCGCGCGGGACGCGCATCGCGCAGCTCGTGTTCCAGCGCGTCGAGCACCTCGAGGTGGTCGAGGTGTCCGAGCTGCCGCCCAGCGCCCGCGGTGGCGGAGGATTTGGCAGCACCGGCGTGTGAGCACGCGAGCGCAGGCGGACGGAGGGGCCACGATAACACTGCGGCTCGTGCTCAAGAATCTCGTGTTCACGGTGCTCGTGCCCGGTACGGTCGCCGGCGTCGTGCCCTATCAGATCGTGTCCCGCGCGGGCCTCCCGCCGCTCGATGCCGTCCGGCTCGTCCTCGCCGTGCCGCTCGCTGCGGTGGGACTGTGCGGGTATATCTGGTGCGTGTGGGACTTCATCGTCATCGGTCGCGCCACCCCGGCGCCGATCGATCCACCTCAGCACCTAGTCGCGCGTGGCCTGTACCGCTGGGTGCGGAATCCCATGTACGTCGGCGTGTGGCTCGTCGTGGCGGCCTGGGCGCTGGCCTTCCGTTCGAGCGCGGGGCTCGCGTATGGGGTGGTGGTCGCCGTGGTCTGTCACCTCTTCGTCGTGGGGGTGGAAGAGCCGCTCTTACGGCGGCGGTTTGGCGCGGCGTACGAGGCGTACTATCGCGCGGTGCCGCGGTGGGTTCCGCGGCCGCCCCACCGGCCCCACGGGCCGGATCGAGGGGATTGAGTGTTTCCGCGGCGCGGGCCACCTTAAGCCGGTCCGTCAGGCGCGCCGATCG
>DATBCS010000243.1:0-3576 GCA_036270315.1 Gemmatimonadales bacterium
GACGTTCGTGGGCGCCCAGGCGGCGCACGGCGCCGGATACCTCACGGCGGTGCTCGGCGTCGAGGCGGCGTCCGGCCGCCGGGCCGGGTGGTACTCGGAGCTGGGCTTAGGGGGCGGGGTACGGCTGGCGGTCGGGTGGCGTTGGCGGCGGTTCCCGCGGTGGTGGTAGGCCCCTCACGGGGCGTCCCGCGAGGCGCCCGGGCCCGACGGGGCGGCGCGCCGGCTCAGACGCCGGCGCCGACGGTCGCGTTCCGCCCAACCACGGGCCGACAGTAGCGCTCCCCGAGCACCCGCAACTCGGCCAGCTGTGGGCCGTCCAGCTCCTCATAGCGGTCCGCGAGGTACAACAGCGTATCGTCGAACCATTCCTTCTGGTGCTCGGGACTCGCTTCCAGCACGCCGCAGCGCAAGATGTGGGAGAATAACTCGTCGCGGGCTTGCTCGAAGGTGGTAGCGGTGGGGGGTGACGGCCGACGGGGTTCCGAACGTTTCTTGGCCATGCGTTGGGGCCTCCTCTCGCTGCGAACTGGGGGTGTGGGATGAATCGGCGCCGCAATGTAATAGAGCGCCGGGGGTGACGCAAAGGGCCGCCGCGCGGCACGGGGCCGTGGTATAATCAGACGGGGTGGCGGACACGGGGATGGGCACCGGGCGACACGTGACGGAAGGCAGGCGCATGGGCAACAACGCGGAAGAAGTCTACGGACCAGATCGCGCCGAGCGGCTGCTCGCCATGTTGCGCGCGCTGGCCGAGCGCATCCAGGCGCTCGATCGGGCGGGCCAGCTGCTCGAGCGCGTGCCGGAGCTGCAGAAACTGCTGGGCAACGCCCGCAGCGAGCTGTTCCACTACGAGGTGCGGGTGACCTACGACACGCCCGAGATCGCCGAGAGCCGGCGGATCGTGGAGGACGCGGAGCGGCGGGCCCACGACGCGGCCGCGGGCTTCGACGACGCCGAGGACGACGAACCGTGGCGCGGGGGTCTGGACGAATGAAGGGCTTCTCTGTGCTGCTCGCCGCCGTGGCGATCGTCGGCGCCGGGGCGCTGTGGTATGGATCGCGCCGGCCGGCCGCGCCCCCCGCGAGCGCCCCCGCGCCCGTCGCCGCGGCGGACGGCTTTACGGGCTACACCCTGGGCGCCGCGGCGGCGCCCATCGAGGTGACCGAGTACTCCGACTTCGAATGCCCCTACTGCGCGGCCTTCGCGACGGTGCAGATGCCCGTGATCCGCGAGCAGCTGATCACCACCGGCAAGGTGCGGTGGCGCTTCCGCGATTACCCGCTCCCCGTCCACCAATACTCCCGCTACGCCGCGCTCGCCGGGCAGTGCGGCGGCGAGCAGCGCAAGTTCTGGGAGATGCACGACCAACTGTTCCTGCACCACGAATGGGCGCAGACGGGGAAGAACCCGCGCTCCCTGTTCCGTGACTTGGCGAAGAGCATCGGCGTCGACCTCGACAAGTACGACGCCTGCATGGACGGCCAGCGCTACGCCGGCCGCATCCAGGCCAGCCTCGAAGAAGGCCAGCACGCGGGCGTGCAGGGCACGCCGACCTTCTACGTGAACGGCCGGCGGTTCGACGGACGCCCCGCCTCGGACGCCTTCAAGGCCCTGGTCGACAGTCTGACGCGCGCGCGGCGGTGATCCGGCGGCAGGCCATCGTGCTGCTGGCGCTCGTCGGGCTCTTGGTCGCGACGTACCTGTGGCTCTATAAGATCGGCGTCATCGGGGCGCTCCAGTGCGGCACGGGGCGCTGCGAATACGTGCAGACCAGCCGCTACGCCGACCTGTTCGGCCTCCCGGTCGCGCTCTACGGCGCCGTGGGCTACGCGGCGCTGTTCCTCGTCGGACTCGTCCGGCTCGGGCCGGCGCGCGCGAGCGATCGCCGCCTCGCCTGGCTGGTGGCCGGCCTTGCGACGGCGGGCTTCGCCTTCGCGCTGTACCTCACCGCCATCGAGCTGTTCGTGCTCCACGCCGTGTGCCGGTGGTGCGTCGCGTCGGCGCTGATCATCACGGCGATCTGGTTCTTGGCGCTCAGGGACTTGCGGCCCTCGCCCTAACGCCCGCGCCGCCGCGGGCGCGGTTGCTGCGGGCGCCCCTGTGCCGCTATCGTTACCGCCCATGGATTGGCGATCCATCAAGCGTTTGCTCGTCGGAAAGCCGCTCGAGACTCTGCACCTGGAGACCGAGCGGCTTTCGAAGGTTACGGGCCTCGCCGTCCTCTCCTCCGACGCGCTCTCATCCGTCGCCTACGCCACCGAGGCGATGCTGCTCGTGCTCATGGCTGCGGGGCCCGCCGGCACAGCCCACGCCATGACGGTCGCGGGGTTCATCGTCCTGCTGCTCGTCCTCGTGGTCGTGAGCTATCGCCAGACGGTGCACGCCTACCCGCAGGGCGGCGGCGCCTACTTCGTCGCCAAGGAAAACCTGGGGACGACGTTCGGCCTCATCGCGGCGGCCGCGCTGCTCGTGGACTATACGCTCACCGTCACCGTGTCGGTCGCCGCCGGGGTGGACGCCATCACGTCGGCGTTTCCCCTGCTCGACACCCATCGGGTCGCCCTGGGGTGCTTGGCGATCGCGCTCGTCGCGATCGGAAACTTGCGCGGGATTCGGGAGTCGGGCGCCATCTTCGCGGCGCCCACGTACCTCTTCGTCGCGATGTTCGCCCTGATGCTCGTCGTCAACCTGGTGCATCCGCTGGGCTACTGGCCGCACGTCACGTCCGCCGCCCCCTCGCTCACGGAGGCGGTGACGCTGTGGCTCCTGCTCAAGGCGTTCGCCTCGGGGTGCTCGGCGCTGACCGGCGTCGAGGCCGTTTCCAACGGCGTGCCGGTGTTCAAACCCCCCGAGTCCGACAACGCCGCCGCCGTGATGGTGTGGATGGGACTCATTCTGGGCGCGTTCTTCACCGGCTCCACCTATCTGGCGCACCACTACGATATCCTGCCGGTCGGGGGCCAGACGGTGATCTCGCAGCTCGGGCACGGCGCCTTTGGCAACAGCGCCGGCTATTTCCTGCTGCAGTTCGCGACGGCGCTCATCCTGATCCTCGCCGCCAACACCGCGTTTGCGGATTTCCCCCGCCTCGTGTCGATCCTCGGCCGGGACGCCTACATGCCGCGCCAGCTCGCGAACCGCGGCGACCGGCTCGTCTTCTCCAACGGCATCGGCGTCCTGGCGATCGTCGCGGGGCTCCTCCTGTGGCTGTTCCGCGGCGACACGCACGCCCTGATCCCGCTGTACGCGATCGGGGTGTTCGTGTCGTTCACGCTGTCGCAGGGCGGGATGGTGCGTCGCTTCATCGCGCGCCGCGAGCCCGGGTGGCTGCGCCACGCCGTGGTCTCGGGCGTCGGGGCGACGGCCACGGGGATCGTCGTGATCATCGAGCTGAGCACCAAGTTCGCGAGCGGGGCGTGGATCTCGGCGCTGCTCATCGGGCTCCTCGTGCTCGCGTTCTACGCGATCCACGCGCATTACACCTACTACGCGCGCCAACTCTCGAGCGACGAGTGGCAGCCGGTGTGGCCCCGCAAGCACGTCGTCGTCGTGCCCGTCGCGGGGGTGTCCAAGAGC
>DATBCS010000244.1:0-3483 GCA_036270315.1 Gemmatimonadales bacterium
CGAACCCCGCCTCGGCGTCAGCGACGATCGGCACCAGCCAGTCGATCGCGTCGTCACCCTGCATGTGATGGATCTGGTCGGCCCGCAGCAACGCGTTGTTGATGCGCTGGACCAGCGCCGGGACGCTGTCGGCCGGATACAGACTCTGATCCGGGTAGGTGTGAAGGGCGGTGTTCATGTCGCCGGCCACCTGCCACCCGCTGCAGTAGATCGCCGTGAGACCCGCCTGCACGCACTGCACGGCCTGGGCCCCTGTGATCGCGCTCAACGCCCGGACCGGCTCATCGCCGTGGAGCAACTGCCACAGGCGCCGCGCCCCGCAGCGCGCGAGTGTATGCTCGATCATGACGGTGCCCCGGAGGCGATGGACGTCCGCGGCGCTGTAGGGGCGTGTGATGCCGGCCCAACGGCTGTCAGTCGCCCACTCGCGCTCGAGCGACGCGATGCCCTCGTGCGTGTCCATGGCTGCTCCCTTCCGCAATCCTTGAGCCGCGATCCCCCCGGACGCCCCTCCACCGCCCACGCGCCAAACCTGCAAACTCCGCGCCCAGCGGTCGAGTCGGGCTGCCCGGTTGGCGCGCACGAAACTGTCGCACGAGCGCCGCACCCCCCGGCGTCTCGGCTCCCACGGCGGTGCTCCTGCGCGCGCTGCGGCTTTCCCGCCCTCCGTCGCCCTCGTAGGTTAAGCCTCTCCGATGCTCACCACTCCCCTCGTCGCCACCCTGTGCTGCTTGCTCGTGGGCGCCGTGCTCGTCCGCGGGGCAGGCCGGGCCGTGCGGGCCAAGGACGTCGTCGGGGCTCTCCTGCGAGGACTCGCGGGGGCGCTCTGCCTGGCGCTGGCGCTCCTCGCGGGCACGATCGCCGTGGGGTTACGGGGCTACCGGGCGTTGACGAACGAAGAGGTGGCGGCCACGGTGCAGCTCGCGCCGATCGCGCGGCAGCGGTTCCGGGCGACGATCCAGCTCCCGGACCACCGGATCGCCATGTATGAGCTCGCCGGCGATGCGTTCTACCTCGACGCCCAGGTCCTGAAGTGGCACCCACTCGTGAACGTGCTCGGGCTTCCCACGGCGTACGAGTTGGACCGGGTCGCGGGGCGCTACAACGACGTCGCCGACGAGCGCACCAAGCCGCATACGGTGTACGCCCTCGCGCGGTCCCGGTCAGTCGACCTGTTCTTCCTCGCCCGCCGCCGCTTGCTAGGGCCCCTGGTGGACGCGGTGTACGGCTCGGCCACCTTCAATCCGGCGACTCAACCGGTCGCCTACGAGGTGCGGGTCGCGATCAGCGGGCTATTGATGCGGTCGGCGGCGCCCGCGCCGGCGGAGTGACGCCGCGCCCACCCCCGCTCAGGCGGGTTCCAACCCATTCGTCCCCGCCGGCATCCTAGGGGCGTGCTCGCCCTGGTGATCTGATGGCAGCGGACCCCACCGACCTCGTTCACCGCGCGCAGCAGGGCGACCACGCCGCGTTCGAGGTGCTATATCGTCAACACGCGGGCCGAGTCTATGCGCTGTGTTTGCGTCTCACTGGCGACCCGGTCGCAGCCGAGGAGCGGACGCAGGACGCGTTCGTCCGCGCATGGGAGCGCCTCGGGAGCTTCCGCGGCGAGAGCGCCTTCGCCTCGTGGCTCCACCGGCTGACCGTGAACGTCGTGTTTGCCGCGCTGCGCGCGGGTCGGCGACGCGCGCTCCGGGTGGTCGCCACGGCCGAGCCGGATGCGTTGGAGCAGCCGACTGAGGACACGGGTGGGCCAGCCCCCGCCCTCGATCTGGAACGCGCGGTGGCGGCCCTCCCTCCGGGGGCGCGCGAGGTGTTCGTGCTGCATGACGTCGAGGGGTACCGGCACGAGGAGATCGCGCACCTCGCCGGGATCGCCGTGGGAACCTCGAAGGCGCAGCTGTTCCGGGCGCGCCGGCTGCTGCGGGAGGCCTTGAACCGATGATGTGCCCCGACCGGGAAGCCGAGCTGAACGCGTATCTCGACGGTACGCTCCCCGCCGCCGATCAGGCAGCGGTCGACGCGCACCTCGCGCAGTGTGCGGAGTGTCGCGCCGCGCTCGCCCAGTTGCGCGCCGTCATGGCGGGCGCGCGGACCCTGCCCCCGAGCATCGCGCCCCCCCACGATCTCTGGGGCGCCATCGCGAGACGCATCGCTCAACGGGAGGCGCGGGGGCGACGCCGGTGGTGGCGCGAGCGTACCTTCTGGGCCGGCGCGCTCGCGGCCGCGGCGACGCTCCTCATAGCGTTCGGCCTGTACCGCGGGGCGACGACGCGCCTGCCGGAGCAGCGGGCGCGGCCGGGCTGGGTGGCGATCGAAGCCGATTATGAGCAGGCTGCCGCGGACCTCGCCCGCACCCTCGCCGCGGAGCGCGGCCGCCTGCGGCCGGAAACGGTGGCCCTGGTAGAGCGCAACCTCCGCCTCATCGACGCGGCGATTCAAGAGTCGCGCGCCGCGCTGGCGCGCGACCCGGGCAACGCGGAGCTCGGACAATTGGTCGCCGCCGCCTACCGGCAGAAGGTCGAGCTGCTGCGCTGGGCGACCCGCGTGGCGACGGCGACCTGAAATGAGGACGTGCATGGTGAGAATGATGGCGTGGGTGGCGCTCGCGCTCGGACTCGCGCTCGGCGTCCCCGCCGCCGGGGCCCAGGAGCCAGTGGCCGCGGGGTGGCGCTTCGATCCCACAGGGTCGGTCCGGATCATGAATCCGTTCGGCCGCATTCGCGTGATCGGATGGGACGCGGACAGCCTGGCGGTGTCGGGGCAGGTGGGGCCCGGGGCGGGCCGGCTCTACGCCGGCGGGACGGCGCGCGTCCGGAAGCTCGGCGTCGACATCCCGGTGGCGACCCAAGACACCACGCACGCGGAGCTCGAGGTCCGGGTCCCGCGGCGCGCCAGCGTCTGGGTGAAGTCGGCGACGGCGGACATCGCGGTCGAAGGCGTCGAGGGGACCTTGGATCTGAACAGCGTGAGCGGCACGATCCACGTGGTCGGCACGCCCCAGGACGTGAGCGCCGAGACCATGGATGGCGCCGTGGAGATCGCCGGGGGCACGGGGCGGACGCGCGTGAAGACCGTCAGCGGCGCCATCCTGCTGCGCGGTGCGAGCGAGGACTTGGGCGCGTCCACGCTGAGCGGCACGATCGTGGTGCGGGCGGCGGGGTGGCAGCGTGGCGGCACGGGCGTGCAGCGGGGCAAGTTCGAGTCGGTGACGGGGGATATCCGCTTCGACGGCGAGCTGGGGCGGGGCGGGGCGGTGGAGCTCGAGAGCCAGAGCGGCACGATCGCACTCCGGGTCCCGGCCAGCGTCGTGGCTGACTTCGACCTGCTGACGATCGGTGGGACGATCACCAACACCCTCACGCGGGCCACCCCCGAGCGCCGCGCCGCGGGCGTCGGCCATGAGCTCCGGTTCTCGACCGGCGTCGGCGGCGCCCAGGTCACCGTCCGCAGCTTCAAGGGCCCGGTCGTGCTGGAGCCGAA
>DATBCS010000245.1:0-2594 GCA_036270315.1 Gemmatimonadales bacterium
AAGATCATCGAGTCGCGCACCGGGCGGCGGCAGATCGGGTTCACCCAGGAGGAGATCGCCAAGGGCGCGGCGGAGAAGCTCAAGAAGAACCCGTTCCACGACGTCGAGCCGGACGACCTGCTGCGTTACGGGTTGATCCCGGAGTTGGTGGGCCGCCTGCCCGTGGTGGTGCCGCTCGACGCGCTCGACGAGGAGTCCTTGATTCGCATCCTGATCGAGCCCAAGAACGCGCTCACCAAGCAGTACCAGAAGCTGTTCGAGCTGGAAGACGTGCGGCTCACGGTCGAGAAGGAGGCGCTCAAGGCGATTGCGCAGAAGGCGATCAAGCGGGGCACGGGGGCCCGCGGCCTGCGCGCCATCCTCGAGGAGATGATGACCGACATCATGTTCGAGTTGCCCAGCCGGGACGACGTGCGTGAGGTCGCCATCACCGCCGAGTGCGTGAGCGAGGGCCGACCCCCGCTGCTCGTGACGGAGCGCGTCCGCCAGAAGAAAGAAGCCTGAGCCTCCCCCCACCGCGTTTCGTCGGCTCGTTCCCGTCCGCCGGCGTCCTGCTGGTTCCCGCACTTCCCGAAATCGCCGTGCTCGGTCGTTCCAACGTCGGCAAGTCGAGCCTCTTGAACGCACTCGCCGGCCGGCGCCTCGCCAAGGTGTCGACGACTCCGGGCAAGACTCGCACCCTGAACGTGTACGACTTCGACGGCGCCTACTACCTCCTCGATCTTCCGGGGTATGGCTATGCCAGGGCCAGCCAGACCGAGCGGTCGGCGTTCCGCCGGTTGATCGCCCGTACGCTCGACCGGGGCCACCTGGCGGGGGTCCTCTGGCTGCTCGATATCCGGCGCGACCCCTCGGTCGATGACCGAGCGCTGCAGGAAGTCTTCGCCGCACGGGGGACCCGAGTGCTTGCGGCGCTCACGAAGACCGACAAGCTTCCCCAGGGACAACGCCTTGGTCGAGAACACGAGCTGCGCGAGTTGCTCGCGCTCGATGAGGACCAGATGATCGCCACGAGCGCGCGACAGGAAGCAGGCATCGGGGAGTTGCGGGAGGCCATTACCGAGCTGATCCGGGGGCGAGCCGCATGACCGGCGCGCCGAGGCGCTCGAGTGGTCTCGCGGTCGCCCTCGCGGCGGCCGTGCTCGCCGCCCCCAGACCCCTCTCCGCCCAGGACACGTTGCCGGTCGGCTTTGGCACGCTGAGACGCGACGACATCGTGGTGCGGTTCGCCACCGACCAGATCGCCATCCAGGTCCTGCCGCTCGCCGAGGGGGTGATCCGGCTGCTCGCCCCCGACACGTACGCGTCGCTCAAGCAGCTCCTCAAGAGCCGGCAGGCGCAGATCGACTCCGCGGCCGCGCGGGCCGGCGTCCTCCGCCCCATGCTCGTAATGGTGACGTTCTTGGGCATCGTCCCGCAGGCGCGGTTCAACCCGGAAGACCTGAGTATCGTGAGCCAGGGCCGGCTGTTCCGCCCGGTGGGTATCGTGCCGCTCTCACCCACATGGAGCTCGTACCAGCTCGACGCTCGCGAGCAGGCCGTCGCGATCTACGTCTTCGACGAGGGCATCACCTTCCGGGAGACGACCAGCGTCAGTTACGGCGGCGTCACGAACGACGCCTGGTCGGGTATCCTCCCGTTGCTCGAGCGCGAGCGCTCGCGCGTTCTGGCGCGGGCGGGACTGACTCCCCGCACCCCGTAGCGGCCGACTCGCGGGCAGGCGCGCTGCTTCAGGCGTCTCTCCCGGGCACCCCACCTCCCGCAGACCTCCACTCCGAGACGGCTCCCTGTTGAGTCGAGAACCATTCTCAACCGCACCCCTGCCGCGTAGCTTCCGGGGCATGCCGCGCGTTCCGGCACAGTATTGTTGTGCCTTCGGGAGGCACCGTTGGAACGAGCCATCGACATCGTCCTGATCGCGCTGTTCCTCTGTGCCGCGGGCGGGCTCGGCTGGGGGGCGATTCGTCTCAAGCGGCGGCTCGAGCGCAGCGAGCAGGACCGGCGGCGAGCGGCGGACGAGCTGAACCGCCGGCTGTCGGAGCTATTCTCGCTGCAGGAGCTCTCCTACGTCCTCTCGGGCTCGCTCGAGCTCGATCACACGGTGCAAGAGGTGGTGCGCTACGCCATGCGGTTCCTCGACGCCCAAGGAGCCCTGTTGGCGCTCGCGCCGGAGGGGGAGGGCGATGGGGGGGCGGCACGCCAGCCGCTCCATGTCGCCGCTGCGGCCGGCACCCTGGCGCCACTGGTCCGGCGCGCCGTGAGTCCGGACGATCCCGGGCTCGTGGCCCACTCGCTCACGAGCGAGCGGCTCGAGCTCGTGCGCGACCCGAACGGCGCGCCCACGGTGCTGGTCGAGGGCCTGTCGGTCGGCTCCGCGGCCGCCGTGCCCCTGCGGGCGCACGGCGTGCTCGTGGGGACGTTGGTGATCGCCGACCCCCGGGATGGCGCCTTCGCGCCCGAGGATATCCGGCTCCTGTCCACCGTGGGCACGCACGCAGCCATCGTGATCGCGAACGCGCGGTTCTTCGAATTGGTGCGGCGCGCGAAGGAGCAGTGGGAGACCGCGTTCGACTCGCTGAGCGAGGGCATGGCGG
>DATBCS010000246.1:0-10824 GCA_036270315.1 Gemmatimonadales bacterium
GTCTTTGATTTCACCGGCAAGGGGTTCCTTGGGGGCATCACGATCGAGCGGTTCGCCGCCGGGGGGCGGGAGCTGCGGCGCACCGAATACGGCACGATGATGCGCGTCGAGCTGGCGCGTCCGCTCCCGCCCCGGGGGACCATCAGCTTCGACGTCGCCTGGCACTTCCCCGTGCCGCCGTACGGCGGCGGGCGCATGGGGCGCATCGGCACGCGGCTGTACCAGATCGGCCAGTGGTACCCGCGTATGGTGGTGTACGACGATGTGCACGGCTGGAATCCGCTGCCCTACTTGGGGGCCGGCGAGTTCTACCTCGAGTACGGCGACTTCGACGTGTCCCTCACCCTGCCGGCGGGGTTCGTGGTCGCCGCGACGGGCACGGTGGCGAACCCCCTCACTGTGTGGAGCGCCACCGAGCGGGCCCGGCTGGCGCGGGCGCGCACGTCGGCCGACCGGATCCAGGTCATCACCAAGGCCGAGGCCACGGCGGCCGGCGCGCGGGCCGTCGGGGGGACTAAGACGTGGCACTTCACGGCGCATCGCGTGCGCGACTTCGCCTGGGCCGCGGCGCCCGACTTCCGCTGGGACGCGTCGAGCTGGCACGGCATCCTGATCGAGACGTTCTACCGACCGAGCGCGGCGCCGTGGGAAGAGGCCAATCGTATGGCGTCGTACACGATCAAGCACTTCAGCGAGACGTGGGGGATGTACCCCTGGCCGCACGCCACAACGGTCGAGGGCCTCGTTGAGGGGATGGAGTACCCGATGCTCACGTTCGTGCCCGCGCTCGAGAAGCGCGAGGACCAGTACTGGGTGCTCACGCACGAGTTCGGCCACGAGTGGTTCCCGATGCTCGTGGGGTCCGACGAGCGCCGCTATCCCTGGATGGACGAGGGGTTCAACACCTTCATCGACTACGGCTCGGCGGAGGGGTACTTCGCGGGCACGACGTACGGGGACACCGTGCGGCGCGACCTGCTCGGCGCCGCGCAAGTGTCCGCCGTGCCGGGGGCCGAGCAGCCGATGATCGACCGGCCGGTCGAGCAGCGCGACCTGGCCTGGGCGGCGTACCAGAAGCCCGCGCTGATGCTCACGATCCTGCGCGACGCGGTGCTCGGCAAGGCGACCTTCGAGCGGGCGTTCGGCGAGTACGTGCGGCGCTGGCGCTTCAAGCACCCGCAACCCGCGGACTTCTTCCGCACCATGGAGAACGTCTCGGGACGGGAGCTCGATTGGTTCTGGCGCGCCTGGGTGTTCACCACGGCGCGGCTCGATCAGGCGGTCGACTCGGTGACGCGGACGGGCGACACGACGCTCGTGTACCTCTCGAACCGCGGGCAGATGGTGCTGCCGGTGACGCTCGAGCTCCATTACGCCGACGGGACGCGCGAGACGCGCGAGCTGCCGATCGAGATGTGGAACCTGGGGAGCCGGTTTACGGCGCGCCTGGTGACGCCGCGCCCCGTGGTGGGCGTCGTGGTCGATCCGCGGCGGATCTATCCGGACATCGACCGCGGCAACAACCATTGGGGCACCTGACGCGGCGCCCGCCGGCGCGACCGCCTAGAGCGCCTTGACTTCGCTGATCAGCTGGACGAGCGAGTCCTTGGCGTTGCCGAACAGCATCGAGCACTTGGGGTTGTAGAACAGCGCGTTCTCGATCCCCGCGAACCCCGGGTTCATGCTGCGCTTCAGCACGATGATGCTCTTCGCCCGGTCCACGTTGAGGATCGGCATGCCGTAGATCGGGCTCGAGGGCTCGTTGCGGGCGGCCGGGTTCACGACGTCGTTGGCGCCGATCACCAGGGCGACGTCGGTGTTCTCGAACTCGCCGTTGATGTCTTCCATGTCGTACAGCCGGTCGTAGGGGATATTCGCCTCGGCGAGCAGCACGTTCATGTGGCCCGGCATCCGCCCGGCGACGGGATGGATCGCGAACTTCACGGACCCGCCCCGCTTCTCGATCAGCTCCGCCAGCTCCGCCACCTGATGCTGGCATTGCGCGACGGCCATGCCGTAGCCCGGGACGACGATCACCGCGCGGGCGTAGGCGAGCTGAATAGCCGCGTCCCCCGCGCTGATCGAGCGCACGCTCTTGTCCGTCGTGGCAGCGAGCGTCGCCGCGGCGGTCGCCTGGCTCCCGAACGCGCCGAACAGGATGTTGCGGAACGATCGGTTCATCGCCCGGCTCATGAGGATGGACAGGATGAAACCCGAGGCGCCGTCCAGCGCCCCGGCGATGATGAGCACGTTATTGCCCAGCACGAATCCGGTCGCGGCGGAGGCGAGGCCCGCGTAGGAGTTGAGCAGCGAGATCACTACCGGCATGTCGGCGCCGCCGATCGGCAGCACGAGGAAGACCCCGATCAGGAGCGCGAGTCCCACCATGGCGTAGAACACGTGCCCCGCCGACGGCTGCACGACGAGATACCCGAACAGGCCCAGCGTGACCGTGAACAACGTCAGGTTGACGGCGTTCTGCCCGCGGTAGGTGATGGGAGCGCTCTTCACCAGCTCCTGCAACTTGCCGAACGCCATGAAGCTGCCGGTGATGGTGAGGGCGCCGAACAGCACTTCGAAGGCGAGCGCCGCCATCTCCGCGTGCGGCACCTGGCCCCCCAGCCGCCAGTACTCGGCGACGCCCACGAGCGTGGCCGCCAGCGCGCCGCTCATGTGCGAGATCGCGGTCCGCTGCGGCACCGCCGTCATCGGCATGTAGATCGCGATCGGGGCCCCGAGCGCGGACCCTAGGACCAGGCCGACGAGGATCCAGTCGTACCGGACGATCTCATGCTGCAGGAGCGTGCCGATGATCGCCACGAGCATGCCGATTTCGGCATACAGCATGCCCCGGCGCGCGGTGGCGGGGGACGCCAGCCCCTTGAGGCCGAGGATGAAGAGGACCGCGGCCGCGAGGTAGGCGATTTGGATGACGACCGGGATCACTTGCGGTCGTCGCCCCGCTTGAACATGCGCAGCATGCGATCGGTGATCATGAATCCGCTCACGACGTTCGTCATGGCCGCGGTGACCGCGATGACGCCGAGCACCGTCGCGACCGTGCCGTAGTTCGCGCCCGCGAGGACCAGGGACCCGACGAGCGAGATGCCCGAAATGGCGTTGGTCGCCGACATGAGCGGCGTGTGCAACAGCGGCGGCACGCGGGAGATCATTTGATAGCCGACGAACGCGGCCAGCACGAAGACGTACAGCTCGATGAAGGAGATCCCGCTCATGGTAGGCTCCGGATTGTGCCTTGATGGGTGACGACCATGGCCCCCGTGATCGCGTCACCGAGGTCGATCACCAGTGTCCCCCCCTTGGCGAGGTGCTCGAGCAGGGTGAGGACGTTACGTGAGAACATCTGGCTGGCGTGCAGCGGCACGGTCGCGGGCAGGTTGAGTGGCCCGAGGATGGTCACGCCGTGCGTCGTGACGGTCTCGCCCGGACGCGTCAGCTCGCAGTTGCCGCCCGCTTCCGCGGCGAGGTCGACGATGACCGCCCCCGGTTTCATGTCCGCGACCATTACGCCGGTGATCAGCCGGGGCGCCGGCCGGTTGGGGATGAGGGCGGTCGTAATCACCAAGTCCATGCCGCGCAGGTGTTGATGAATCACGTCGCGCTCGCGCCGCTGGTGCTCTTCGGCGAGCTCGGTCGCGTAGCCGCCCGCGCCCTCGGCCGCGGCACTCACCGCGTCGGCCGCGATGAACTGCGCGCCTAGGCTCGCGACCTGCTCCTGGGCCGCCGGCCGCACGTCGAAGGCCGAGACCACGGCCCCGAGCCGGCGGGCGGTGGCGATCGCCTGCAGCCCCGCGACCCCGGCGCCGAGGATGAACGCTTTGGCGGGCGCGAGCGTGCCCGCGGCGGTGGTGAGCATGGGGAGGAGCTTGCCGAGCTCGGCCGCGCCGACGAGCACGGCCTTGTAGCCCGCGATCGTGGCCTGCGAGGATAAGACGTCCATCGACTGGGCGCGGGTGATGCGCGGCACGCGCTCGAGGCTCAGGGCGGTGACCTGGCGTCGGGCGAGGTCTTGGACGAGGTCGGGCACGCGGGCGGTTTGGAGCAAGCTGATGAGGACGGTGCCGGCGCGCAGCGCGGCCGCCTCCGCCGGGCTGGGTCGTTGCACCTTGGCCACCGCATCCGCCGCTCCGTAGACCCCACGCGCGTCGGGGGCGACCTCCGCGCCAGCCTCGCGGTAGGCGGCGTCCGCGAGCGCGGCACCGCTGCCCGCCCCCTGCTCCACCACGACGCTCCAGCCCGCCCGCACCAGCTTGGCCACCGATTCCGGGACCAGGGCGACGCGGCGCTCGTGGACGGCGGTCTCTTTCGGGACCCCAAGCTTCATCGCTTCCCCCGGAATGCTGGATACTCGGGTGCGGCGGAGAGGTGCGGGAAACTAATGGACGAGGGGACGCTCGAACAGCCGGAGCGCCGGCGGCTCACGCGTGCGGCAGTTTGCCCCGCTCCCGGGCCTGGGCCAGGAGGCGTTCGGCGAAGTCGAGCCGCTCGGCGAGCTCGCTGAGCTGCGACTCGACCGACAGCAGGCGATCCTCCACGTCCGCCACCCGTCGCTCCGACCCCGTCGTCGCGGGCGCCGCGTCCGCCAGCTCCCAGCGCCGCACCCGGCGCCCGGCGCCGTCCACGAAGTCACCCGCCGCGAGCACGACGACGTCGTACAAGTACCAGATGCCCACGCCGCCGAGAGTGAGGCACATCCATACGGCGCTTTGCACGCGGCCAGTGTAGAAGCGGTGCAACCCAAACAGGCCGCCGACCACGGCGAGCCCCAACGCGACGCCGCGCGACCGCTGCGACACGGGCTCCGGCGCGTCGGACGCGCCGGCGGCGAGGGACCGTTCCTCGCCGAACTCCGCCGCGGAGGCCATGTCAGGACCGCACGGGGGGGCCGACGAGCGCGTCGAGGGCGGCGCGCTGGAGCACGCCCGCGTGCCGCCCGACCGGCTGGCCCTGGCGGAAGACGATAAGGGTGGGGATGGCGCGAACATCGAAGCGTCGCGTCGTCGCGGGGTTCGCGTCGGTGTCGAGCTTGGTCACCAGCACCTCGCCCTGGCGGTCGTGGGCGAACGCATCGAGGATCGGCGCCATGATCTTGCACGGGCCGCACCAGGTGGCGTAGCAGTCCATCACGACCGGCACGTCGGTACCGCGGACCACGGCGTCCACATTCTGGTCGGTCACCGCGATCGGCCGGTCCACGAGGATCGGGCGGCCGCAGTTGCCGCACTTGGGGCGGTCTCCGAGCCGTCCTAGGTCCACGCGGTTGAGCGTGGCGCAGAACGGACAGGCGACCGTTGCCTTCTTGCTGATCTCCGTCACGGCCATGACGCCACGCCCCTTCCCGGTGCCCGGAATATACCGCGCGAGGGGGCGGTCATCCGTTCTCGATCACCGCGTCCGCTTCGATCTCGACCAACAACTCGGGAGCCACCAGCCGGCTTACGGCGACGAGCGTACACGCGGGGCGGATGTTACGGAAGACCTCCCCGTGGGCGCGCCCCACCCGTTCCCAGTCGGCGATGTTGGTCACGTAGATCCGCGTGCGCACCACGTCCCCGAGCGAGGCCCCCGCCTCGGCGAGGGCACGCTCGATGGTGCGCAGCGCCGCGACTGCCTGGACGTAGGCGTCACCGATCCCGGTGACGCTGCCGTCGGGCCCGGTAGCGGTCGTGCCCGCCACGTGCACCGTGGATCCGACGCGCACGGCACGGGAATACCCGACGACCGGCTCCCACGGTGCCCCGCTGGCGATGTTCTGACGCATGCTCCGCTCCATTCTCCCTCGCGGTGTCCGTGCCGCGCGGGCCCTTGCCCCCGGGGGTCGCAGCGAAGATAACGCCCGAGCACGGCGGCTTGACACCCCTCGTGCCTCGGCGTAGTACGGGCTTGATGGAAAGCCTATCTCGCGAGGAATGACGTTATGACCGAGAAGCAGCAGTTCCTGAGCACGATGGAGCGGGAGTTCCCGATTACGATGCGGGTGCTCCAGGCGTTCCCGGTCGCGAAGAGCGACTTGAAGCCAACGGCCAAATGCCGCAGCGCGAAGGAGCTCGCCTGGACGTTCGTGATTGAGGAAAAAGCGAGCGAGCAGGCCCTCGACGGCGCGATCAATCTGCACAAGATGCCCGCGGCGCCGGGCTCGCTCCCCGAGGTCATCGCGACCTACGAGCAGGCGCACAAGGCGTTCACCGAGCGCGTCAAGCAGACCCCGGAGGCCGAGCTCAACACGACCGTGAAGTTCTTCGTCGGGCCCCAGCGGATGGGGGACGTGCGGAAGATGGACGTGTTGTGGTTCATGCTGATGGACGCCGTTCACCACCGCGGCCAGATGTCCGTGTACCTGCGGATGGCCGACGCGAAGGTCCCCTCGATCTACGGGCCTTCGGCGGACGAGCCCTGGATGTAAGGTTTGACCGTCAAAACCGGATAGAAAGCGGCACGGCGACGCGCTATGTTCACGACGTGCCCCGTGCCGCCCTCGTTTCCGACCAAACCGCCGAGCGCCGCTGGCGCATCGTGCTGGCGCGCGATCGCCGCTACGACGACGCGTTCGTGTACGCGGTGCGTTCGACTGGGATCTACTGCCGGCCGTCCTGTCCCAGCCGACGGCCGCGGCGGGGCCAAGTCACGTTCTTCCCCGCGCCCGCCGCGGCGGAGCTCGCCGGGTTCCGGGCGTGCCGCCGCTGTCGACCGGCCGAGCGGGGCCGCCCGGATGCTCGGCTTCCCTTGGTTCGCGAGGTATGTCGCATGATTGACGCCCACCCCGATGCGCCCGCACAGCTCGCGGCTCTCGCCGCCCGCGTGGGCGCCACACCCCACCGGGTGTTGCGCGCCTTCCGGAGCGTCCTGGGCGTGAGCCCCCGGCAGTACCGAGACGCCCGCCGAGTGGATCGCTTCAAGGCGGGGCTCAGGCGCCGGGGCCGCGTGAGCCCGGCCCTCTACGAAGCGGGCTACGGCTCGCCCAGCCGGGTGTACGAACGTGCCCACGCGCAGCTGGGCATGACGCCCGCAACGTACGGTCGCGGCGCCACCGGCACGCGTATCGCGTACACCGTCGTGCCCTGCCCGCTGGGCCGGCTGCTCGTTGCCACGACCGAGCACGGGATCTGTCGCGTCAGTCTCGGGAGCGACATCGTGGCCCTCGAGACCGGCCTGCGGGCCGAATTCCCGGCCGCCGAGCTGCGTCGCGACGGCGGTCCGCTCGCCCGGGCGGTGGCCGCGATTCTCAAGTACCTGGATGGCCGTCTGGAGCACCTTGACCTGCCACTCGATGTGCGGGCCACGGCGTTCCAGCGCCGCGTGTGGGAAGCGCTCCGCAAGATTCCCTACGCCGCTACCCGCTCCTACTCCGAGCTCGCGCGGGCGATCGGCCGGCACCACGCCACCCGGGCCGTGGCGCGCGCCTGTGCCACCAATCCCGTGGCCCTGGTCATCCCGTGCCATCGCGTCGTGCGAGCGGACGGGGATCTGGGCGGATACCGCTGGGGTCTCGAGCGAAAACAAGCGCTGTTGGCGACGGAACGCGCGCGCTAGCGAAGGGGGCGCGTTTGCCGGCGGGGTCACGGCGGGAGCAGCACGGCCTGCCCCGCGCCGTTTCGTGGGGTGCGTGAAGACCGTTCGTGGCTGAGCGACTCCCGGTCGTCATCATTGGCGCGGGGCCGGCGGGCCTCGCCGCGTCGCAGCAATTGCAGGAGCACGGCGTCCCCCATCGGGTACTGGAACGCGGGGGCACGGTGGGGCAGACCTGGGCGAGCCTGTACGACAGTCTCAGGCTGCATACCGGGAAGCACATGTCGTCGCTTCCCGGGTTGGCGTTCCCCCGCACCGCCCCGCTGTTTCTCCCCCGCTGCGAGTTCTGGGAATACTTGCGGCAGTACGCGCAGCACTTCGCACTGCCGATCACGACGGACTGCACGGTCGAGCGCGTCACCCCGGCCGACGGCCGCTGGACGGTGCACACGAGCCGCGGTCCGTACGACGCGAGCGTCCTCCTCATCGCGACGGGGATCGTGGCCAACCCCACGCATCCCCAGTTCCGCGGTCAGGAGCGCTTTGCAGGCGCGATCACCCACAGCGTGGAGTACCGGCGCGCCGACCCGTACATCGGGCGTAGGGTGCTGGTGGTGGGCGTCGGAAACTCCGGCGCCGAGATTGCGACCGAACTCGCGCGGGCGGGCGTCCAGGTGACGATCGCCGTCCGCTCGGGGGCGAACGTGGTGCCGCTGACGCTCGCAGGCCTGCCGATTCAGTATATCGCCTACTGGGTCCGCAAGCTGCCGCGCGCGGCGCAGGAACGGGCGGTGGCCTTGGTGCGACTGCTGAGCGAGCTACGGCGCGGCCCGCCGGTGCTGCCGCGCTCGGCGCACAGCCCGCTCGATGCCATCCCGGTGATCGGGTTCCATCTGGTGGACGCGATCGCCGCGGGCCTGATCGACGTCCGCGCCGGCGTCGTCGAGCTGACGCCCGAGGGCGCCCGGTTCAGCGACGGCACCGCCGCCCGGTTCGAGGCCATCATCTGCGCGACCGGATACCGGGCGGCGCTCGGGCCGCTCGGCCCGCTCATCCGGCTCGACGCGCGGGGCTTCGCGCGGCGCCGCGACCGCGTGGTGAGCCTCGACCAGCCGGGCCTGTACTTCGTTGGGCACAACTACGACGCGACCGGAGGGCTCTACAACATCAACCGCGACTCGCGACTCGCGGCATGTCTGATCGCGGGAGAGCTGACGCGGCGATGACCAGCCCGGTAGCCGAGTGATGCAGCACGGGCGCGGGTCGCAGAGCGCTCTGAGAGGCACGGACCCAGCTACATCAAAAGGTCAACCTATCTCTCTTCGCTTCGATGTGCGCGACATCGAGACCGGGGACCTTCTCCAGATCCGCCAGGGACTGGAAGGTGCCGTGTTGTGAGCGGTACGCGATGATGGCCGCGGCTTGTGAGCGCCTCAGGGTCAATCCGCTTTCCAGTTCAAGCGCCGTCGCGGTATTGACGTTGATGCGCGGGACCTGGGCGACCGGGAAGTGCGTTGCCAGGTATTCGAGCGCCGCGCCGAAGTCCTGGTCCGTGCCTTTGGCGCCGAGCGCCGTCATTTTCCGCAACGTGGTCGCCCAGCCCGCGCTATCCTGACCAACGGAGACCACGACTTCCGGTCGGTGGCATTGTGAGCACAGTGCCACGACTGCTTCCCTGCCTGGACCTTGGGGCAGTTGCGCCTCCAACCGGCCGACCCTGACCGCGCCAGGGACGACGACGCCCGCGACGCACCACATGATGGCCCGGTTCACCTCGGGCCTCAGTGCTCCATCGGAAAGCCGAACGCGTACAGCGTGCCGTCGTCCGCTCCGACGTACACCTCGCTGCCCCCGCCTGACAATCCTCCACGCACGCCCGCAGTGAGCGTGATGCCGCTGCTCCACAGTTCCCTGCCGGTGGCCCCGTCAAGCGCATAGAGGATCGCGGGCGAGGAGCGTTCGGCAGGCGCCGTGTTGGGGCGCTGGCGTTCCGTCGGGCGAGCTGCCCCACTCGCGACCGCGAACACGACGCCGCGGATGACGACGGGGCCCAGGGGCGCGATCATGTCGCGCGACACCCACCCGGGCTCGAGTGCGGGTGCACCGTTCTGCTCGACCACTCTCCAGGCGACGATAGCGCCATGAGTGACCGCCCCGCCTCGGAGCGCGAATCCCGCGTCCGTCAGCACGGGGCCGGCGGCTGCCGCCAGGAGCCACCGCGTGCCGTCGGGAGCCACCCAGCTCGCCAGCGTGCCGCCCGCAAGGCCCGACGCCGAAATCACCGCGCCCGTGACGTCGGCCAAGTCGCGGCTGTCCAGCACGTGGATCCGCCCATCGCGCGTGGACGCCGCGACGAGCATTCTGCCCCGATGCTCGAACAGGACGGGCGAAGAGGCGAAGGGCACTCCACCGGAGCGAGACACGTTCTTCGCCTTCAACGTGCGTGGCGCGAGGGTCACCAACTCCCCATGTGTGGTCGCCACATAGAGCGTCCCGTCCGGGCCGATGGCCGGACCCACTGAACCGGCAATCGCCCCAGCGGAGTGCCACGTGGCGACCTGGCGAGAGTCGAGATCCAGGGCCCAGACGCCATCGGGCGCCGCCCCACACCCCCGGCCCGTTGCTACGTAGGCGATATCATCGACGACGATCAAGCCACGCGCGATGGCATGCGGCGGCAGGAACGCGAGCGGTGGCTCGGCGTCGGCACCATTCACGACGTTGAGCGTATGCAGCATACCGGTACTCGACAGGGCATACACGATGGGAAAGGGGCGCAGGCTCGAGCGCTGGGCCGCAGGCTTTAGCACCGCCGGCGGGGCTGGGGGGCCGGGTGGGGCCGGCGCGGCGTTGCCGCCGTGCGCCGCAGCGGGCGTCAGCGTCACGGCGCCCTCGCCAGCTGTGCCGACCGCGCCGCGAGCGGGAACGCCCATGCGCCCGCCGCCGTAGCCTACGACTACAGGCGGTAGGGCCGCGCTCGTGGGCCGAGCCAAGTTGAGCGGGACCGACGCCGCGCAGGCGGGCGCGCGCGACGATGTAGCTGGCGCGGTCAGGCGCCGCTCCCACTCGATCCCACCAAGGTCCGAATCGATCGCCAGGACGTGATCGAGTCGCCCGGCGACGAACTCTAAGGCGCGGAACCACCGGTACCCAATCACGAGATCCAGGAGCACGGGCGGCGTCACCGCAGGCGCTCGCGTCGCCTCAGCCTCGACTCTGATCGTCCACAGGAGCTCAAATCCGGGCTGCTGGACGGCGTCCGGGGAGATCTTCCCCTCCACCCGCACCCACGACGAT
>DATBCS010000247.1:0-4260 GCA_036270315.1 Gemmatimonadales bacterium
CATCAAGGACGTCCGCGTCCTCTTGCTCGAGGCCACGGATCGCTTGCTCGCGACCATGCCGCTCCGGCTCCGCGAGGCGGCCGCCGAGACGCTGTGGCGCAAGCACGTGGAGGTCCGCTTCGGGGCCGCGGTCGCCGACTACGACGGCGTCCGGGTGCAGCTACGGGGCGGCGAAGTCATCCCGGCGTACAGCCTGATCTGGGCGGCGGGCGCTCAGGCGGTGTCGCTCACGGCCCGACTGGGCTTGCCCACCGCGCGGCAGGGGCGCGTGGCAGTCGGCCCCACGCTGCAGGTGCAGGGCCACCCGGAGATCTACGTGATCGGCGACGCCGCCTACCTCGAAGTGGGCGGAGCCCCGCTCCCGATGATGGCCCCCGTCGCGATCCAAATGGCGGAGACGGCGGTGGCGAACATCCGGCGCGCGCTCCGCGGTGCGGCCCCGGGGGCGTTCCGCTATCGCGACCCGGGATCGCTCGCGACGATCGGTCGCAACGCGGCCGTCGCCCACATCTACGGGATCGGCTTCACGGGGTTCCCGGCCTGGGTGGCGTGGCTCGTGGTGCACATCATCCAGCTGATCGGCTTCCGGAACAAGCTGTTTGTGTTGTTGAACTGGGCGTGGGACTATTTCTTTTTTGAGCGCGCGGCGCGTCTCATCACGACGATGGACTGATCAGTGGAGGGAGGGGCGGGGCGGGGCGCGCCGGGCGGCGGCGGGGGGCGAGACGCTCCGGTTGCGCCGCACGACCCCGTTCCAGCCGCACTCGAGGCACCAGCGCCGCTCGAGCAGGGGGAGCATGCGGTCGAGCAGCCGGTTCCGGATCGGCACCATCGCGACCCCGCAGTGGGGACAGCGGGCACCCTGCCCCAACAGGAGGTAGACGACGGCGCCGATCAGCGCGACCCGCATCACCACGGTCGCGAGCAGGACCGCCACCACCAGCATATCTGATGATAGCGCGCGGCCGTCGGTCCAGCCAGCGCGGGCCGTTACGCGCCGCCGCCGCCGCGCACGAACTCGAGGATGCGCCGCTCGAGCTCCGCCAGTTCGACGGGCTTCACGAGCACGCGCTCCCGCGCCACGGGCGTGTTGCCGGGCTCGGCGAGCTGGGAGATGTCGCCCGACAGGAACAGCACGCGCGGGGCGAGATCCGGGCGGTCCGCCTCCAGCCGGGCGTACAGCTCCACGCCGCCCATACGCGGCATCCGCAAGTCGGCGAGGATCACATCCGGCTTCTGGGCCGCGAGCTGGATCAGGGCGGCCGCCCCGTCACCCGCCTCGTCGACGTGGGCGCCGCGGCGCGCCAGGAATCGCGCCATGGGTCGGCGCACCCCCTCCTCGTCGTCCACGAGCAGCACGCGGAGTCCGGCGAGCGAGCCGAGGGCTCGGACCGGTCCGCTCGAGCGCGCGGCGCTCGGTTCAGCCGCCGCCTCGGGCGGCTGTGCCGCCAGTGGCGCAGCCGCCGGCAGCGACAGCACGAACCGGGCGCCGCCGCCCCCCGACGCCGGCACGAGCGCCAGGTCCCCTCCCGCCTCCCGAGCGATCTGGCGCGAGATGTAGAGGCCCAGGCCCGTACCGCGTCGCCCTTTGGTCGTCGCGAACGGGCGGAACAGGCGGGCGGCGATCTCGGGCGCGACGCCGCGCCCATTGTCGGCGACCGCCACCCAGACCTGGGCGTCCGTGACCCCGCTATCGACGGTGAGCTGGCGAGGCGGTTTGATCGCGCGCAGCGCGTCAATCGCGTTGGAGAGGAGGTTCACGACGACCTGCTCCAGCTTGATGGCGTCGCCTTGCACCGGGGGGAGCCTGGGGTCGAGGCCCCCGCCCACCGTGATCTCGTCGACGCCAAAGCGGTAAGACACCAGGTCGAGCGCCCCGCGCACCACCTCGTTCAGGTTGACGGGCGCGATCTCGCGCTCGGCGACCCGCACGAACCGGAGCAGCCCGCGCAGCAGCTTCGTCGCACGCCGCGCCTGGCGCAGGATCTGCGTCATTTCGGCGCGCTGCTCGCCGGAGATCGTGGCGTCGGCCAGCCGGTTGTCGGCATGCGCCGTGATCGCCATCAGCGGATTGTTCACTTCGTGGGCCACGCCAGCGAGCAGTTCGCCCGCCGCCGCGAAGCGGCCCTGCTCCTCGGCGCGGTCCCGCAGGACCCGGGTCATCTCGTTGAAATGCTGGGCCAGGCGCCCCACCTCGTCGGGCCGGTGCACCAGGACTTCCGTCGCGAGGTCGCCCTCGGCCACGCGGGCGAGGCCCGCTTCGAGCTCGCGCAGCGGCACGGCGACTCGCGACCGGAAGACGGCGACGGTGAGGGGGACGAAGATCACGCCCAAGAGCACCCACCCCACAGCAACCCGGAGCGCGCTGCTCGTCGCCAAGCGCAGCGCCCGCTGCCGCCGCAGCAACTCCTGGCGGACGGCGATGCCGTCCTGCGCCAGCAGCCCCTCCACCGCGTCGTGCAGCGAGTCGACCGCCGCGAGGCGGGAGATCGCCGCGCGCGCGCGCCGGAGCTCGAGCAGGGCGGCCAACTCACTCAGGTTGCCGGCCATGAGTGACATGTTCGCGTCGGTGCGGGCGAGCATCACGCGGAGGGCGCCGGAGACGGGCGCGAAGGTCGCCGGTCCGGCGGGGATGCCGCCCGTGCTCGCCAGGTGGCGGATCGAGTCGACGACCCGGGCCGAGGGTACGTGGCCGCCGCGCAGGGCCCGGTCCGCGAGCGCCGAGCCGTGGTCCAGGGCGTCGTGCCGTTGCGACAACACATCGAGCAGGGCGACGGCCTCCTCGGCCCCCCGGCCCAGCGCGGTGGCGGCCGACCCGACACGCTGTGCCAGGAAGAGCGAAAGGGCCGTCGCGTACACCTCGGACGCGACCACCAACAGCAGCAGCGCGGCGCGCAGGCTGAGCGACAGGCGCCAGCGCCTCACGGTGGTGACACCATCTGCACCTCGCGTCCGTGCACGCGCGTCATGATCAGCGACGGCGCTCGCGTCGCGGTGAACGTGATGGGCCCGGTGACGCCGTGGTACGGCGGGCGCGTCACGCCAAGCGACGCGAGGTACGCGCGGATGGCGGCTCGACGGGGTCCCGCGTCGGCCACGGCCCGGGCCATCACCATCAGGGCGTCGTGATTCATCGCGTCCCCAGACTGAGGCGGGCGTCCCGCGATGCGGGTGAACCGCTCGACGAAGGCGCGCGACACGGAGTCCGCTCGGTCGGGCATCCAGAACGCGACGACATAGATCGAATCGGCGGCCGGGCCCGCTTCATCCACGAGCAACGGCAGCACCAAGGCGCCGTCGCCAGCGAGCACCCGCTGGCCGGGGTGCAGCCGCCACGCCGCGCGCGCGATGTGCGCCGTCTCGCGTTGACGGCCCGCCACGATGACCACGTCTGGCACGCCGCGCCGGAACGACGCCGCGACGAGCGGGACCAGGTCGTTCTGGATGTCGTAGCCCACCTCGTCGAGCACGCGCACCTGGTGGCGGGCCGCCTCGGCGGCGACGCCGTCACGCAGTCCCGCCCCATACTCGTCAGTGACGTAGAACAGCGAAATACGCCGGGCCCCCAGGCGTTCGGCCGCGAACTGCGCGAGGAAGGCGCCCTCCACCGAATCGTCCGGCGGCAGTTGGAAGGTCCACGGGCCCATGCGCTTGACCAAGCGACTCGTGCTCGTGGGCGCGATCTCCGGGATCCCGGCCTGGTTGTACACAGGCGCGGCGGCCAGGGTGCCGCGGCTCCCGCCATGCCCGACGATCCCCACGAGATCCGGGATCGCGGCGAAGCGCTGGGCCCGACTGACCTCGACGTCCGGGGGATCGCCGGTGGAGGAGCTGTCGTAGATGATGCGGACGTTGGGGCGCGTCGCGGCGGGCCACGATGCGATCTCGTCGAGCGCCACGCGCACCGCGAGCTGGCCCCAGCGCGGGAACGCATAGCCGATGGAGACGCTGCGTCCGCGGGGATTGCATCCCACGAGGAGGCCGGCGGCCACGCCGAGAGGGGCCAGGAGCGGGCGAAGCGATGCCGGTGTGCCGCGCACGAGGTGTTCCTGCAACGGAGAAGGGTGACGCCTACCGGTAACATAACGCGCCGTGGCCGGGACGCAGCGTCCCCCGGGGCCGGCCGCAGCGACCTAGCGGGCTGGCCGGCGAGCGGCGACATTGTCTCGCGCCCTCCCCTCCAGTCTGCAGCGAGGTCGGCATGGCCAGCGACGCGGGCGACCGCATGAAAATCGCGATCTATTACGCGGTCTGGGCGAC
>DATBCS010000248.1:0-4170 GCA_036270315.1 Gemmatimonadales bacterium
CTGCACCCGGGCCCAGATGCCCCGGCGGCAATCGGCGACTTCTCCTGGCACGAGCTCGCGACGAAGGACTGGCAGGCCGCCTGGCGGTTCTATCAAGCGCTGTTCGGCTGGGACAAGGACGAGGCGATGGACATGGGGCCCGCGGGCATGTACCAGATGTTCGGTCGCGGGGGGCGCCAACTGGGCGGGATCTACAACACGCCCTCCGACATGCCCGCGCCGCCCCACTGGCTGTCCTACGTGCGGGTGGCGAGCGCCGATCAGGCTGCGAAGACGGTGAGCGCGCTCGGTGGCAAGGTGGTCCGGGGCCCGATGGACGTGCCGGGTGGCGATCGCATCGCGATGTGCGTCGATCCCCACGGGGTGGCCTTCGCGGTCCACTCGACGGCTGCGGCCCCGGCCGCCGCGCGACCCAAGCGGCAGTCGCAGCCGGCGCGCAAGCGGCCGGCCGTGAAGCGCAAGCGGGCGCCGAAGCGCAAGGCGCGCGTCAAGGCCAAGCGACGGGCCCGACGGGCGCGGCGCCCGCGCCCGCCCCGGGGGCGACCGCGGCGCTAGGGGCGCGCTAGATTTGCGGGATGGCCGTCCAGCCCGCCGCGCGCCGGCTCTCGAAGTCCCGCTTCCTCGCCGGCCTGCAGTGCCATAAGCAGTTGTGGTGGCGGGTGCACGAGTCCGACGCTCCCGAGCTCGTGCCCGACGCCGCGCTCCGCAATCGCTTCGACCAGGGCATCGAGGTCGGCCAGCGCGCCCGCGGCTATGTCCCCGGGGGCGAGCTGGTCGACGTGCCGTTCTACCAGTTCGACAACAAGGTGGCCACGACGCGCACCGTCCTCGCGCGCGAGCCGCCGGCTGTCTACGAAGCCTGGTTCCTCGCGGACGAGACGTACGCCGGCGTGGATATCCTCGAACGCCAGGCGCGCGGCTTCGGCGTGATCGAGGTCAAGGCGACGAACAGTCTCAAGCCCGAGCACATCCCCGACGTGGCGGTGCAGGTCCACGTGCTGCGGGGTGCCGGACTCGCCGTCGAGCGCGCCGAGGTGATGCACCTGAACCCCGAGTGCCGCCACCCCGACCTGAGCAACCTGTTCGTGCGGGAAGACGTGACCGCGCTGGTCGAGGGCGTGCTGGTCGGCGTGCCGCCCGAGCTCGCAGCCCAGCATCAAATGCTCGCGGGGCCGCTGCCCGACGTGCCGATCGGCGACCATTGCTCGCGCCCCCACGTGTGCCCCTTTCTCGAGCGCTGCTGGCCCAAGCTCGCGCTCGATCATGTGAGCAAGCTCTACCGGATCGAGCGCAAGAAGATGCTGGAATACGTGGCCGACGGCTTCGCGAGCATGGTCGACCTGCCGACCGACCTGGAGCTCTCCACCATCCATGCGCGACAAGTGAAGGCGGTGCGCAGCGCGACCATGGTGGTCGAGCCGTCGCTGCGCGACGCGCTGGCAGCGTTCGTCCCGCCCCTTGCCTTCCTCGACTTCGAGACCGTGAGCCTGGCAATCCCGCGCTGGCCCGGATGCCGGCCGTGGCAGATCGTGCCGGTCCAGTTCAGTTGTGACGTCGAAGAGCGGGGCCGCGGGCTCGTGCACTACGAGTGGCTCGCCGACGGTCCGGAGGACCCGCGGCCGGCACTGGCCGAGGCGCTGGTCGAGGCGTGCGCCGGGGCACGGCGTGTGGTGGCGTACTACGCTAGCTTCGAGCGGGACTGCATCCGGCACCTCGCGGCCGCGGTGCCCCACCTCGCGAAGCCGCTCACGCGGATCGAGCAGAAGCTCGTCGACCTCCTTCCCGCCGTGCGCAACCACGTGTATCACCACGACTTCGCCGGCAGCTTCAGCATTAAGACGACGCTGCCGGCGCTCGTGTCCGGGTTGTCCTACGGGGACCTGCCAATCGCCGACGGCGAGACGGCCACGGTCGAGCTGCAGCGGTTGATGTTTCACAGCGACCGGATGAAGCCCGAGGAGCGGGCGGGGGTGCGGCAGGCTCTGCTCCGCTACTGCGCGCGCGACAGTTGGGCGATGGTGAAGATGCTCGAGCAGCTCAAGACCCTGGTGGCGGACCAGCTCGAACTGTTCTGAGGGGGCGGGGGGCGACGTGCTCAACCTCGTGGCGCGGTACGGTTATGTCGTGGTCGCCCTGTTCGTCGGCGCGGAGGGAATTGGCCTCCCGTTGCCGGGCGAGACGGCGCTCGTCCTCGCCGCCGCCGTGGCGGCGCAGGGTCGGCTGTCGCTCGACGGCGTGATCGCGGCGGCCGCGCTCGGCGCGGTGCTGGGCGACACGGGCGGCTACTGGATCGGCCGGGGCGCGGGGCGCATGCTGCTGGAGCGCCCGCCGCGCTGGATCAGCCCCGGAGCGCTCGCCCGGCTGCGGGGCTATTTCGATCGCCACGGCGCCGCGACCGTGTTGTTCGCCCGCTTCGTCGCCTTCTTCCGGACGGTGGTCGGCATCCTCGCCGGCGCGAGCGGCATGCCGTTCGGCCGCTTCAGCGTCTTCAACGCGCTGGGAAGCGTGCTGTGGGCGGTCGCGGTGGGCTCGGTCGGGTACTTCTTCGGGCAGAACCTGCCGCGGCTGCAGCGCGCCTTGGGACGCGCCGGGCTGGCCGTGGCGCTGTTCATCGCCCTCGTCGTCGCGCTCGTCGTCGCGGGGCGCTGGTTCGAGGCGCACCTGGAGAGCCTCCGGGCACGCGTCTGGGCGTCGTGGGATCGCCTCGCGGCGCGCTACCCGCGGGGGCGGCAATTCTTGAGCGCGCGGCTCGCACGCGGGCAGTACCTGGGGCTCCACCTCACCCTGGGCTTGGGGGCGAGTCTTCTCAGCCTGTGGCTCTTCATCGAGATCACCGAGGGCCTGTTCACGCGGACCGGGTTCACGCGGTTCGATGTGGCGCTCGCGGCCTGGTTCCGCGCGAACGCCACCCCGGCAGGCGACGCGCTGGCGGCCGCGATCAGCGCGCTCGGCTCCCCGGCCGCGATCGTGCTCGTGGGGCTCGGGGTCGCCCTGTGGCTCGGGAGCGGGCGGCGCTGGCCGGAGCTCGGCGCCTGGGTGACCGGCATCGTCGGCGCCAGTGCCTTGAACGAGGCGTTGAAGCTGCTCGTCCGGCGGCCCCGTTCTCCGGCGGGCGCGGCGGGGCTGAGCGTGCCGGGCTTCAGCTTCCCGAGCGGCCACGCGATGGAGGCGCTCGTGTGCTTCGGCCTCCTCGCCTATTTCGTCATTGGGCGCACGGCGCGTCCGAGCGGGCGCATCGCCGCGGGCGTCGCCGCGATCAGCCTCGTCGCCGCTATCGGCTTTAGTCGGATGTACCTCGGGGTGCACTACTTCAGCGATGTGGTCGGCGGCTACACGGCGGGGATCGTGTGGCTCGCCGTCTGCGTCTCCGGGCTGGAGATCGTCCGCCGCCGCCGGCTACCGGCCCAGTAGCGCCGCCGCGGCCGCAAAGTCGTCGGGCGTGTCGACGTCCGCGAGCAGCTCGGGCGAGCGCTCGACGTAGGCCGCTTCGTGCCGGTGGGCCTGCACCACAGCCTTGCCGCAGCCCTCGCCCGTCCACGCCCGCAGCTCGCCGAACAACGCCCGCCGGAAGAGGAGCGGCGGTGCCGTCACCTCGCCGTAGCGTGATACGACGAGGGGCGCGGCCGAGGTCCGGGCCGCCGTCACAAGGTCCACGAGCATATCCGCGGTCACGAGCACCATGTCGCCGAGCGTGACCACGACCGCGCCGACCTCGGGCCCGAGCCGGTCGAGGCCCTGGTGCAGCGAGGCGCTCGTGGGCCCCGTGAACGCGGGGTTGAGCGCGAACTCGAGGGGGAGGTCAAGCAGGGCGGCGCGGGCGCGGTCCGCGTCGTGCCCCAGCACGATCACCACGGGCGCGAGCCCCGCAGCAAGTGCGCGCCGCGCCGCCCGGCGCACCAGCGGCTCGCCCTCGAGCTCGAGCAGCATCTTGTTGCGCCCCATGCGGCGCGAGGCGCCGGCGGCGAGAATGACGCCTGCGGCCTGGAGCGGCTCAGTCGGCCGGGGCATGAATCGGCAGGATGCGCTCTCGCAGCGACCGCGCCCGCCGGCCCGAGCGGACGGCGAGGATCTCAGCGATCACGGCCAGCGCCACTTGCTCCGCGCCGTCGGTACCGATGTCCAAGCCGACCGGCCCGTAGAGCCGCGCCTCGTCCAGCGGGCCGGTCGTGC
>DATBCS010000249.1:0-17281 GCA_036270315.1 Gemmatimonadales bacterium
CTGTAGTCATCCGCGCCCATTTTGAGCGCCTGGACCTTGAAGTCCACGGCGTCCTGGGCCGTCAACACCAGCACCGGCACGCCGTTGTTGCGGTCGCGCAGGGTGCGCAGCACGTCGAGGCCGGACAGCGTGGGCAGGCGCAGATCGAGCACCACGAGGTCGTAGTGTCCGCCGGCCGACAGCCGGAGGCCCTCCGCTCCATCGCCGATCAAGTCTGCGTGGTAGCCCGCCTCGGCGAGTCCGCGTTGCACGTACTGTCCCACCGTCTTGTCGTCTTCGATGACGAGGATCTTCATCCGACCGGGAGGTACACCTTGAAGTTCGAGCCGACGTCCACTTGGGATTCGACCTCGATCCGCCCCCGGTGCTCGGCGATGATGGCGTAACAAATGGAGAGGCCGAGGCCCGTGCCGCGGCCCTGCGGCTTGGTCGTGAAGAACGGCTCGAAGATCTTGGGCAGGTCCTCGCCCTTGATCCCGGTGCCCGTGTCGATGAACTCCAGCAAGATCTCGTCGGCGCGTTCGGGGTTGATGCGGCTCCGCACGGTGAGTGTGCCCCGCGAGTCCATCGCGTCCAGGGCGTTGAGCATCAGGGCCATGAAGCTCTGGATCAGGCGTTCCTGGTCCGTCAGCACGAGGGGCAGGCCGGGCGTGAGCTCGCGCAGGACGGTGAGCCGTTTGAAGCGGGCGTGGTGTTTAAGCAGGAACAGGGTGTGCTCGACCACGCCGTTCACGTCGCCGCGCTTCTTCTCACCGCTCTTCGGCCGGGAGAAATCGAGCAAGGTCTCGACGATGCGGCGGCAGCGCTGCACCTCGGTGTCGATGATCTTCAGGTATTCGTCGTACGCGTGGCGCTCCCCGGGCGGCAGGGTCTCCCCGCGCAATGTGAGGGCTTCGCAGCACGCGAGGATCGTGGCGAGCGGGTTGTTAATCTCGTGCATCACGCCGGCCGCGAGCTGGCCCACGGCCGCGAGTTTTTGGGTTTCGGAGAGGCGCTGCTGCGCCTGGTGCCACGCGGTGATGTCCTCGCCGATGGTGATGACGTGCGAGATGGTCTGACCGTCCGCGCGCATGGGGATTTTGGTGATGCGGTAGTGGCGCGTCTCCCCGCTCGCGCCCGATTCCATCTCGACCTGCTGGAGCTCACCGGTATCGAACACGCGGTCGAACTCCCGCTTCAAGAGCTCGCGCGGCTGGCGGTCCAGCACCTCGAAGATCTCGCGTCCCATCGCGTCATCGCGCGACACGCCCTGGGTGCCCGCCTCCCGCTTGCGGTTCCAGGCGCGGATGTGGTACCCCCGGTCGATGACGTACAGCCCGACGGGGAGCGAGTCGATGATCTGGGCGGCGAAGCTCCGCTGCGCTTCCATCTCGTGGGTGCGCAGCGCCACCTCGGAGGCGAGATCCTGCGTCAACTCGGTGGCGGCGAGCAGCGGGGCGAGGATGCGCGCCACGACGACCAGCACATCGTGGGCGACGGCCTCGTAGCGCCCCGTGGGGATGATCACTTCGAGCACGCCGAGCGGCTCTTCGTCGTGCAGCAGGGGCAGGCGCATGATCGAGCCCCCGGGAATCCCGTCGCGCTCGATCCCGCGCCGCACCCACTCGGCCACCGGCGGCGTGTAGCCCGGGAGCTCCGCCTCGTCGCCCGAGGTGGTGACGGCGCTGTAGCGCGTGCCGTCCGGGGTGCGGAGCCACAGGCGGCAGCGGCGCAGGTTGAGGCCGCGGCGCAGGGCCGTGACGACGCCGTGCAGGGCCTCCCCCGACGCGAGGCCCGCCTGGAGGACCGACGCCACCTCGGCGATGACCCGGATACCCGGATGCTCGGTATCAAGGGAGGGCACGACCATCGGTCGCAAACCTAGGGATGGCGCTAGCGGCGCGCCAGCGGCGCCTCGAAGCGGACCCCGAGGAACGGTCGCACCAGCGTCACCTGACCGAAGAACACCGTTGGCCCGACGAGCAGCGCGAACTGCGAGCCGTTGGGGGGGCCGTAGCGGAGGCCCGGCAAGAACGACGCGGCCCCCCAGGGCGAGCCCACGGCGAGGGGTGTATGCGCCGCGACGTAGCCCGTGGCCTCGAGTGTGACATCGACGCCCAGGCGGTTCGCGCTCGTGTCCACACCGATATCGGCGAGGTGAGCCGTCGGCGTGCGGGCCGCCACGGTGGCACCGAACATGATGCCGCGCGTGCCGCCCACGATCGCGCCCTGGTCGCTGAACTCGCCGAGCCGTCCCGTGAGCGCCACGACAGCGAGCGGCCCGCCGTGTACCGCCCGCGCGAATCCGACCTCCACGGCCTGGACTTGCCACCCGCCGCCCAGGGTGAACGCGAGCCCGCCCGTCGGCCCGCCTGTTTTCCCGCCGGACTGCGCGGCGAGCGGCGTAGACAAACCGGCCAGGGCCACCAACATTGAGCCTATGGACCGACGCACGTTCGTGCTCCTCACTGGAACGGTCTCCGGCGGCCTGCTCCGCCCGCGCGCGGGCGCCCGTCGTGCGTCGGCGCGCCGAGCCACGGGGGGCACGGGGCGGCTGCGGTTCGAGCTCGACGACCACCGCCGCTGGACGCTATGGTACTACGGCGACGCGCAACCCGTTCCCCTGATTCGGGCCGCGGAGGTCGTCGCCTGGGTGGGCGACGAGCCGCTCACGCTCGCCGACTTGCAAGATAGCACGGTGGGCAGCCGCCGCCCGCCGGGCGGTGAAGCGGTCGTGGTGCGCGGCCGTGCAGCGGGCGTGTGGATCGAGGCGGAGTTCCTGGCGGCCGAGCCGGCGCCGACGCCGCTCGCGGCCATCACCGTCACGATCTTCCCCGACCACAACCTCCCGACGGTGAAAGGGGTGCGCTTCTGTCGCGTTGCACCCGGGGACGTTCTCCAGGGCGACGAACCGCTCGTGGCGCTCGCCAACGGGTACGACTCCCGCGCGGCCTCGCGCCTGGTGGCGGTCGCCGATGCCGGGGCGGCTGGCGTGATCAGCTATGGCGCCCTTGGCCTCGGGCGTGGTGCCCGCGGGCTCGGCGTGGCGTTCGAGGCCGGGGAGCCGGGCGAGGCCACGCTGCGCCTGTCGCGCGACGGGCTGGAGGCGGTGAGCGACTGGCTGCCCAGCCGCCCGCTCCGTCCCGCGGGTGATGCCGCGCGGATGCGCCTCGCGTATCAGCCCGCGGGCGACGCCCTCGATGCCCTCCGCACGGCGTTTCTCCCCAGCTCGCCGCTCGACCAGGAGCGGCTGGCGCAGGCCGTCGCCCTGGCCGGCTGGAGCTCGCAGAACGAGCTGTCGGGGGACGTGACCGAGGCGGACGTGATCGCCAACCTGGAGTTCTGCGCGGCACACTTCGATCGGCGCTTTTTCCGTCACATCCGGCTGGCCGACGGTTACGCAACGGCGGCGGGGGCTTGGGACACGAACGCCAAGTTTCCTCACGGGCACCGCTGGCTTACCGACCACGTGCATGCCGCCGGGTTCACAGCGGGACTGTGGCTCGCGCCGCTCGCGGTGGCCGAGCGATCGGGCGTGCCGGCCGCTCATCCCGACTGGCTGCTCGAGGACGCGATCGGCCCGATCGTGTGGGACACGCGGGCGGCGTGGGGTGGCAAGGTGTTCACGCTCGATGGCGCGCATCCCAAGGTACAGGAATGGCTGTTTGCGCTGGCGCGCCAGGCGGTGCGCGATTGGGGCTATGACGCCCTCGAGGTCGACTTCCTGCTCGCGGCGACGGGCGGTGCCGCCCACTACGGTGGGCTCACCCATGCCGAGGCCTACCGCGCGGCGCTCACCGCGCTGCGCGACGGGCTCGGCACCGAGGCCTTGCTGCTCGGCGGCGGCGCGCCGCTGCAGCACGCCGCGGGGCTCGTGAATGGCATGCGCATCGGGCCGGACATCGGCGCCAATTGGAGCGGGCTCCAGGCCGCGGCGCGGGCGGCGGCGCTGCGCGGCTCCTATCACCGGGCGACGTGGCTGAACGACCCCGACTCCCTCGTGGTCCGCGCGCCGTTGTCGCTGTCCGAGGCGCGCGCGTGGGCCTCGCTCGTGGCGGTGTCGGGGAGCATCACGCTGTTCTCAGACCACCTGCCGAAGCTCCCGCCCGAGCGCCTGCCGCTACTCGAGCGCACGCTCCCGGTGGCGCCCGTCGTCGCCCGCGTCGTGGACGCCATGACGCTCGAGCACGCGCGGGCGCCCGCCATCATGCTCGGCGACGAGGCGTACGCGATCCGGGGGCCCTGGCGCTTTCGCACCGGGGACGACCCTCGCTACGCCACCCGCGAGTTCGACGAGGACGCGTGGGAGGCAATCGTCGTGCCGCGCCGCTGGCAGGAGGCGGGCCACCCCGACTACGATGGCTTCGGGTGGTACCGGGTCCGCTTTTCCCTGCCCGCTCCCAGCGGGGCCGCGCCCGAGCCTGGCGGCGCGCTCGAGCTCGGCAAGGTCGCCGATACCGACGAGACCTTCCTCAACGGCGTGAAGGTGGGGCAGACGGGCGACTTCCCGCCTACGCCGCGCGGTGAGCCGGAAGCCTATCGCCGCTATCGGCTCCCGCCGGGCCTCGTGAACTGGGGCGGCGAGAACGTGCTCGCCGTCCGCGTCCATGCGGGGGGCCGGTCCGGGGGGGGTGGGGGTGGGGGTGGCCTGTGGAGCCTGCGGCGCGAGCGACCGCCGCGCGCCTGGGTCGTGGAAGGCGCGCCGCGGTGGTGGACCGTGGTGTTGGTGAACTGGGAAGACGAGCCCCAACCGGTCTCTGTGGCGCTCGCGGCGCTCGGGATCACCGGCGCCGGATTCGCCGCCTATGACGTATGGCGCGACGCGCCGCTCGCCGATCCCGCGGGCCCGCTGGGCCTGACGCTCGAACCCCGGAGCGCGTTCACCGTGGCGCTGCGCGCCGCCGCCCCGCACCCCCAGGTGATCGGCACGACGCGTCACGTCGTCCAGGGCGCCGTGGATCTCGTGGACGAGACGTGGGACGCCGCGGCGCGGGCGCTGCGGGCCCGGTCGGTGAACTTAGATCGCCGGGCCTACGCGGTGACGATCGCGGTGCCGCCGGGGCTGCGGCCCGGCGCCTGCCGGGCCGATGTGCCGTGCCGGGTCACGCGGCTCGCGAGCGGGCACGTGGTGCTGGAGTGGGCCGCGGGTGGGGATGGCCGGGACCTCCAATGGGAGCTCGGCTTCCGCGCCGCCCCTGGGGCGCGCAAGGCGCGTCACTAGGCGCGGTCTCACTGCGGGGTGCTCAACTCGACCCCCCGCAGGAACAGCGGCTCCGCCACGAGATACAAGAAGACCATCGGGGCCAGCGCCGTCGCGGCCGCGGCCATCTGGTAGGGCCAGTTCGCCGCGTACAGCCCGTGGAAGGTCGTGAGGCCCACCTCCAGCACCCGCATGTCGGTGGAGCGCGTGGCCACGAGCGGCCACAAGAGGCTCTTCCACTGATCGACGAGCCCGAGCACCGCGAGCGCGGCGACAGCCGGCTGGGCGAGGGGCAGGGCGAGCCGCCAGAAGATCGTCCATTCCCCCGCGCCCTCGAGGCGGGCTGCATCCTCGAGATCGCGGGGGAGGGCACGGAAGAACTGGCGCAGCAGAAAGATCCCCGTCACCGACACGAGTTCCGTGGAGATGAGGCCCTGGTAGGTGTCGACCCAGCCGAGCGCGTTGATCATCAGGAAGCGGGGGACAAGGAGGACGATCCCCGGCACGAGCAGCACCGCCAGGTACCCGAGGAACACGCGGTCGCGACCCGGGAAGCGGAGCCGGGCGAAGGCATAGGCGGCCATGGTGCTCGTCAGCACCTGGCCGGTGACCACCGCGAGCGAGACGATCGCCGAGTTCAAGAAGAAGTGGTCGAACGGCAGCGTCGTGAGCGCCGCGCCGAGCGTGGCGGGGTCGGCGAGCGCCACGGCGAGCATATAGAGGAAGGGCGCCACCATCGCGAGGGCGAAGAGCCCCACCAGCGCTCCGAGCGCGATCCCGCCTGCGCGCTTAGGCATCCGCCCTCCGCTTCCCGAGCAGTCGGAACTCGGCCCATGTCGCGGCGCCGAGCATGAGGAACACCACGAGCGCCAGGGCGCTCGTAAAGCCGAACTGTCCGAACTCCCAGGCCGTCTGATACATGCGATAGGCCACGACGTCGGTGGCGTGCAGGGGTCCGCCCCCGGTGAGCACGTACACCGCGGTGAAGACTTGGAAGGCGCCGACGATCCCGGTCACGAGCAGGAAGCGCGTGACCGGCCCGAGCAGGGGCAGCGTGATCCGTCGGAAGCGTTGCCACGCGGTGGCGCCGTCCACGCGGGCCGCGTCCCCGTAGGCGCGTGGCATCCCCTGCAGCCCCACCAGGTACACCGTCATTTGATAGCCCAGGTGCACCCAGGCGCCTACGATCATGAGCGCCACGAGCGCGGTGCGCGGGTCACCGAGCCAGTCGCGCGGCGCGACGTGGAGCGTCGCCAACAGGCCGTTGAGCACGCCTCCGTCGGGGCGGTACAGCGCCTGCCACACCAGCGCGATCGCCACGCCCGACGCGATGTAGGGCAGGCAAAACGCGGTGCGCAGCGCCCGCGCGCCCCACGACCGCCGGTTCACGAGTAGCGCGACACCGAGCGCGAGCGCCAGCGACACCGGCACGTAGAGCACGTAGAGCGCCGCGTTCGCGAGCGACTGCCCGACGAGCGGATCACGCACGAGGCGCGCGTAGTTTGCGAGGCCCACAAACGGATGCACCGGTTCGGTCACGCTCCAGCGATGCAGCGAGAGGTAGAGCGCGAACACAATCGGGGCGCCCGTGAACACGGCCAGAGGGAGGGCGGACGGGAGCAGGAAGCCCCACGCTGCCAGGGTCTCGTGCAAGTGACGCGGCTCGGCGGTGGCCTGGGCGCCCCATGCCGCGGCCGCCACGCCGAGCGGCCCGAGCAGCGCGAGCGCCGCGGCCACCGCGAGGCGCCCCAGCGCGCCCACCTCGGCCGGCGCCGTGCGCAGCTCGGCCCAGTGTCCCGGGGCGAGCCGCACGGCGACGCTGGCGCGCGGCAGGCCCGCCACCTCTCGCCGTTGCGGCGCCAGGCCTCCGGAGTCTCCCGCGACGACTTCCGCGTCGGGCGCGATGACCGCGAGACTGGGGGCGGAGCGGGCCGTGGGGAGGCGGCGCGCCGCTTCCTGGATCAGCAACCGGGTGTCCCCGAGCCAGCGGTCGCTCGCGTCGCGGGCCGCAGCTCGGACGTCGGCCGCCGCCACGAATCCGAGCAGCGCGGCGGCGGCGGCGTACCAGCGGAGCGCCCCCCGGGTGGCCTGGGGGCTCGCGCCCACGGCCTGGGCGGCCAATCCGCCGGCCACGAGCGCGAACACCAGCACGCCCGCGACCCAGGCGGCGCGTGGCCCCTCGGGCAGGTCGGCGCGGGCCGCCACGGCGCCCACGACGTGCCAGCCGTCGCGGTCGAACAGAGGGGCGAGCGCGGCGTGCCCCGTCCAGCGCACCACGGGCTGGCGGCGCACGTCGTCGAGCGTCTCGCGCGTCAGGAGGTCTCCGGCCGCGTTCACGAGCGGCGCCGTCCCATAGTACACCTCCACACGGGCGTGGAAGTCGGGCAGCTCCTCGAGCGCGCGCGAGCGAATGAGCAGCTGCGCGAGGTCGTAGCCCGAGCCGCTCCGGGTCGCGGGGGTAACGAGGGCCAGGTAGGCCGCGGTGGACACGGCACTCCGCGTCGCGAGGGCCTGTTCGTAGTGCGCGCGCGCCCGGCGCGTCTGGGCGACGGCGAGGACCGCGGTCACCGCGACGGCGGCCACGGCCGCGATGCGCCAGCGCGCCACCCCGGGTCCGGCGGTCATTCCAGGCGCTCACCCGCCACATCGAAGAGATGCAGGTGTTGGCGCTCCAGTTTCACACCGACCCGGTCGCCGAGCCGCAGATTCGGAATCCCGGGGACCCGCGCGACGAGCGCCTGCCCGCCCGCGTCGAGGCGCACCAGGGTGTCGGGCCCGAGCGGCTCGACGGCGCGCACCGCGAGGGTGCCGACGCCCTGGTCGGGCGCGCCGAGGCCGACGTGCTCGGGTCGGACGCCGAGGTGGATCTCGCCCTCATACGACTCGAGCGTCACCGGCACGACCAACCCGCCGCATTCGACGACGCTGCCCTTCTGCCCCGTCCCCCTGCCGCGGCCCTTCAGCACGTTCATCCCCGGGTTGCCGACGAAGCGCGCCACGAACATATCGGCGGGCCGACCGTAGACCTCGGCGGGCGTGCCGACTTGGCGCAGCCGGCCGTCGTCGAGCACGGCGATGCGCTGGCCCAGGGTCATCGCCTCCACCTGGTCCTGGGTGACGTAGAGCATCGTAGCGCCGAGGGCGCGGTGGAGGGCCATGAGCTCGGTGCGCAGCTCGCTGCGCCGCGGCGCGTCGAGGGCGGCGAGGGGTTCGTCGAGCAGGAACGCCTGCGGCTGGCGCACGACGGCGCGCCCGAGCGCGACGCGCTGCCGCTCGCCGCCCGACAGCTCGGCGGGCCGGCGCTCGAGCAGCGCGCCGAGTCCCAGCCGCACCGCCGCCGCCTCCACGCGGCGCGCGATCTCGGGCGCCGGGACGCGCCGCACTTCGAGGCCGAACGCGATGTTGGCACGCACGCTCAAGTGCGGGTACAGGGCGTATTGTTGGAACACCATCGCCACGTCGCGCGCGCCCGGGGGGAGATGCGTGACCTCGCGCTCTCCGATCAGGATGGCGCCGGCCTCCGGCTCCTCGAGCCCCGCGATGCAGCGCAGCAGCGTGGTCTTGCCGCTGCCCGACGGCCCGAGCAGCACCAGCAGCTCGCCCGCGCCGACCTCGAGCGAGAGATCGTTGAGGGCGGGCTTGGCGCCGGGGTCATAGCGCTTGGTGATGCGCCGGAGGGTGACCGCGGCCATGCCGGGAGTGGAGCCCGGGCGGCTACGGGGCGGCGGGGCGCGGCCCCTGCGACCGGCGGGGGCCCCCCGCTCGTGCCGCCGGCCTCACGCGTCGCATCGCCTGCCCCTCAGAGTGCGGCGATCTGGCGCAGCAGCTCGGCGTCGTCGCGTCGTGCCCCGAGCTCCGCTTCGACGTGGCTCCACCGCAGCCGCCCCTGCTTGTCGACGAGGAAGTAGGCGCGGCGCGAGAAGAAGCGGTCGTCCAGCAGCGTCCCGTAGCGGCGACTTACGTCGCGCTTGAAGTCGCTGAGGAGCTCCTGCCTCAGGGTGTACTTCGCCTTGTACTCCTTGAGGGTCGGGACGGAATCGACGCTGATCGGCAGCACGACGGTGCCGGTGCGCTCGAAGCGCTCGAAATCCTCGCTGAATGCGCAGTTCTCCTCCGTGCACGTGCTCGTGAACGCGAGCGGGAAGAAGGCGAGCAGCACGTTCTTGCGGCCGCGATACGTCGAGAGCGTGACCTCGGTCCCCGCCGTCGACGGCAGCGTGAAGTCGGGGACCAGGTCGCCGAACTGGGGCCCGGCGGTCGGCGGGGCCGCCGTCACGCCAGCCCGAGCGCGGCGTGGGCTAGGTGGACGAGCGTGGGCGCCCGGAGCACCAGCTGCGCGATGATGTAGATCAGCGCGGCGGTGACGAATCCCGTGACGATCACGCCCCGCACGGTTTCGATCGGCTTCTTGGTCGGCCCGGCGGTGCCTATGAGCGCATTGAGCTCGAAGACGCCGATCACGAGGAGCAGGAGGATGCCGTAGAGGGCGCGGTTGCCCGCGGAGGGCAGGGTGAAATGCGACGCCGCGCCCATGAAGAACAGCATGGGGACCGAGAACACGACGTTGACGCGCGACGCCAGGAAGGCTCGGCGCGCGGCGCCGGCCGCCGCGGGGTTCGCCTGACCGCCGCCCGCCGTCGCCACGGCATTGGCGATCACGATCCGTTGCTTCGGCCAGATGACGAGCCAGACGTTCAGGAACATGACCGTCCCGAACGCCGCGCCGCTGAGGATGGTGAGGCCCCACGGGTCGCTCCAGCGTGCGCCCCGCATGAGCAGGATTGCGAGCCCGGAGAGGAACGTGAACATGGCGCCCCAGCGGAACCACCACAGCGCCCGCGGCACGAGCTTCTGCGTCGCCGCGCTCCTCGTCGCGGCGTCCGCCTCGGCCATGAAGGGGCCCTGCACGAAGTTGAAGTAATAGAGGAGACCGATCCAGGTGATGCCGGCGAGGAAGTGGACCCAGCGCAGCAGGAACTGGATTCCGGCATCAGAAAAGAGCGCCATCGTGCGCCTCCCAGAGTAGGGACCCGAGGCAGACCGCGATCCGACGGTCGGGGAAGATAGGGGCGCTCCAATCGGAATCAAGCGGGCCCAGGGCGGCGCGCGGCCGCCCCCGGCTCTTCTCAGAGATGGACGTTAAGGATGGGGAGGATCTTGAAGGGCGCTCGATTGTTCTTCGCCCGGTTTATGACCCCGATCTGCACGCCGTGGAGCTCGGCCGCCGAGTTATAGAGCCCGATCGTGAGACCGTGTTGCGGCCCGCGCACGCGGTTGTAGGCGCTGAGCGCGAGCCCCTGAAGCTCGTTCGTCTTGAGGTAGAGCCCGGCGATGCTCACGCCGGCGATGCGCGAGCCTTCGACCCGGTACCCGGCGAGCGACAGCCCGGTGAGGGGCCCGCGGCTCACCACGGCGAGGCCGCCCACGCCGACGCCTCGGATGCCCCGGTCCACGACCGTGGCGAGGCCGCTCACCGCAACCCCGGTCACGGTCCCGCCCACGACCGTAGCCATGCCGCCCACGGCGAGCCCGTCGAGCGGGCCGTCGCTCACGGTGGCCAACCCGCCGATTGCGATACCGCGGATGCCGCTGTTGGCCACCACGGCCAGGCCCCCGATGCCGATCCCATCGACGCGCCGGTTCGCCACGGCCCCGAGGCCTCCGATCATCATGCCGTGCACGTCGCGTTGGGCCACGACGCCGAGCCCGGCGGCCGCGAGGCCCCAGAGGTCCCGTTCCGTCACGGCGCCGAGACCGCCCACGATCGCGCCGCGGACGTCGTGCTGGGCGACCGCGCCGAGCCCGCCGAACGCGACGCCGTGGATGCTGCCCTCGGCCACCACGCCGAGCCCGCCGAGGCTGACGCCGTCGAGCGAGCCTTGCGAGACCACGCCCAGTCCTCCGACGCTTACCCAGCGTACCCGGTGCGCGCCGTAGACCCCTGCCAGGCCGAGGGCCACGCCGTTCAGCTCCTCCGCCCCGGGCCCGGCGATGCCTACGGCCAACCCGTTGACGACGCCCGTCGGCGCGTCCCGCGGCTTCCACACGGTGACGTTGACGCCATTCACGCGCTCGAGCCCGGCGTCCTCGATGTTGATGCGCAGGCCGTTCACGCGCGGGGCGTTGCCCAAGCTGATGCCGTAGTCGTGGACGGTCAGGCCGACGTGGAACTGGCCGTAGCGGTGTGGCGGGGTCGTGTCGTGGACCGTGGTGCTGTCCTGCGCGCCGAGCGTTCCGGGCGCCAGGGCAAATGCGGCCCCGGCGGCGAGCCAACGCAACGCAACGGTCATGGGAGGTCGTCCCTGGAAGGATCAGCCGCCCTACGGCACCGCAGCGGCGGGCGTTTCACGCGTCGAGCGGGTCCACCTCCAGCGCAGCGCTACCGTCCGGGCCGTAGCGCACACTGACGCGCCACGGGCGACAGCACACCTGGCAATCCTCCACGTACTCCTGGGACGGTCCGCCGCCGGCGTCGAGGGCGATCTCGTTCGCCGCTCCACAGTGGGGACAGCGCACAGCGCCTTCGCTTGCGGCCGTGCCGTCGCCGAGCGGGAAGTCCGCGTCAAGCGGATCGGGCTCGAGCGGATCGGCGATCATCGGGTGGCGTACACGGCGGTCTTGCCGGCGCGGTCGAACCTGAGCACCTGGTAGGGGGTCGGCGCCCCGCCGTCCATGCCGGGCGACCCAGCGGGCATTCCCGGCACCGCTAAGCCGGCGACGGCCGGTCGCTCCTTGAGCAGGCGCAGGATCAGATCGGCGGGCACGTGCCCTTCGATCGCGTACCCTCGCACCAGGGCCGTGTGACACGCCGCGAGCTGGCGCGGCACACCCGTCTCGGTCATGACCGCGTCGAGATCCGGGGTGTCGTGCGCGACCACCCGGAAGCCTGCGGCTGTCAGGTGCTCGATCCACTGCTTGCAGCACCCGCAGGTCGCGCTCTTGTAGACGGTGATCTCAGGACCCCGCGACGGGGCGGCGCCGAGCCCGGCGCCGGCAGCGAGGACTCCGCAGGCGGCGCCGAGCGCCCCCCGAAGCAACAGCGATTTGGCCAGCATGCCCCCCTCCTAAGCGGTGGTGGCGACTCGCCTCAATATCGCTTGATGGAGCGTGCCGTTGGAGGTCACGAGGCTCCCAGCGTAGCTGGAGCGTTGGCCCGAGAGGGCGGTGGCCCGGCCGCCCGCTTCCTCGACGATGACCTGGGGCGCGGCGATGTCCCACGGTTTCCTGCTCGGATCGACGCCGACTTCCCCCGCGCCCTCCGCCACCGACAGGTGCTGGTAGAAGTCCCCAAACCCGCGGGCGCGGTCTACCTCGTGCCGGGTGCCGGGTGCGGTGCGGGACCGATCATGCTTCAAGCGCGCAACGCTACAGGGACGGGCGAGCGCCGGCAATCCGATGGGCGTCTCGTGCTCCGAGCGGCCCGCGAGCGGTGGCGGCCGGGGGGGGGCCGAGCCGTCCGCAACGGCGTCACACGGGATGGGTCGTTCTGCTACGTGTCACGGGACACCCTGCCGACGGGGCCCCGAGAACTTCGTGCAGGGACATCGGATAGTCGAGGGGCTCGGGGACCACGTTACGTGAGGGGGGGCCTCTGAGTCTTTAAGGCACACGGGGACCCTCCGACGACGGGGTGAGGGTCCCCTTTGTTGACCCTGGGGGGCGATAGGCGTGGTGCATCAGTCGCGGGAGTCGTTGCCGACATTTCTCGATCTCACCGGACGCCGCTGGGCGCGGTTGCGCGCGGGGGCAGTGGCGGCGGGGGTGGTCAGCACCGTGCTGTTCCTGGTGGTGCTGAGCGGTGTTCTCCTGCCGCCCCTGTTGCCGACGTTACCCCTCGTCCAGACGGCCGCCGACTCGCTCGGGCATGCACCCCGGGCAGCGCGTCGGGTCGTGAAGCCGATCTCCGTCCAGGCGGAGCGCGAGCGGCTGGCGAGCCGTCAACGGCTGTTCGCGTACCTGAAAAAGCACCCGGCGCCGCCGGCGTTGCGCTACGCGCAGATGCCCATCGCTCGGCCGCACGGTCCGGTGGCGCCGGCGGGCGCGCCGATCGTCGCCGGCTTTTATGTGAACTGGGACGATAACTCGCTGGCGTCGCTCCACCGCCACGTCAACGCGCTCGACTGGGTCGTCGCGGAGTGGGGCTTCATCGCTGGCACCGGCGGCAAGGTGCCGGTGCGGTTCCAAGTGGATCGTCGGGTTCTCGCGGAGGTGGCGCGCGCCCAGCACCCCGTCCAGGTGTTCGCGCTCATCACCAACTTCACGGGCGACGACTTCGACAGCGTGGCCGTGAGCGCGCTGCTCGCCCGCCCGCGCGTCTGGCGCCAGGCGATCGCGATGATCGCGGATACCCTGACGCACTACGACCTTGCCGGCGTCACGATCGACTTCGAGAACCTGCCTCGCGCCGCGCATCCCGCGCTGCTCCGTTTCCTCGGGGCGCTGCGGGCGCGGCTCGCCCGCGACGGCCGTCTCGTCACGCAGGCCGTTCCGGGCGACGATGCGACGTGGCCGGTCGAGCGCTACGCGGCCGTGGACGACTACGTCTTCCTAATGCTGTACGACGAGCACGACCCCTCGGACGACCCCGGGCCGATCGCGAGCCAGGGTTGGTTCGAGCACCACCTGCAGCGCCTGCTCGCGCGGGTGCCCGCGGCGAAGGCCATCGTCGGGGTCGGTCAGTATGGCTACGCGTGGTCCGACACGTCGGAGTCCGCGACCGAGTTGACCTTTCAGGACGTCATGCAGCTCGCCCGCGACCACCGGCTCACGCCGGCGATGGACGCCGCGGCCCTGAATCCGACGTTCACGTGGGACGACCCGGACTCCACGAGCCACATCGTCTGGTACCTCGACGCGGCCACGGCCTACAACCAGATCCGCCACACCGGTCCCCGCGGCGTGCGCGGCTTCGGCGTGTGGCGCCTCGGCTCGGAGGATCCGTCGTTATGGACCGTGCTCGACCGCGGCGGTCTGCGGGACACGCCAGCCGCGCTCGACACGATCCGCATCGGGTACGACGTCCAATTCATCGGGACGGGCGAGATCCTCCGGATGGTGGCGCAGCCGACGCTGGGGCAGCGCATAGTCCGCACCGAGGCCGCGACGGGGCGGATCGTCGTGGATTCCGTGCTGCGGATTCCGTCCCCCTATGTAATCGAGCGTTACGGGCGGAAGAAGCATGCGGTCGCGCTCACGTTCGACGACGGGCCGGACGCCACCTGGACGCCGATGATCCTCGATACGCTCGCGTCGCGCGACGCCACCGCGACGTTCTTCATCATCGGGGAGAATGGCGAGCTGCATCCGGACCTGTTGCGGCGGATGCTGCGCGAGGGCCACGAGATCGGGAACCACACCTTCACGCATCCCAACCTCGCGCTGGTGGGTCCCCGGGTGACGCGCTTCGAGTTGAGCGCCACCGAGCGCCTGATCGAGGCGATCGTGAACCGCCGCACCGCGTTGTTCCGTCCGCCCTACTTCGGGGACGCGGAGCCGACCACCGCCGACGAGCTCGGTCCCATCGCGGTGGCGCAGGATCTGGGCTACGTCACGGTCGGGCTGCGCGACGACCCGGGCGACTGGCTCCAGCCGGGCGTCGAGTCGATCATCGACCAGAGCTTGGCGCAGCTGGAGCGCGGCAACATCATCCTGCTCCACGATGGCGGCGGCGAGCGGGCGCAGACGGTGGCGGCGCTCGGCCCCCTCATCGACTCGCTGCGCGCGCGCGGCTATCGGGTGGCGACCGTCACCGAGCTCGCCGGGCTCACGCCGGACCAAGCGATGGCGCGGCTGCCGGAGCATACGGCGCTGCGCCGGTTCCTCGAGCTCACTTCGTTCTCCCTCGTGGGCTGGGCGGAGCTCGCCCTGCACGCCGTGTTCCTCGTCGCGATGGCGCTCGGGATCGGGCGGCTTGTCATTCTCCTGGCGCTCGCCCTGCGACAGCGGCACGGCCGCCCGGCGCGCGCCGCCGGGGGCCCCGCCGATCTCCCCCGCGTCACCGCGGTGATCCCGGCCTACAATGAGGAACGGGTCGTGGTCCGGACGGTGCAGTCGCTCTTGTCCCAGGGCTACCCGGGGCTCGAGATCATCGTCGTGGACGACGGCTCCCCGGACCGCACCGCCGAGGTGGTGACGGCGGCGTTTCCGCGGCACCCGGCCGTGCGCGTCGTGTCCCAGCTGAACCGTGGGAAGGCGCACGCCCTGAACGCCGGGGTCGCGCTGGCGCAGGGCGAGGTCATCGTGGCGGTGGACGCCGACACGGTGCTCGCCCCCGGGGCGATCGAGGCGCTCGTCGCGCCCCTCGCCGACGCGCGGGTGGGAGCCGTGGCCGGCAACGCCAAGGTGGGCAACCGCATCAACCTCGTGACCCGCTGGCAAGCGGTGGAGTATGTGACCAGCCAGAACCTGGACCGCCGCGCGTTCGCGGTCCTGAACTGCATTTCGGTCGTGCCCGGGGCGGTGGGCGCGTGGCGCCGCGCGCTCGTGCTCGAGGCGGGCGGCTTCAGCGGTCAGACCATGGCCGAGGATCAGGATCTGACCTTGGCGCTCTTGCGCCGGGGCTGGCACATCGCCTACGCCGACCGCGCCATCGCCTACACCGAGGCGCCGGACACGCTGGCGGGGCTCTCGCGTCAGCGGTTCCGCTGGAGCTTCGGGACGCTCCAGTGCGCGTGGAAGCATCGGGGCGCGTTGCTCCGGTGGCGCTATGGGAGTCTCGGGCTCGTGGCGCTGCCCAACGTGTGGGTGTTCCAGCTCCTGTTTCCGTTCCTGGCCCCGATGGCCGACCTCATGTTCGGCTGGGCGCTGCTCACGGTCTACGTGAACAAGTGGCAGCACGGCGCCGAGTACGCGATGCAGAGCCTCGAGCAGGTATTGCTGTACTATCTCGCCTTCCTCCTGGTCGATTGGCTGGCCGGCCTGGCGGCGCTGGTGATGGAAGAGGGCGAGGAGGCTGGGCTGTCGTGGCTCGTGTTGCTGCAGCGGTTCGTGTACCGACAGGTGCTCTACTGGGCCGTGGTCCGGGCCGTCGTCGCCGCGGCCCGGGGCCGGGCGCGCGGGTGGGGAAAGCTCGTGCGCAAGGGCACGGTCGCCCTCCCCAAGGCGGCCTGATGCCGTTTTCACACTGGAGGTACCTGATGCCGCGGTCGCTGATCACCCTCGTTGCCCTAGGCCTGCTCCTCGTCAGGGGCGCGCACGCCCAAGCGTCCAAGCCCAAGCCCAAACCGGAGAGCCCCGCGCACCCACATTGGGCCGCGAGCGCCAGCGGGGGCGCCGTGCAGCTCTCGGATTCCGCGTCGTTCCGGGCGCTCGGTGGCGTCGTGCAGTACCGGCCGCTCGAGTGGCTCAGCCTCGGTGCCGCACCGACCATCGTGAGCGGGACCGCGAGCGGCAGCACGACGACCGGGTTCGGTGACCTGCCCCTCGGTGTGGAGGCCTCCCGCGAGTTCGCCGCGCCCTCGAGCCCCGAAATCGCGGCCGCCGTTATCCTCACGTTGCCCACGGGTAACGCCGCCTGCGGGTTGGGCAGCGGCGTGGGGCATGTGGGGGTGGATCTGGGCGCCGGCCTCTCACCGAGCGACGCCGTCCACTTGTCCGTCGCGGCGAGCCGCAGTCTCTCGGGCGTCGTCACCCAGTCGTCCTTCGACCCGCCGGGGGCGACCTGGCTCAGCATCGACGGGGATATCGACCTCACGCCGCGGTGGACCCTGAGCCTGTCGTGGGGTGGCGACCTGGGCGGCATGGATTCGAGCGCCGCCCCGCGCGAGCTGGGCGCTGGCACGCGCTACTCCTTGGGCGGGCCGCTCACGATGGCGGTGGACGTGATTCACGGGGTCGCGGGCGACGCCCCCCGCTGGGGCGTCGCGCTCAGCATCGGCACCGCGTCGACGGGGCTCTCGGTCCTCAATCCGACCTCCCCCCTCCAGCGGCAGCGGCAGGTCTTCGTGAGCAGCGCCTCCCCGAAGGGAGGCCGACGCGGCGGCGGCGGCACTGGCACCACCATCACCACCTGCCCGTAACCACGCGGGCCCGCAATCCGAGCTCTCGGCCGCCCGCGCGTCAGGCGCGCGGGGAGTCGGCCCGCGCGCCGGTACGCTCCAAGGC
>DATBCS010000250.1:0-2010 GCA_036270315.1 Gemmatimonadales bacterium
CTCGTCCCACACGCGCTTCGCCTGCTCCGGGTCGCCGCCGAACCACAGGGCGCGCCCCAGCTCGTAGTGTGCTTCGATGAGGTTGGGCCCGAGCTTCAGGGTCTTCTGAAAGAACGTCTGCGCGTCCTCGTACATCTCGCGCTGCAGGTAGACGAGGCCGAGGTAGAAGTGGGCGTACAGCGTCGCCTTCTTGTCGTTGTCGAGGCGGATCGCCTTGGAGAGGTGTTCGATCGCCTCGCCGAAGATGCGTTTCTTCAAACAGATGTAGCCGACGTTGATACGGGCGAGCGAGTTGGCCGGCTCCTTCATGAGCACCTTCTGGAACGTCCCGAGCGCGTCGTCGTAGTCCTCGTGCAGCATTTGCGCCCACCCGAGCAAGGACTCCGCTTGCGTCTCCCCAGGGGAGAGCTGCAGCGCGCGCATCAGTGCCGCACTGGCGCCCGCGTAGTCGCCGAGCGAGATGAGACTCCACCCCTTCTCGATGAACGTGGACGCGCCGATGTGATCGGCGTGCAGCGCCGGGCGCGCGCCGGTGAACTCGGGGGCGGAGGCCTCGGCGGTCGACGCGGAGAGCTGCTTGTAGCGCTCGACCAGCTTGCGGACGTCCTCCTTCAGGGCCGTCAGCTCGCCGATCAGCGCGTCCACCTGCTTGAAGTAGCCGATGATCTCGCGCTTCAGGGCCTCGCGCTCGGCCAGCCCGCCCCCCACCGTGTCCAAGCGATGCGCGATCTGTGCGTACGCGGCCCGCAGGGCCGGGAGCGGCGAGTCCCCCATCAGACCGCCGCCTTCTCCTGGACCGCCGTGTCGAGCGCCACCTTCTCCTTCGAGTTCAGGAGCCGCGCCGTGTTCAGCACGATGATCGTGCGGTTCCCCTGCACCACGAGGCCCGTGATATACTCGGCGGCGAGGCCCTTCACGATGTTGGGCGGTGGAGCGATTTCGGTCGCGGCCACTTGGAGCACTTCCGTCACGGCGTCCACCACGATGCCGAGCTTCGCGCCCTCCCATTCGAGAATCACCGTGCGTGTCTCCTCGCGGTAGGGCGCCGCCACGCCCAGCCGCTTGCGCAAGTCCACGAGCGGGACCGCGGCGCTCTGATACCGCAGCACCCCCTCCAGGAAATCGGGGGCCTTGGGGAGCGGCGCCGGCGCCTCGTAGCGCAGGATGCGCTCCACTTGGAAGATGTTGAACGCGAAGTCCTGCCCGGCCACCTTGAAGGTGACGAGTTGGACGTCGTCCCCGCCGGTCACGTGATGTGGTCTCCCAGCAGATCGAGGTCGAGAATCGGCACCAGCGCCCCGCGCCGCCGGGCGACGCCCGAGGCCCAACGGAGCGACTCGCCGTCGGGGACGGGGAGGGCGGGTTCGCGCACCACGTCGTCCGCGTCGTCCACCTCGAACGCGACGTGGCGGATGCCCTCGCCCGCCCCGAGCTCCACGAGGACCGCGGCGTGCCCGAGTTCCGTCGGGGCGGCGCGCTCGCTCATCAGCGCGCCCAGGTGGACGAGCGGCACCAATCGGCCGCGCAGCGGCGTGAGCCCGCGCATCGCGGGAAGCGCCCGCGGCACGTCGAGGACGTCGCCCAGATCCCCCACTTCGAGCACGCGCGCGAGGGGCAGGCCGTAGCGTTTGCCCTCGACGCGGATCAAGAGGAAGCCGCGGCTCACGCCGGTGCCCCCACGGCGCCGCGTGCCGCGAGCTCGATGGCGATGCGCTCCGCGATCTGCGCGAGCGGGAACACGGCCTCGACCCCGCCGAGCTGCACGGCCGCGGTCGGCATGCCCGCGATCACCGCCGAATCCCGGTCCTGCGCCATGCCGCCCCCGCCCGCGGCCCGGATGGCCCGCACCCCGTCGGCGCCGTCGCGACCCATCCCGGTGAGCACGACGCCGATGGCGCGCGGCCCGAACACCTGGGCCACCGAGCGGAACAGCCGATCCGCCGCGGGCCGCACCCCCCACAGGGGCGGCTCCTGATCGAGGGCGATGACGGGTCCGTCGGGGGCGGCGAC
>DATBCS010000251.1:0-3668 GCA_036270315.1 Gemmatimonadales bacterium
GTGGCGGGGAGCGTCCGGATCGCGACCCCGCGCCGCTGGAGCCGGCGAATGAGGTCGACGTCCTCCATGATGGGTAGATCGGCGTAGCCGCCAAGCGCTTCGAACAGCTGACGGCGGATGACCAGCCCCTGGTCTCCGTAGGGCAACCGGTACCAGCGCTCCCGCAGCGCTTGCCCGACCTCGATGAACTGTTTCCAGGGCCGCGGCAGGTCAATGGCAAAGCGAAACACCGCGGCCTCGACGCCCGGCTCCTCCACGAGTGCGGCGAGCAGCGCGCGTCGCGTGGCGGCGGGCACTCGCGAGTCGGCGTGTAGGAACACGAGCCACTCGCCGCGCGCGGCCGCGGCGCCGGCGTTGAGCTGCCGCGCCCGGCCGGGCGGCCCGACGACGATCCGCGCGTGTTTCGTCGCCACGGCGACGGTGCCGTCGCTCGAGCCCCCATCGGCCACGACGATGTCGACGGGCATCGTGGCGCCCAGACGTTCGAGGTCCGCGAGCAAGCCGGGGAGGCACCCCGCTTCGTCGAGCGCAGGGATGACGACGCCGATCATCGGGGGTCGGCGGTGTCTGGGGCGATCCAGCCGAAGCGGCGCGCGACGGTCGGCACGAAGCTGAGCGCGACCAGGAGCATCCCGGCGACCAGGAGGCGGAGAAATACCCGGCGACCCGCTTCATGGGAGCCCGAGAGCAGGGCGTCCGCAAAGAAGGTGTAGATCAGGGTCGCGGGCAGGACCCCGATCGCGGTGGCGGCGGCGTAGGCGCGCCACGGCATGGCGGTGAGTCCCGCCGCGAAATTGAGGAGGTTGAACGGCACGATGGGGATCAGGCGCAGGCGCAGCAGCCACGTGAACCCCGCCTGCTGGGCCAGCCGGTCGAGACCCGCCAGCCGACTCCCCAGCAACGCCTGGAGGCCCTCGCGCCCGAGGAGGCGCGCGACCCAGAATGCCGCCGACGCGCCGAGATTGGCGCCCATCAGATTCAAGAGCGACCCCCACCAGAACCCGAACACCGCGCCTCCCGCGAGGGTGAGCACGAGCCCCGAGAAGTCGAGCGCCGATGCGATCGTGTAGGTGAGGACGAAGGCGGGCGGCGCCCACCACAACTGGCGCAGCGCTGCCACGAGCTTCCCGGCGCCTTGGGGCGTGACCCAGGTACGGGCGGGCGACAGGCGCAGCGCATACCCGGCTAACGCCAGCACCGCCAGCAAGGCGAGGAGCTTGACGAGCCCCCGGGCCCGGGGGCTCAGAGCCACCAGCGGACGATGCGCTGCACGAGCCGCGCGGCCCGTGTGTCGGTGTACTTGGTGCGATACCACGTGTCGGCGGTGCGCTTCACGATCTCGCTCATCGTCGGGTAGGGATGCATCGTGCGCGCGAGCGCCGGGAGCGTGATCCCGTACCGCATCGCCAGCACGAGCTCCATGATCAATTCGCCGGCTCCGCGGCCCACCAGCGTGGCGCCGAGGATCCGCCCGTTCGGTCGCGTGACGATCTTCGAGAACCCCACGGCCGCGCCGTCTACGATCGCGCGGTCCAGCTCACTGAACCCGTAGCGGAAGGTCTCGATGCGTTCCCCACGCGCTTCCGCTTCAGCCGCGGTCAGGCCGACCCGGGCCACCTCGGGGTCCGTGAACGTCACCCACGGTACGACGCGGTAATCCGCCGTCGTCTTGAGCGGGGTGAGGGCGTTGCGGACAACCACCTTCGCCATGTAGTCGGCGACATGGGTGAACTGCAATCCCCCCGTCACGTCGCCCGCCGCCCAGACGCCCCGCGCAGTGGTCTCAAGTCGGGCGTTGACGCGCACCGCACCGTGGTCGAGCTCCACTCCCGCGCGCTCCGGCTCGGCCTCGCGCGTGTTGGGGCGGCGACCGGTGGCCACGAGGATTTCATCCGCGACGACGCGCGCGCCGTCCCCGCCGCGCACCACCTTCGTCGCCCCCTCGCGCGCCACCGCGGTCGCGTGAAAGCCGGTGTGGATCGCGATCCCCTCCTCCGCTAGCCGTTCGCGGACGAACCGGCCGACCTCGGGGTCCTCCTTGGGCAGCACTTCGGGGAGCAGCTCAAGCACGCTAACGGCGGCGCCGAGGCGCCGATACGTTTGGGCGAGCTCGAGTCCGATCGCCCCGCCGCCGAGGACGATGAGGCGATCGGGCAGCGTGGGCTGGTCGAAGGCGGTCACGTTGGTGAGGAACCCGGTGTCCGCGAGTCCCGGGATCGCTGGGGGGACGGGGGCCGAGCCGAGCGCGAGCACGATCCGCTTGGCCCGGAGTTGGCGTCCGTCCACCTCGACGCGCTCCGGGCCGGCGACGCGGGCGGGCGAGAGGATGACGTCCACACCCAGTCCGCGGAACCGCTGGGGATCGTCGTGCATCGCGATGCGATCGCGCGCCGAGCGCAGCCATGCCACGGCGTCCGCCCACGTGCCGACCCCCGAGAGTTGCCGCTTGCGCGCGAACGCGATCAGGGCTTTGGAGGGCACGCATCCGGTCCACAGGCAGTCGCCGCCGAGCGCCGCGCGCTCGACCAGGGCGGCCTTCGCCCCGAGGGCCGCGGCGCCCGCCGCGGTGACGAGGCCGGCCGTGCCGCCGCCGATCACGATGATGTCGTGGGTGTGGTCAGTCACCTCGGGTGGCTAACGTCCGAAACCGCTGGGAGAGCTCCTTCGTCACGGGTCCTGGGGCGCCGCTGCCGATCATCCGGCCGTCGAGCTTCACGACGGGGACGATCTCGGCCGCCGTGCCCGTGAGGAACATTTCGTCTGCCGTGTAGAGGTCGTAGCGATTGAGGGGAAGTTCCTCCACCCCATAGGTCGCCTCGCGCGCCAACTCGATCACTGCGTCGCGGGTGACGCCGCGCAGGATACCGGCGTAGGGCGGCGGTGTCTTGAGCGTGCCGTTCGCGACCGCGAACAGGTTCATGCCGCTCGCCTCGGCTACATAGCCCTGTGCGTCGAGCATGATCACTTCGTCCACGCTGGCGGCAATGCCTTCCACTTTGGCGAGGATGTGCGACAGGTAGTTGAGAGATTTTATGCGCGGGCTGAGGCTCTCGCGGTGGCTGATGGGCGTAGCGGCGGTGAGGGCCGTGAGACCCTTTTCGTAGCGGTCGGGAGACCAGAGCTGGATCGTGTCGACGATGCAGATGGTGGTCGGTTTGGCGCATTTGCGCGGATCAAGCCCGAGGTCGCCCACGCCACGCGTCACGATCAGGCGAATGTACGCGTCTTCGAGCCCGCTCTTCACCACCGCCTCCTCGACGACCCGCCGCATGGCGGGCTTCGGGACGGGGATTTCGAGCCACGCGCCCTTCGCCGACCCGTACAATCGGTCCAGGTGCTGAGCGAGGCGGAACACGCGGCGGTTATAGACGCGAATACCTTCGAACACGCCGTCCCCGTACAGCAGCCCATGGTCGAACACGGAGATCTTAGCGCTAGCGCGGTCGTAGTAGGCGCCGTCGATCCACACGATGGGTGGCATAGTTCCCTTAGCGCGAGTAGGCGACGATCCGATGCAGGACGTTGCGCGCGAAGTCCTTATCCCACGTCACGGCGCTCGTGGTCGCGACGACCTGCACGCGGGTGTTGTTGCCTTGTGAGGTCAGGGTCACGCTGACGTCGCGACCGTTCGCCGTGCCCTCGAGCTTCCGCTGCTCGCCGCCGTTGGG
>DATBCS010000252.1:0-4804 GCA_036270315.1 Gemmatimonadales bacterium
GGCTTGCTCGCGGACCTCGAACGTCTGGGCGCCACGCTGCCCGTCGACGTCGTCGTGGCCGATGGGGGCTCGAGCGACGGCACGGTGGCTTTGGCGACGAAACACGCGCGGATTGTGGTCGGGCCGCCCGGCCGGGCGCGACAGCTCAACGCCGGCGCCGCGGCCGCGCACGGCGAGTGGCTCGTGTTCCTGCACGCTGACTCGCGGGTGCCCGCCGCCACGCGACGCGCGCTGCTCGCCGCACTCGTGGAGGAGCCGGGCTTCGAGGCCGCGGTGTTTCGCTTTGCCATTGACCTGCCGCGGCCCTGGAAACGGTTCATCGAGGTCGGGCAAGCGCTGCGGGAACGCTGGTACCGGTTGCCCTACGGCGACCAGGGGCTGCTCATCCGCCGTCAGCTGTTCGAAGTGCTTGGCGGCTACGCCGATCTACCCATCATGGAGGACGTCGACCTCATTCGCCGGCTCCAGCGGCGCGGGGTCGCGATCCGGACGCTCCCCGCCACGCTCCTCACCTCGGGGCGACGGTATCGCGCGCACGGTGTGTTGCGCACCTGGCTCGGCAACGTGCTGCTAATTTCGCTCTATCTCATCGGTGTTCCGCCCCGTCGCATCGCGCGCTGGCGCGCCGCCTAGCGTGCGGGCGCTCGGGATTTTCGTGAAGGCGCCGGTCCCGGGCCACGTCAAGACCCGGTTGGCCGACGACATCGGCCCGTCGGGCGCGGCGCAACTGTACTGGCGCCTCGGCCGGCAGGTCGTCGCGGTGAGCGTCGGATCGGGATATCGCACGACCGTGTGGTTCACGCCGGCGCGCCGCGGTTCGCTCGTGCGGCATTGGCTCGACGCGGTGGGGCCGGTCACGTTTCAACCACAGCGCGGCCGCACCCTGGGGAGCCGCCTCGCGCACGCCTTTGCCACCGAGTTTGCGGCGGGAGCGCGCCGCGTGGTGATGATCGGCTCTGACTGCCCGGGTGTCGACCGACGCCTGGTCCGCTTGGCCTTCGCCGCCCTGCGCGACCACGACCTGGTGCTCGGCCCCGCGAGGGACGGGGGCTATTACCTAATCGGACTCGCAGCACCCGAGCCCGCGTTATTTCGCGCGATCGCGTGGTCGACCGCGGCCGTCACGTCCCAGACCAAGGCCCGGGCGAGCGCGTTGGGCCTCGGGTTCCGATTGCTCAAGCCCCTGCGCGACGTCGACACCGCGCCAGACGCGCGAGCGCTCGGGTTGCTCCGATAGGCGCCGTGGCCGGTCCTGTGTCCTTCGACTCATGCACGCTAATCGCGGGCCTGACCCTCCCCGGGCCGCCATCGCGGGCGACGCGGCCGGGCCGGGTCAGGGGTGACGGGTGCGGCGCGGCGCTCACCCGGGCCCCCGGGGCCGCACGACGCTCCACAAGCGCCAAAGTCCAACTCTTGACGGGACTTAGAGTTAGCCACATATTGTCGGGCCCTTGTTTGCGAGGTGATCCATGCCCTGGAGAGTGATCGCCCACGGGGATCAAGTTTGGCACGTGGACGCCCTTGCTGAGCGCCCGGCCAACACCGAGGCATGGCAGCTGGTGCTGTCGTTCCGCGCGGCCTCGGCCCGTACGGGGCGCTCGTTTTGGACCCCGTATCCGCTGGAGGCCGCCTCGAAGGCGTCGCTGTTCATCCAAGCGGAGCGCATCCCCGACACCGCTCTCTCCCAGCTCCTGGCCGAGCGGCTGGCGTGAGTTCGCTTGACCTACAGGATCTGCGTCGCATCGCCGGCGCGGTCGCGCGGCTGCGCGGCGAGGCGGTGCGAGAGGTCACGGTGCGCTCCGATCTGCGGCAGTTGCGGGTAGAACTTGAGAGCGGGCTGATCCTGGTCGTGTCGGCCGCGGCGGACCCGCAGGGGCGGCCTCGCCTCGAGGTGGACGTCGTCGAGCCGCACGAGGACACGACGCCCCGCCCGCAGATCGAAGTGCGGTTCGACTGAGAGGCGCGCAACGCGTGGCAACAGCGAGCACGGATTCTCGAGAGGAGGGCGGGGGCGGCAGCCTCACCGGCGAACGGCTGCGCTTCCAGGACTTCGCGTTCCAACGCCTCGCCAGCGGGCGCTGCCGCGCCAAGGTCGTGCTCTCGGCGGCGGACGGGCGCCTGTTCACGGGCGAGTCGGAAGGGGTGATCTCGCAGGCGGGCGAGCTGCGCTGCTCCGCCGCGGCGACGGTACGGGCACTGGAGCGCGCGGTGCAGCCTACGCTGGGCTTCGATCTGATGGGGGTGAAGGCGGTGCGCGCCTTCGACGCAACGGTCGTGATTGTGTCGCTCTCCGTGCGGCAGGAAGCGCGCGCCTCGCGCCTGGTCGGCGCGTGTCTCACGGAAGACAACCCGCCACGCGGAGCGGCGCTGGCGGTCCTGAATGCAACGAACCGAATCCTGGGGAATTTTTTCGCGACCCGATGACACGTACCGAACGGCAGCGCTGGCAAGTGGGAGTGACCGTCGTGCTGGGCATCGCGGCGGCCGCCGGATGCGGCGGCGCGCGCGGCGTGCGCTCGCTCGGCGCCGCGGCAGCGATCCCAGCCGCGCCCGACACCCTCGCCGCCAAGCGGGCGCCGTCGGACTCGCTCGCAGCTGTCGTGGCGCGCGTCGCGCAGGACTCGGCCGCCGACCAACGGGTGCTCGACAGTCTCCACCGCCCCCACCTCCCCGCAGACAGCTTGCAGGATCGGCGGCCCCCTACGCCGCCGCTCAAGGGGGAGGATGTGGAGCGCGAGGCCGTCCGGTTGTTCGGCCCCGAGGGCCGCACGGTCATCGGCGCCGCCCCCTCGCCCCAACCGACCTTCGACATCGACGTCTCGAGCTTCGCCACGAACCGGCGCGTGCTCGAATACCTCGAGTTCTTCCAGGTGGATGCGCGCGACCGGTTCGAGGTCTGGCTGTCGCGGCTCGGCCGTTACGAGGGGATGATCCGCGAGCGGCTGCGTGCGAAACGGCTCCCCGAGGATCTCACCTACCTCACCCTGATCGAGAGTGGACTCTCGAACACCGCGGTGAGCCGCGCCAAAGCGGTGGGGATGTGGCAGTTCATGGCGAGCACGGCGCGGCTGTACGGGCTCACCGTCGATCCCTGGGTCGACGAGCGGCGCGATCCCTTCAAGGCGACCGAGGCGGCGGTCAACTACCTCGCCGACTTGCGCGAACGGCTCGGCAGCGCCTACCTCGCCGCCGCCGCCTACAACGCCGGCGTGGGGCGCGTCGAGCGCGGCATCGGTCGCCTCCCGGGGGAGCCCGACTCGGTCGACGACCGCACCTTCTTCCAGCTCGCCGACCGGCGCTACCTCCGTCGCGAAACGCGCGACTATGTCCCCAAGTTGATCGCGGCCTCGCTCATCGCCAAGCAGCCGGACCGCTACGGCTTCGCCGTGCCGCCGCTCGCGCCGCTCCTGTTCGACGAGATCACCGTTGCCGACGCGACAGGGCTCGACGTCGTCGCCCGCCTTGCCGACACGACGGTGGCCGCGTTGCTCGAGCTGAACCCGCAGTTCGTGCGCGGGATCACGCCCCCCGGCCGCACCGTGGTCGTGCGCGTGCCCCGGGGTCGCGGGACGCGGGTGGCGGAACGCTACGACAGCCTGCCGGTGACGGACCGCATCACGTTCGTGGACCACTACGTGTCCCGCGGACAGACCCTGTCGGACATCGCCAAGCGGTACCACGTGAGCGTGGCGCTGATCGAGGGCGCGAATCCCCGGGCCAAGTCACACGCCCTGCGGATCGGCCAGCGCCTCATCATTCCTATGAGCGGGCGCGTGGTGCCGCTCGCGGCGTGGTCGGTGCCGCCCGAGTCGCGCTACCGGCGCGTCAGTCGCACCGACGCCACCACGACGAGCCACCGCGTCCGCTCGGGCGAAACGGCCACGGTGATCGCGCGCCGCTACGGCGTCGGCCTCGCGGCGCTGCTCAACTACAACGGTTTGACGTTGGGCTCGGTGATCCGGCCGGGCGATGTGATCAAGATTCCGCGGAAATGCGGTGTCGCCTGCAACTGAACGGAGCGACATGACGCCCACCCCCTAAACAGCAGGGCGTGGCACGGAGGCCGTGCTGCCGCCTCACGCGTGCCACGCCCGATGCTGCCCGCCGCGCCGCCTTAGCTTTTGCGGCGATACCCCTTCATGATTCCCGACGCGTACCCGTTCTGAGGATCCCGCCCCGCGTCAAGCAGCTCCTGCACTTTACCCGGGCCGCGGTTATAGGCGAGCAGCGCGAGCCGTAGCTTCGCCTCGGGATTGCCCTCGTAGCGCTCCAGCAGATCGCGCAGGTAGCGGAACCCGAGGCGCAAGTTCGTGCTGCGGTCGTACAACTGCGCCGTCGTCAAGCCCGGCTCGTAGAGCCGGGCCGTGCTCGGGAGCACCTGGGTGTAGCCGATCGCGCCCACCTTGCTCCGCGCCCGGGGATGAAAGTTCGACTCCGCCTTGACGAGGCGGAACGCGAGCGTCGGATCCACGCCCTCGGCCAGGGCGACGTCATAGATCGCCGCCGCCAGGTCGGCCGCAATGGCGTAATGCGTCGAGTACTCAATGATCGCGTTGGCGCGCTCGAGTTGCAGCCGCGCAACCGCGAGCTCGCCCCGGGTCGCCTCGAGCGACTGCTCGAGGCTCCGCAGCTCGCCGACCAGCGCGGGCGCGGTCAACGGCGCCGGCTGGTCGTCGGCGGTCGCCCGCCGCGCCCACCCGCCGATACTGCTGACGATCAGGGCGCCGAGGAGAATGAACCCTACTTGCAGCGTCAATCTTTGCGTCGTTGTGTGCATAACCCTCTCTTGTAAGGCTCAGTGGTC
>DATBCS010000253.1:0-6337 GCA_036270315.1 Gemmatimonadales bacterium
GGACGTCTTGCCGCTGGAGACGAGCCCCGAGTCGGTGATGGTCCCGGGCTTGGCGTATTCGAGGGTGTCGAGCACCCCGGCGATTGCCACCCAGCGCCCCGGCCTGACCTCGAGCGAGTCGAACCGCAGGCCCAGCCGGCCGTGCCGCCCGAACCGACCGCCGCCCTTCGACACGACGATCCGCCCCTTGGCCCGCGTGTAGGGGGGGACAACGACGCAGGAGTCTTGCACCAGCGCGCCCATGGTCTGGACCAGCACCCGCGTGCCGACCGTGTCCTTGCCGCTGGTGATGCGCTCCAGGAAGCGGATCGGGAGGTGCGTCCCCGCGGGGATGACGCTGTCCCCCAGTCCGAGGGCGAGGAGGAGCAGCGCCAGCGTCTTCAGAGCGCCCGCCGCATCCGCTCCGTGCTCCGGAGCACCACGTCGGCCGTGAGGGACGGCGAGAACGCGTCGAACGTGACGGCTTTCGCCCGCGGGCACCGGCTCACGGCATGCGCCATGAAATCGAGCATCTCGTCCGCCGGCTCGACCGGCGCGATCCACGGGCCTTGGAGATCGGCATCGTCTTCCACCCCCGCGATGTGGAGCTCGACGACGTCCTCGAGCGGGAACTGGTCGAGCCACCGCTCCGGGTCGAGACCGCGGTAGTGCGCCTCGAGCCAGACGTGTGGCAGATCTAGGAGGAATCCTACCCCGGTCGCGGCAAAGAAGCGCCGCAGCCAGAGCGGCTCAGGCATCTGGCTCGCCTGCACGTCGAAGAAGCCGGGAATGTTCTCCATCACGAGCGGCTGGTCGAGCCGCGCCTGGAGCGCCGTGGCGTTGCGGACGAAACGCTCCAGAAACTCCTCGGTGTAGAGCGGCGGGAAGACGTAGTTCAGGTTGTATCGGCCATCCTCGGTGTGCAGACACTGGAAGTGCTCGGCGACCCAGGGCGTGTGGTACAGCTCGGCCAGCGCCCGGGCGCGCTGAATCGAGCGCTCGTCGAGGGGCTCCGAGAGTTGGCCGAGGTAGTCGTGCAACAGCAGGGTGTAGCGCTCCCGGATCGTGGGCCACCACGGGTCGCTTGCGGCAGGCGGGTCGGCCATCGCGAGGTGGTCGATCCCGTTCGCCGCAGCGAACTCCCGCCCCAGGTGCGGGTTGTAGAACGCCCCTACCATGAGGCGGCGCATGGCTCGTCAGCCGGTGATCAGGCCCTGCGCGGCAAGCTGGTCGACGAACACCTTGACCTGCGCCGCGACCATTGGCGGGTCGCCGTGGTCGGTCCACTGCCGCGATCGTTTCATACGACTTGTCCCCGTCGAGCTGGTCCACGATGTAGCGCTCCCGTGCGCCCCAGGCTGCGGCCCGGGTGCGCAGCGCCTCGTCAGCATGCGGCGGGCGGAACGCCTCAGCGACGAGGGCGTCGATCGCGCTCACCTCGCTCGCCGTCAGCGGCCGTTCGGCGGCGGCGACATTGCGGTCGACCTGAGCGGCGGTACGGGCCCCGGCGAGCGCGATCGAGACGCCTGGCCGCGCGAGCACCCAGCCCAGGGCCAGGGCCGCGACGGACGTCCCCCCGGCGTGCGCCACCGCCTCGAGTCGCTCGATCACCCGCCGCCGCCTCGCGAACTCGGGGCCCGTGAACCAATAGAGCTTGCGCCGATGGTCGCCCTCGGGGAACTGGGGCGGGGTCGGGTACTTGCCGCTCAGGAGCCCCGCGGCGAGTGGCCGGTAGGCGAGAAACGCGATCCCGTGCTCGCGGCACCACGGGAGCTCGCGCTGCTCCACGTCACGGTCGAATAGATTGTAGGGCCCCTGGTAGGAGGCCAGCGGGACGAGTGCGCGCGCGCGGGCGAGCTGCCGAGACGTGGCGTTGGAGAGCCCCAGCGCGCGCGCCTTCCCTTCCTCCTGCAGCTGGTAGAGCTTGTCGAGCTGCCACTCCCAGCGGTCCAGCGCTTCGTGCAGTTGCACGAGGTCAACGTACTCGCTTTTCAGGCGGCGCAGGGAGGCTTCGAGCGACGTGCGTGGGTCGTCGCGGGGGCCGACCTTCGTGGCGATGGCGACGTGTTCGCGGCGCCGGGCGAGGGCGTGGCCCAGCAGGATCTCGGAGGCTCCGGCGCCGTAGTTGGGGGCTGTGTCGAAGAAGGTGATACCGCAATCGGCGGCGCGCTCCACCGCGGCCAGGCGGTCGCGCTCGGCATCGGGTAGACCCCAGGCGTCGCCTCCCACGGCCCAGGCCCCGAACCCCAGGCGGGGACCGAGCGCCGTAAAACGCAGAGGGGGCCCGACGTCAGCCGGGCCCCCAGGTGCATCGAGCCGCTCCCTTAGGAGTGGCAGGTGGGCACCAGCTCGGCCGTCTCGACGATCTCGGGACGATGACAGCTGGGCACGAGTTCCTGCATCTCGACGATCTGCATCAGTATCCTCCTGGTAAAGGCTCGTAGGACGGCTGTCTCGTAAATCCTACGGGTTGCCGTCGCACCCGTCAACGGGTAACTCTCAAACTCGCATGATCCCGATTAACACCCTCCTAACGGAGAACAATCTCGCGGACGAATTTGTTGCCGCGTTCCGGGCGCGCCGCCTGCCCGAGAAGTTCTTCTACTTGTTCCCGCTCTCGGTCCGCGCGTGGCTCGCGCTGTGCTCGGATGGGGCCTACCGCAACTTCGTGCGCTCGCGCTCGCTGATCGCGCACTCCGCGGCGGAGCTGGCCCGCCGCGCCGCCCCCGGCCCCGTTGAAATCCTGAGCCTCGGCGCGGGGCAGGGGGACAAGGACCTGCTCCTGCTCGAAGCGTTGCGCGAGCACGGCGCGCGGGTCTCCTACGTTCCCGTGGACACGAGCCAGGCGTTGCTCGAGATGGCCTGCGGCGCCGCGCTGCGCGCCGGGTTCCCGGCGCAGGGGATCAAGGCCGATATCACGAACTCCGAGCACCTGACGGCGCTCGCGCCGGACCCCGAGACGCCGCCGCGCCTCGTGCTCCTCATCGGCAATACGCTCGGTGCGTTCGACCCGGTAGCTGAGGCTCGCCGGCTTGCCGGGCTCGTCCGCCCCGGTGACGCGCTGGTCGTCGATGGGGAGATCTATGCCGGCGCCGCGACCGTCGCCGGGTACGACAACCCGTTGAACCGCCGCTTCGCCTGGGCGCCGCTCCACGCCGTCGGGATCCACGACATGGACGGCGAGCTCGTGTTCGAGGCGAAGGACGATCCGCGTCTCCCCGGTCTTCACGTCATCCCGAAGCATTTTCGCGCCAGCCGGGACCTTGAGGCTGAGCTCGGTGGCGAGACGCTCCATCTCGCGCGCGGCGAGCGGCTTGAGATGAGCCACTCCTACAAGTACGCGGCGGACACCTTCGTCCGGATTCTCGCGGACGCCGGGCTCGCCGTGCGCTGGCAAGCCCGCAGCGACGACCTCGGCCTGTTGATGGTGCTCGCCTCTCCCGCGTGACGCCCGCGCTCGAGGTGCGGGGCCTGGGCTATCACCTGCCGTCGCTCCGGGCGGCGGCCGGCGGCCGGTCCCTCGTCGGGGACCTGACGTTCACGGTGAACGCCGGGGAAACGCTCGTGCTACTCGGCCGGAGCGGGTCGGGGAAGACCACGACGTTGAAGCTCATCAACCGGCTGCTCGAGCCCACGACCGGCGACGTGGTCGTGGCAGGCGAGCGGGCGGCGGACGTTCCCGCGACCCGGCTGCGTCGCCGCATCGGCTACGTGATTCAGGAGATCGGACTGTTCCCCCATTTCACCGTGACCGCGAACGTCGGGCTCGTGCCGCGGCTGGAGCGCTGGCCGCCGGCCCGGATTGCGAGCCGGGTGCGCGAGCTGTTAGTGCTCGTCGGGCTCGACCCCGACCGGTTCGCCTCGCGCTATCCGCACGAGCTGTCCGGCGGGCAGCGCCAGCGGGTGGGGGTGGCGCGCGCCCTCGCGGCCGACCCGCCACTGCTGCTGCTCGATGAGCCGTTCGGCGCGCTGGATCCCGTCACTCGGGCCGAGTTGCAACGGGAGTTTCAATCCCTCAAAGGCCGACTCGACAAGGGTTTGGTCTTCGTGACCCATGACGTTCGCGAGGGGCTGCTGCTGGGCACGCGGATCGGCGTGATGCACGAGGGACGGCTGGTGTTCCTCGGCACGCCGGAGGAGTTCCGCCGGTCGGACCATCCCGAAAGCCGGGCGTTCCTCGCGGTGGCATGAGACTCGTCGCCTTCTACGGTCGCAACGCCCAGGAAGTCCTTGGGCTCGTGGGCCAGCATCTCTACCTCGTCGCGCTGTCGACGGGCATCGCGATCGTCATCGGCGTCCCGCTCGGCATCTGGGTGACGCGCCGTCCAGCGTGGCGCGGCCCCGTGCTTGGGCTCGCCAACGTGTTTCAAACGGTGCCGAGCCTCGCGCTCTTCGGGTTCTTGATCCCGCTGCCCTTCATCGGCGGGATCGGGGCCACCACGGCGATTGTGGCCCTTGTGGTGTACGCCCTGCTGCCGATCGTCCGGAACACGTACGTGGGGATCACCAGCGTCGACGACGCGGTCCGTGAGGCGGGCCGGGGGATGGGCATGACCGACTGGCAGCTCCTGAAGCTCGTGGAGCTGCCGCTCGGCTTGGGCGTCATCCTCGCCGGGGTGCGGGTCGCCACGGTGGTAAGCGTCGGGACCGCCACGATCGCCGCGGCGATCGGCGCTGGGGGACTCGGGGTCTACATCTTCCGGGGCGTCGCGATGGTGAACGACACGCTGATCCTCGCGGGTGCGCTGCCCGCGGCACTGATGGCGCTCGCGGCGGACGGCCTCCTGGGGTTCGCCGAGCGGCGGTTCGCGTGGCGCGCGCGCTGACGGGGCGGCCCGGGCTCGCGGGGTGGGCGGGCCCCTGGCTCGCGGCCGCCCTCCTGGCCACCGGGTGCGGGCGCGGCGACCGGGTCGTGGTCGGCTCGAAGAACTTCACCGAGTCGGACCTGCTGGGCGAGATCGTGGCGCAGCAGATCGAGCGCCGCACGGCCCTCCGGGTGGAGCGGCGCTTCCACCTGGGTGGCACCTTCGTGTGCCATGCGGCGATCACGGCAGGGCAGATCGACCTGTACCCCGAGTACAGCGGCACGGCGTACACGGCGGTGCTCGGGCACGGCGCGATCACCGACCCCGCGGAGGTACGGCGTCGGGTGGTGGGCGAGTATCTGACGCGATTCCAGCTGCGCTGGCTCGGACCCTTCGGGTTCGACAACACGTTTGCCATCCTGGTGCGACGGGTCGACGCCGAGCGACACCCGCTGCGGCGGCTTTCGGACCTCGCGGCGGTCGCCCCGCATTGGCGGGCGGGCTTCGGCTACGAGTTTCTTGAACGCGCCGACGGGTTCGCGGGCCTGGCACAGCGCTACGGCCTGCACTTCGCCACGCCGCCTACGGCGATGGACCTCGGGCTCACCTACCGCGCGCTCGCCGACGGTCGCGTGGACGTGATCGCCGGCAACTCGACCGACGGTCAAATCGCGGCCCTCGGTCTCGTCGCCCTGGAGGACGACCGCCACTACTTCCCGCCCTACGAGGCCGCTCCCGTGCTGCGGGCGCAGACGCTGCTGGCGCACCCCGAACTCGGCGCGGCGCTGGCGCCGCTCGAGGGCAAGATCACGGCGGCCGAGATGCGGCGCCTGAACGCGCTGGCGGACGTCGAGCATCGCGACATCGTGGACCTGGCGCGCGCGTGGCTCCGCGAGCATGTGCCATGAGCACTGACGTTCCACGGCTCGCCCGCGCCACCCCGCGCCGCGGCGTGCCCGCACGATGAGGCCGCGTGTCCAGCTCGTGCTGGCGGCGCTGTGTTTCTCCACCGCGGGCGCGGCGATCAAGTGGAGTCGCTTTGGGGGTTGGCAGGTCGCGGCGTGTCGGGGGCTCGTCGCCATGGTCACGATTCTGCTCCTCATTCCCGCGGCTCGGCGGCCGTGGAGCTGGCGGGTCGGGCTCGTGGGGCTGGCATATGCCGTGGCCGGGCTCTTGTTCGTGCTCGCGAACAAGCTCACTACGGCGGCCAACGTCGTGTTTCTGCAGGCGACCAACCCCTGCTTCGTGGTCGTCCTCGCCCCGTGGCTGTTGCGCGAGCGCGTGACGCGGCGCGACCTGACGTTTCTGGGCGTGCTCGCCGCAGGCCTCACGCTCTTGTTCGTCGGGGGAGGGCGCCGCTTCGCTACGGCGCCGAATCCCATCCTCGGCAACGTGCTCGCCGCGGGCAGCGCCCTGGCGTGGGCGCTCACGGTGACGGGATACCGGTGGTTAGCGCGCGCCGGCGGGGGCGACCATGGCCCGGTGGCGGGCGCCGCGGTATGGGGGAACCTGATCGTGTGCCTCGTCAGCCTCCCCTGGGCCCTGCCGCTCGC
>DATBCS010000254.1:0-5552 GCA_036270315.1 Gemmatimonadales bacterium
CCCCGAGCGCTCGTCTTTCGGCAGGATGAGGTCGACGAGCAGGCGCACCGTGTCCCATTCGTGCGCGGTGAAGTGCTGCGGGTCGTAGGGAACCCCGCGCGCCAAGGCGGCGCGCGCCCGGACGGAGGCCTCGCGCACCGACTCCGGCGTCCAGCGGAACGCCGCGGCGAGCGGGGCGACGGCGAGGAGGTGCACCGCGGCGCGACGCTGCATCACAAGGCTCCTTTCTTCATCTGGTCGGCGATGTGGTCGCTGGTGCGCATCGCGAGGGCGAGGATGGTCCACGTGGGGTTCTTGTCTGCCTGCGACACGAAGGGCCCGCCGTCCGTCACGAACACGTTCTTGCAGTCGTGCGCCTGGCACGAGCCATTCACCACCGAGGTCTTGGGGTCGGCGCCCATGCGCGTGCCGCCGAGCTCGTGGATGATGGTCCCGCCCGCGGCGATGCCGTAGCCCTGCTCAGCGGTGGGCATGGGGGAGAACGCCTCGCCCCCCAGCTCGGCGATGAGCGCGCGGAACGTCTCCTGCATGTGCTTCACCTGCTTGTACTCGTGGTCCGACCACTTCCAATGGAATCGCAGCACCGGGATGCCCCACCGGTCCACGGTGTGCGGGTCGATCTCGCAGTAGCTGTCATCGTTGGGGATCATTTCCCCGCGCCCCGAGAAGCCCACTGTCGCGCCGTAGTAGCGGCGATAGTCGTCCTTGAGCTGCCTGCCATAGCCACCGCCCGAGGGGTAGTGGTGAATCCCACCCAGCGCCCCGTACTCCGGCAGGTGCGCGCCGCCCCACATCTCGATGTGATAGCCCCGCGGGAAGTCGAGCGTCTTGTTGTCCAGCCACCACGGCATGTACAGGTGCATGCCGCCCACACCGTCGTGGTTGTGGGGCACGTGATCCATCATCCGCGGGATGAACCCGCCGACGTCCGTGCCGGTCGTGTCTGTGACGTATTTGCCCACCACGCCGCTCGAGTTGGCGAGTCCGTTCGGGAACAGCGGCGAGCGCGAGTTGAGCAGCAGCCGGGCGGACTCAAACGCGCTGGCGGCCAGGACCACGACGCGGGCGCGCACGTGCCGGTCGCTCCCGGTCAGCTTGTCGATGTACGCGACGCCGCTCGCGCGCCCGCTCTTGTCCTGCGTCACCTCCCGGGCCATGGCGTTCGTCACGAGCGTCAGCTTCCCCGTGGCGAGCGCTGGGGCGATCAGCACGTTGGTGGAGGTGAAGTTCGCGTTCATTTTGCAGCCGCGGTTGCATTGGCCGCAGTAGTGGCAGGCGGCGCGCCCGTTGAGCGGTCGGGTGAGAATCGAAAGCCGCGACGGGATGCAAGTGATGTGCAGCTTGTCGGCCGCCTGTTTTACGAGCAGTTCGTGACACCGGGGCTTGGGGGGCGGCAGGAAGACGCCGTCGGGCTCGTTCGGGAGGCCCTCCTTCGATCCGAACACCCCGATCAGCCGGTCGACGCGGTCGTAATACGGCGCTACGTCCTCGTAGGCGATGGGCCAGTCGTCGCCCAGACCGTCGCGGCGCTTCCGCGTGAAGTCGTAGGGCCCGAAGCGCAGCGAGATCCGGCCCCAGTGGTTCATGCGGCCACCCACCATGCGGGCCCGCCACCAGTTAAACTCGGTCCCGGGCGCCCTGGTGAAGGGCTCGCCCTCGATATCCCAGCCCCCGATGCAGGCGTCGAACTCGCCGAACGGGCGCTCCCGCGTCGACCTCCCCCGGCGCGGCGACTGGTAGGGCCAGGTGAGCATGGCCGAGTCTTTGGCATTGTCCCACGGCCCGCCGGCCTCGAGCACGATCACGTCGGCCCCGGCCTGGGTGAGCACGTAGGCGGCCATGCCGCCACCGGCGCCGGAACCGACGATGCACACATCATAAGTGCGCTGTTGCCCGAGCACGTGCATAGGGGGGCTCGCTCCGATCCGGGGTGCGCCGAAGCTATCGCGCGCCCGCGCCGCTCGCCAGCGCGCTCACACGGCGCAAGTGCGGACCGCGTCGCGCAAGGCGCCGAGCGGGTCGCCCGTCGGGACGAACTCGTGCGCCATGTAGCCCGTAAAGCCGGTGGCCGCGATCGCCGCGGCGATCGCCCCGTATTGCAGTTCTTGGGTGCCGTCAAGCTCGTGGCGGCCGGGGACGCCGCCCGTGTGGAAATGCGCCAAGTGCTCATGCGCGTCGCGGATGGTGCGGATGACGTCGCCTTCCATGATCTGCATGTGATAGATGTCGTACAACAGCTTGACCCGAAGCGAGCCGACCGCCCGAACTACCGCCAGGCCGAACGCCGTGTGGTCGCCTTGGTAGTCGGGGTGGTCCACCTTGCTGTTCAGCAGCTCGAGACAGAGCGTCACGCCCTGCGCCTCGGCGAGCGGCGCGATGCGGCGCAGCCCGGCGACGCAGTTGTCGATGGCCTCGGCGTCGCTCCGGCCGCGCCGGTTCCCGAACATCCCGATCACGTTCGGCACGCCGTGCCGGGCGGCGAGCGGCAGGGCCGTCTCGAGTTCGCGCCAGAGCATCGCATGGTTGGAGCGGTCGTTGAAGCCGACGGCGATGAAATCGGGGCGGATCGCGGCGTATCCCATCGAGCACACCAGACCGTACTCGTGCATCTGCGGCCAGTACTCGGGGCCGAGCAAATCGATCGCGGCCAAACCCATGCCAGCGGCGGCCCGGCAAAACTCGGGGAACGGGATCCGTTCGAAGGGCCAGCGGCACACCGCCTGCTTGAGGCGTCCCGGCGCGCCCCCCGGACGGGGCGGCCCCTGAGCGCGGGCCGTCTCCTCCCCCTGGGCCCAGGCGGCGGCGTGCGACAGGGCGAGCGCACCCGACGCGGCCAGCAGGTCGCGTCGGGTGGGCATCAGAAGGCGAGTTGCTTCAGGTAGTCGTAGCTCGTGCGAATCGAGGCGAAGGCGTCCGCCGGCTGGTCGTGTTCGACGAAGTAGTGCTCAATCCGGGCAGCCGGGTGCGCGAAAATCTTCCGGAAATCGATCGTCCCCTTCCCGACCTCCGTTATGCGGTTGTCCGGGGGACCGGCGGAGTCCTTCACGTGCACGAGCGGGACCCGGCCGGGCCAACGCTCGAAGTAATGGGTCGGATCCTGGCCACCCTTGACGATCCAGTACAGGTCGATCTCGAGCTGCACGAGCTTGGGATCGGTGGCCGCGAGCAGCACGTCGTAGGGGAGCTGGCCGTCGACCGTGGCGAACTCGAAGTCGTGGTTGTGATACGCGAACTGGATCCCTGCCGCGCGCGCCGTCGCCGCGGCCTGGTTGAACCGCTCCGCGACGCGCTTGTAGTCGTCGAGCGTGCGGCGTTGCTCGACGGGAATCCACGCGAGGACGAGATAGCGGTGCCCGATCGCGTTGGCGGTCTCGAGCGCGACGTGCCACGCGTCCGGGGCAAGCGTGTCGACCGATACGTGCGCCGACGGCGAGGCCAGGCCGTGGTGGTCGAGCAGGGCACGCACGTCCTTCGGGGTCCGCCCGAAATACCCGGCGAACTCGACCTCGCGGTAGCCCGTGGTCGCTACCCGGGCGAGCGTGCCCTCAAAGTCGCGTTCCATCTCATGCCGTACGGTGTAGAGCTGCAGCCCGATGCGCTCGATGTGGCGGCGGGCGCGGGGCGCGGGGCGCCAGACGCCGGCGCAGACGGTCGCGGTCGTCGCGACGAAGGCGCGGCGGTCCATTAGAGCTCCCGCCGCTTCATCGCATCGACGGCGTAGGCCGCTGCCCGCGCCGTCAACGCCATGTACGTGATGGAAGGGTTCTGGCACGCCGAGGACGCCATGCAGGCGCCGTCGGTCACGAACACGTTCTTGACGTCGTGACACTGATTGTGCTCGTTCACCACCGAGGTCTTCGGGTCGCGTCCCATGCGTGCCGTCCCCATCTCATGGATTGTGAGCCCTGGGGGGTTGTTGTCGACGTACGGCTCCACGTCCGTCGCCCCCGCCGCCTCCAGCATCTCCGCCGCGGTGACCGCCATGTCGCGGAGCAGCTGGCGTTCATTATCACTCCACTGACAGTGGATGCGCAGCGCCGGCACGCCCCAGGCGTCCGTCCGCGCGGGGTCCAGTTCCACGTAGTTGGTGGGCCGCGGGAGGCATTCGCCGAACCCGTACAGCGCGAAGTGCCACGGCCCGGGCGCGCGCAGCGCGTGCTTGAACTCCGCGCCAAACCCGGGCGACGTCTCCCCGCGGTCCCACCCGCTCGGGCCCCCGCCGCCCTGGAAGCCGTACCCGCGCAGGAACTCGGGATGGGCGCGCGTCACGTTGCGGAACCGCGGCATGTAGATGCCGTTGGGGCGCCGGCCGTGGACCGCGCGGTGTTCCAGGCCCGGGATCGTCGCGCGCGCCCCCCCGCCCATACAGTGGTCCATGAGGTTGCGCCCGAGCTCGCCGCTCGAGTTGGCGAGGCCCGTCGCAAAGCGCGCGGTCTTGGAGTTGAGGAGGATTCGCGTCGACTCGAGCGTGGAAGCGCACAGGAAGATGATCCGGGCCCGGAACTCGAGGGCCTCGCGGGTCTGAGCGTCGATCACGCGCACGCCCACCGCCCGATCTGTGCCTTCATCATACATGACGCTGTGGACCACGCTGTAGGGCCGCAGCGTGAGCCGACCGGTCGCCTGGGCCAAGGGGAGCGTGACGCCGATCGAGTTGAAGTAGGAACGGGTGATGCAGCCCCGCTCGCACGGGCCGCAGTAGTGGCACGCGGCGCGGCCGCCGTGCGGCACGGTGAGGACGGCGCAGCGGCCGATCGTCAACACCCGCTCGGGGCCGAAGTGCTTCGCCACCCCCTCCTGCACGACCCGCTCCGCGCAGTTTAGCGCCATGGGCGGCAGGAACGCGCCATCGGGGAGCTGGGGCAACCCGAGCGACTCCCCACTGACCCCGATGGTCTCCTCCACATGCGTGTACCACGGCGCGATGTCGGCGTAGCGGATCGGCCAGTCGACTCCGAAGCCGTCTTTCGCATTGGCCCCGAAGTCGAGGTCGCTCCAGCGATACACCTGCCGGCCCCACATGATGGAGCGCCCCCCCACCTGCCGGCCGCGGATCCAGTGGAATGGCTTGTCGGGGTCCGTGACGTAGGGATGCTCGCTGTCCTTGACGAAGAACTTGCTACTCCACTCGTCGCACGCGTAGCAGTGCTGCTGGATCGGATGGTCGCGTTCGAGCGCCCTGCGGTCACCCTTCCCGCGGAACCGCACCTCCCACGGCGGGACGTGCTCGACATAATCCCGAGCCGGGTCGATCGGCCGGCCGGCCTCGAGCACCAGGGTCTTGAGACCCCGCTCGCACAACTCCTTGGCGGCCCAGCCGCCCGAGATACCCGAGCCTACCACGATGGCGTCGAAGATCGGCGGGGTCATGAGAGCTCCACGCACGCGTCGTAGGAGCCGGGGATGGTTTGGTAGTGCGTCTCGGCCGCCCCGATTTCCGATGTGTAGTACCCGTACAGGGTGAGCGACTTGAACTGGTAGAAGAAGTGGTGCTCCGGTCTGGCATTGTCGCGCCGGAGGGCTGCGACTTCGGCGTCGAGGCCGGTGAGGAG
>DATBCS010000255.1:0-7878 GCA_036270315.1 Gemmatimonadales bacterium
CAGGCAGCCGAACACGAGCCCCAGGCCCACCGCCGCCTCCCCGAAGGCCGTCAGCTGCGCGAACAGGGTGCTGTGGGGCACGACGGTGTGCAGCAGGAAATCCTTGAAGAAGCCGATGGGATTGCCCTCGGCGTACTTGGCGACGAGGCTCGGCATCGCGTGGAGCCAGCGGTCCGAGGCGGTGGGCACCGGGAGGAAGCCCCACGCCAGCGTGACGCTCAGCTTGGTGACGAGCGCCTTCGCGAACCACAGCCCCACGGCGATCCGCAGGATGGCGAGCCAGCGCTCGGGCGATCGCATGGCGGGGGCCACGGTGGTCGGGCGGGCCGGAGCGGCGGGGACGTCCATCGGCGGGTCGCGTCCTCTGGGGCGGCGGAAAATGGCAGGGCGGCGGTCTCGCGCACGCGGCCGCCGCCCCTCGTCACCGGCCCTAAGCTAGCGCCCCTCGAGACGCCCGGCAACCGCGCCGGGGGCGTCGCGCGCTCACTTCCCCACGCAGAAGCTCGCGAACACGCGGGCCAGCACGTCGTCCGGGGTCACGACGCCGATCAACACGTCCAGCGCCCCGACGGCGACGCGCAGATGGGTCGCGGCCGCGGCGGTATCGACGCCCGCTGCGCGCGCCGCGTGAAACGCCTCGGTCTCGGCGAGCGCGCGCTCCAGCGCCAGGCGGTGACGCGCCCGGGTCACCACGGGCTCCACGTCCCCGAGACTCAACAGCCGGCCGAACGCTTCCTGCGCGAGCCGCCGGCGCAGCTCGGCAATCCCGCGGCCCGTCACGACCGAGACGGCCAGCCGCTCGCGCGAGTCGCCGCTCGCGCCGTCGGCCAGGTCGAGCTTCGTCGCGACGCGCACCACGGGCGCCCGACACTCCGCCAGGAACTCCGCCGCCCCGCTCGCCACCCCGCTCGCCGCCTCTTCGCAAAACAGAATCAAGTCGGCCCGGGCGAGGTAGTGGCGCGACACTTCGATGCCGAGGCGCTCGACGCGGTCGCCGCTGGCGCGCAGGCCCGCCGTGTCGGTGAGCCGGAACGGGAACCCCTCGAGCACCGTGTGGGCCTCGATCGCGTCGCGCGTCGTCCCGGGCAGCTCGGTGACGATCGCGCGCTCCGTGCCGAGCAGCGCGTTGAAGAGCGAGGACTTGCCCGCGTTCGGGGGGCCGGCGATCACGACGAGCGCGCCCTCGCGCAGCCGCTCGCCCTCCGGCGCCGTCCCGAGCAACGCGACCAGCTGGTCGCGGGCGGCTCGCCAGGCGTCCACGATCCGCGCCGGGGCCACGGGGCCTGCGTCCTCCTCGGGAAAATCGATCTCATAAGCCAGCAAGGCCTCGAGCTCGAGCAGCGCGGCGCGCAACGCCTCGAGCCGCGCCGACAGGCCGCGGTCGAGCTGGGCGAGCGCGCGGTGGGCCTGGGCCGGCGACCCCGCGTCGATCAAGTCGGCCGTGGCCTCTGCCTGGAGCAGATCCAGCTTGCCGTTGAGGACCGCGCGGCGCGTGAACTCCCCGGGCGCCGCTGGCCGCGCCCCCGCCGCCACGAGCGCCACGACCGCGGCGGCCGGCACGAGCAGCCCGCCATGCGTCGAGATCTCGACCAGGTCGTCGCCGGTGTACGTGCGGGGGGCGGTAAAACAGGCGGCGAGGGCGTCGTCGACCAGCTGGCCCGTGGCGGGATGCACCAGGCGCACCCGGCGAACGGTGCGGGGCGGGGCAGGGTGAAACGGGCGCAGCGCGCGGGCGGCGACGTCGAACGCGCCGCGCCCCGACAGACGGATCAGCGCGAGCGCGGAGCGGCCGGGCGGCGTCGCGAGCGCGACGATGGGATCGCTCAACACCCGGCCGCGCGCGCTCCTGCTAGGTGCGCTTCCCCTGCTGCCGCACGCGGCGCATCGCGATCAGGTACTGCTGCGGCAGGCTCACCACGTTCTGGACCGCGTAGTACAGGTTCAGCCCCGACGCGAACCGCAGAAACAGGAGCGTCATGAACGCGGGCATGAAATACAGCATCGTCTTCGCCTGGGGGTTAGGCGGCACGCCCATCTGCCCCACCTTCGACACGGCGAACATCGACACGCCGAGGATGAGCGGCAGGATGTAGTACGGGTCGGCGCGCGACAGGTCGGGGAGCCACAGGAACGGGACGCCCCGGAACGCGATCGTGTTCTGGAACACGAAGAACAGCGCGAACAGCACCGGGATCGGCAGCAGCATCGGGAGGCACCCGCCGACCGGGTTCACGTGGTGCTCCTTGTAGATCTTGAGCACCTCCTGCTGCGCCCGTTGCGGGTCGTTCTTGTAGCGGTCCTGCGCCTGCTTGATGAGCGGCGCGACGGCCTGCATCCGGACGCTCGATTCCATCGCCTTTTGGTTGAGCGGCCACAACAACACCCGCACCATAATGCCGAACACCACCAGCACCCATCCGTAGGGGATGGAGAGCCGGTCGTGCATCCAGATGAGGACGTTCATCACCCACACGGACACGGGTTGGATGAGCGGCCGCAGGATTCCTCCGTACGGATTGGCGTCGTCGAGATCGTGGCCGAGGCGCGCTAGCTGGCGGTACTCGAGCGGGCCCGGGTACACGTCGTAGCGGAACTCGCCCGCGGGCGGCACGGGCAGCGTGAGCGTGAGCGCCGTGCGCGTCGCGACGTCGGACTTGCCCCACAGGGAGGACGTGGTCACGGTCCGCGGCTCCCCGACGGCGATGCCGCCGCCGAACCGCGGCGCGTTCTCCTCGATGGCGAGCGCCGCGACGAAAAAATACTTGGACTTCATCCCCGCCCACTCGAACGGCCCGTCCAGCACCTTGCGCTCGCCCGGCTTGAGCGACTGGAACGCGGTGCTCTGCGTCTTCGCCGCCTTGGTGACGACGGCGTACTGGCGGAAATCGTCCAGCGAGTCGGCCTCGACCGCGCGGATCCCGTCGCCCAGCCCGACGAGGAGCGTGGCGCCGCCGGGCGCGAACCCGGCGAGCTGACCCCGCACCTGGAAGCGGTACTCGCCCGGCAAGAAGCGATACGTGAGCGTCAGCTGCGCCCCCTGGTACTCCCCCGTAAACGCAAGCGTGGCCGTGTCTTGGCCGACCAACACCGCGCGCGCGCTGGGGCTCAAGTCCCACGCCGCGAGCACCGTCGTGTCCCCCGGTGTGGCCCGGGTCGTCCCGAACAGGGGAGTCCCGTCCCGCACGAGCTGGACCGGGCGGCCCGAGTCCCCCGACGCGAACGAGCGATATCCCGACAGCTCGGCCCGCACCAGGGTGCCGCCCCGCGTACTGAACCCGAGGCGGTACAGGGGCGAGGTGACCCACACCGTGTCGGCCGGCGCCGCCACGGGGAGTGCAGCCCTGGCGCCGCGGGGCCGCGGCGGCGGGAGCGCGGCGCCGGACTCGGCGACCGGGGGCAAGGCGCGCCGGCCCGCCGCCGTGTCGCCGGGCCCCCGAGCGGCGGGGCGCCCCACCGGTTTCTTCGGGGGGAAGAGGATGCTCGGCAGGACAGCCACGATGAGCATCAGGACGATGGCAACAACGACGCGTCGTTCCACGATTCGCTCTCAGGGCACCGGATCGTAGCCACCCCGATGCAGCGGGTGGCAGCGCAGGATGCGTTTCACGCCGAGCCACGACCCGCGCAGCGCGCCGTAGCGGTCCACCGCCTCGGACGTGTACTGCGAGCACGACGGCACGAAGCGACACTGCGTCACGACCAGATGCGACAGCGTCATCTGGTAGACGCGGATCAGCGCCATGACGGCGCGGCGCGGCCAGTGGTGGAGGGTCATGCGACGCGACTCACGCCGGCCACCAGGTCGGCGCGCAGCACGGCGAACGGGGCGGCGTAGGCCGCGCGGTGGGCACGCACCACGAGATCGACGGCGGCGAGCGACGCGAGCGCGTCGCGGCGCAGAATCTCTCGCAAGCGGCGGCGGAGCCGATTGCGCGCCACGGCGGTGAATTGGTAGCGGGGCACGATGAGTCCCGTGCGCGGGTGCCCGGCGCGATTCCGGCGCCACGCCAACTCGAGATGCTGCGTGCGCACGTGGCGACCTTGATCCCAGCAGGCCAGGAGGTCCGCGCCGCCGGCGAGGCGCGCGCGGCGCGGGAACCGCTCTCCCGTTTACCGACTCCGGTGCTTGGACGGGAGGCGGACGGTGAGGCGCTTGCGCCCCTTCTTCCGCCGGCGGGACAGGACGGCGCGGCCCCACACATCTTTCATCCGCGCCCGAAATCCATGCTTGTTGATGCGCCGCCGATTGCGCGGGCGATACGTCGGACCCATCGATGATTCCTCGCGAGAGGCGAGAAACCTACACCGAGTTCTCCGCGCCGGTCAAGGTTGACTTTTCCACATGGCAGTCGTAGTTTCGGGCCGCCCTTGCTGGACGTCCCACCTTTCGTCACTCGCGGATGGAGCAGTCTACTAAAGACGCTTGGAAGCGCCTGCTGGACGAGGCGCGGCGCGAACTCCCCGATGCCACGGTGCGAACCTGGCTCGAGCCCGCGGTCCCGATCGCGCTCGACGACGGCCGCCTGATCCTCGGCGCGCCCGATCAGTTCGCGGTCGAGTGGAACGAGTCGAAGCACGCAGGGGTTCTGGCGCGCGCCGCGGAGCGGGTGTTCGGACGGCCCACGGCGGTCGTGTTCCGCGTGCAGGAAGATCGCCAACAACGGCCCCAGATGGACTTCTTTGTCGCGCCGCGCGAGCCTGCGGCGGTCGACAAGGCGGCCGCCATCACCACGCCGCTGAACGAGCGATACACCTTCCAGACGTTCGTGATCGGCAAGTCGAACGAGCTCGCGGCCGCCGCGGCGCACGCCGTGGCCGAGGCCCCCGGGAAGACCTACAACCCGCTCTTCATTTACGGGGCCACGGGACTCGGCAAGACCCATCTCATGCAGGCCGTCGCCCACGCGGTGCTGCAGAAGTATCCGGGCACGCGCGTGCACTATTTCGGCGCCGAGCAGTTCATCAACGAGGTGATCGAGTCGATCCACGCCCGGACGATGCCGGAGTTCCGGCGGCGCTACCGCAACGACCTGGACCTGTTCCTCGTCGACGACGTGCATTTCCTCGAAGGCAAGGAAATGACGCAGGAGGAGTTCTTTCACACCTTCAACGCGCTGTTCGAGGCGCACAAGCAGATCGTGCTCACCTCCGACCGGCCGCCGAAGGAGATCCCGGGACTCGAGGATCGGCTGATCTCCCGGTTCGAGTGGGGCCTCGTGGCCGACATCGGCCACCCGGACCTGGAGCACCGCATCGCGATCCTCCGCAAGAAGGCGGAGCAGGACCACCTCGAGCTCACCATCCCCGACGACGTGTTGCGCTTCATCGCGGAACACGTGCGCTCGAGCGTTCGGGAGCTGGAAGGCTGCATCATCAAACTGCTGCTCTTCGCGTCGCTCAAGAACCGCGAGGTGACGATCGAGCTGGCTCGTGAGGCCCTCTCGGACAAGATCCGACAGGGCGAGGACGGCGGGAGCTACGCGCAACCCACCCCGAGCATCGACCGCGTGCAGGAGGTCGTGGCGCGCCGCTGGGGTGTCACGCCGGAGGGCCTGCGGTCCAAGGCGCGCACCAAGACGCTCACCGTCCCGCGCCAGATCGCCATGTACCTGGCGCGGGACATGTTGGGGATGCAACTGGTCGAGATCGGTCAGGCGTTCGGCGGGCGCGATCACTCGACCGTGATTCATTCCGTCGACAAAGTCGAGCGCCAGATGGTGCGGGACCGGACGTTCAAGGAGCGCGTCGAGATGGCCCGCCAGGAGTTGTCCGCACTCTAGCCCACATGTGGGAAGGGGTGGTGTGGGGGGGTGTGGGAAGGGAGCGCGGCCGTGGGGAAGTCGGCAGATACCCACAGTCCCCACACCGCCCCCACACCGCCACCGCGACGGCAGCGCTGGCTAGCGGGCAGCGGTTAGGAGGACCGCCCCACATTTCCCCGCGCTCTACTACTACTGCTAGTCTTTCTATCTATTACAGCAGTAGATTCTGTACTCCACGTCCACTGAGGCGACAAGGCTGCGGATGAAGTTCACCATTACGCGAGAGCAGCTACAGGAAGGCCTGGGTGCCGTGGCGGCGGCCATCCCTGCCAAGACGACGCTGCCGGTCCTCGCGAACGTCCTCGTCGAGGCCACGAAGTCGGGCCTCCGGCTGTCGGGCACGGATCTCGACATCGCCGTGAGCACCACGGTGCCGGCGGACGTCGATGCGGAAGGGGCCGTGACCCTGCCGGCGAAGAAGCTGGTGGACATCGCGCGCGAGCTGCCATCGGGGCCCGTGCGGTTCACGGCCGCTGGCGAGTCCCGCATGGGGATCGAGTGCGGCCGGTCCAAGTTCAAACTGTTGGGGTTGCCGCGGGAGGAATTCCCCTCGTTCCCGGCCGTGAAGTTCGACGCCGCCTGGCAGGCCACCGCCGGTGTGGTCCACAAACTCGTGGGCCACGTGGCGTTTGCCGCGTCCACCGAGGAAAGCCGGCCGATCCTGAACGGCGTACTGTGGGAGCTCCGGCCCGACCGGATGCGGATGGTGGCGACCAACGGGCACCGCCTCGCCAAGATGGACGTCCCGGCGCAGGGCGGGTCGACCGCCGATCTGATCGTGCCGCCCAAGGCGCTGGAGCAGATCCGCCGCCTGTTCGCCGCGGATGCGGCGATCGAAGTCGCCAAGAGCGACAATCACATCGGCTTCCGCACCGCCGGCACACTGCTCTTCTCGCGCCTTATCGAGGGGCCCTACCCGAATTACGAGCAGGTGATCCCGCGCGAGAACGACAAGGCGGCCACAGTCGATAAGGCCGCAATGGCTGCGGCGCTGCGCCGCATGAGCGTCGTGGCGAGCGACCAGACCCACCGCATCCGGCTGGCGTTCTCGGGGGGCGCGGTCAAGTTCTCGGTGCAGACCCCGGACCTGGGCGAGGCGCAGGACGAGCTCGCCGTAACCTACGAGGGCGAGCCGCTCGAGATTGGGTTCAACGCGCAATACCTCCTGGAGATCCTCAAGTTCATGCCCACCGACGAGGTGCGCTTCACGTTGAAGGCGCCCGAGCGCGCGGCGACAGTGGAGCCCGTGGGCTGGGATGACCCGGCGAGCTACATGGCGCTGGTCATGCCCTTGCGCCTCGTCGACTAGCGGCTGTCGGGACGGGCGCGCAGCGACTCGGGCGGCGCCGTGTCGAGCGGCGGGCGCCCGCCGGCGCTCGAATCGACGGACGGCGAGCGCTCCGGCCTGCCCGCCACCGAGTCGACCTCCTCTTCCGGCGGGATCGCCACCGCCACGCCGTGGTAGCGCGCCCAGATGAGATCCCGGCGCGCCACAAGGCGCTCCGGCCGCAGGCCGGGGTTCGCGCTCAGCGGCTGAGGCAGCGTGGCGGCGAGCGTCGCCGCCTGCACCTCGTCGAGACGTGAAGCCGGGACGCCGAAGTAGACCTGGCTCGCCGCCTCGGCGCCCCACACGCCGGGCCCCCATTCCACCACGGCGAGGTACAACTCGAGGATGCGGTCCTTCGGGAGCGCCAGCTCGAGCCGTAGTGCCGTGACCGCTTCCTTCACCTTGCGCAGGGGACTGCGGGAGGCGGAGAGATAGAGGTTCTTCGCGAGCTGCTGCGTGATCGTGCTCGCGCCGCGCAGCTCGTGACGCCGCCGCCACAGGGCGGCGACGGTGGGCCAGACACCGGTCGTGCGGTCCCGGCCGAGGGCATCGGCGATCTCCTCGGGGTCGATGCCGTGATGGCTGCGGAAGCGTGAGTCTTCGCCGATGATGACCATGCGTTGCAGCACCGGAGCCACATCGGCCAGGGCACTCGGGTGCACCGTCGCGCGGGCCGAGCCGACCGCCGCGCGCATCATCGCCGTCTCGCGCGGCCAGTGATCCCGCCAC
>DATBCS010000256.1:0-2969 GCA_036270315.1 Gemmatimonadales bacterium
GCCGACGACTGCTCGATCTCGCCACCGAGCGTCGAGGCGTTGTCCCAGCCGCTGTAGTTCCAAATGCTTTGCGACACCCCGATCCCGAGCGCGCCGAGAAAGGACGTGCCCCCCGCGTGGAAGGGCGTGACCGGGAAGCCGGGGAGGGGGGACGTCGTGAGCCAGCGCGCGAGCGCGCCGATCGCCAGGACCGCGAACGGCCCGAGCACCGCGGCCACGAACCACCCGGAGGCGGTCCCTACCACTCGCGTGCCCCGGAGGTTGAGCGCAGCGGCCCCCCAGATCAACGCCAGGGCGACGAGCCATTCCTCGAGCCGCCCGAGCCCGGGCATGAAGAAGCGGAGGTACTGGATGAACAGGACGGGATAAATCGCCATGTCGACCAGCGAGTAGACCCACGAGAGCCAGCCGTTCCAGAAGCCCCAGAAGCGGCCGAAGGCGCGCTTCACCCACTGGTAGTAGCCGCCCTCGACGGGGAGCATCGACGCAAGCTCCCCGATGAGCAGCGCTTCGGGCACACTGTAGAGCAGCGGAGTGGCGACCAGCAGGAGGACAGCGACCCCCGGGCCGACCGACCCGACGAGCCCCTCCAAACCGAACGGCCCGCCGGAGACGGTGAAGAACATCACCGCCACCAGCGGGCCGAGCCGGAGCGCCGCGGCCCGTCGCCCGGGAGGGTCCACGGTCACGAGGCGAGTCTCGCGGGCCCCGCGGCGCGCGTCACGAGCCGGGGTGGTGCTCCCCGCCCCAAATCACCCGCCGATCGTCGCTCTCGAAGGCCAAGACGTGCACCATCCAGCCGAAGATGCGGGGCAGGAACCGCCCGCCGACCGCGTCGCACGCCGCCGCCGTGGCGACGGGCGACTTCGGCCCGAACACGGGCCGGCCGTCACGCGTCTCGCGCCAGCGCGCGGCCTCGCCCTTGGGCGGCACGCACCAGTTCACATGCTCGTGCCAGCGGGCCACGGAGAGCGGAATGCGCCGGTCAAGCTCGGCCGGGGGCGTGCGCGCGGGCGCCGTGTACATCGCACCGATCAGCACGAAGCCGCCGGCGCTATCCTGGCGATAGAGCAGCGAGGTCGGCTTGGCGGGGTCGAAGCGGAACATCTCTTCGAGCGCCCAGCGCCAGTTCGTGAAATGGTAAACCGGCTGCTTCACGCCGGGGAGGAACTGACGGAACCCCGCGGCCTCCGCGACGCGCACGTCGCGGTAGCGCCCGAGCGCGGCTCGCAGCGCGACGACCAAGCTCTCCGCGCGCGCAGAGTCGGCGGCGCTCGCGGGGCCCACCGGGGTGAGCGTCATGTGTGGGTCCATCGCCATCGGGCCGCTCATGGCGTCGTGCGCCGCCCCGCTCGCCTGCCGGTCGGTCGAATCCATCGCTCCCATGTCGGTGGCCCGTGCCTGGGCGGGCTGCTGCGCGCGGCAGGCCGCCGCCCCGAGCAGCACGGCGAGGGCGAGGGCGATGGACGCAAGGGGTGGGGCGGGCCTGGTCACGACAGATAACTTAGGGCATGACGTTCGACGTCGCCGTGGTGGGGACCGGACCCGCCGGAGCGACCGCCGCGCTCACCCTGGCGCGGCACGGGCTTCGGGTCATCCTGTTCGAGAAGGCGCGGCTCCCCCGCTACAAGACGTGCGGCGGCGGCCTGGTGCCGCGCGCGCTCGCGCTGTTCCCGCGCGAGGTCCAGAGCGTGGTGGAACGCGGCTACCCAAGCGCTGCGTTGCACCTGCTCGACGCCGATCTCCACTTCACGGCGGTGCGTACCAGCCCCTTCGTATCGATGGCGATGCGGGACCGGTTGGACTTCGTGCTCACCTCCACAGCTGCGGCGGCGGGTGCCGAGCTGCGCGCCCCGTGCCGCGTGCGCGACGTGCGGCCCGAGAACCGGCATGTTCGGCTGGACACCGACGCCGGCTCCGTGACAGCCGCGTTCGTGATCGCCGCAGACGGGGCGACAGGCGAGCTGGCGCGGCGGGCTGGGTGGCCGGACCGTCGCCGCCTGATCCCTGCGCTCGAGCATGAAATCCAGGTGGACGACGCCACGTTCGAGCGCCATGCGCGCGCGCCGCGCTTCGATGTCGGCATTGTGCCCCATGGCTACGCGTGGGTCTTCCCCAAGGCAGCCCATCTCTCCGTGGGCGTGCTGTCGACACGGCGTGGCCCGGTGAACCTGCACGCCTGCCTCGCGGCCTACCTCCAGGGACTCGGGATCACGCCCCGGGCCGCCGAGCGGCACGGCTTCGTGATTCCCGTGCGGCCGCGGGGCGGCCGCCTCGGGGGGCAGCGGATGCTCGTCGTGGGAGATGCCGCAGGATTCGCCGATCCCGTCACCGGGGAGGGGATCAGCTCGGCGGCGCGCAGCGGCGCGCTCGCCGCCGAGGCGATCGTGCAGGCCGGCCTCGACGCGGCCCGGGCGGCGGCGCTCTACCAGGCCGCCGTGCGCCCCCTGCTCCTCGAGTTACGCGTGGCGCGGGGGCTGGCCCGCCTGCTGTACGATTTCCCGCGCCTGCGGCGCTGGATGTTTTCCCGCGTCGGTCAGCGGCTAGTCGACGCGATCACGGACGTCTCCTTCGGGGCGCGGACGTACCGCGGTTCCGTCAGGGATCTCGTCGCGGCGGTCACGCTCTCGCCTTGGGCGCGCGCGCCGAGCACGCGCTCGTAGACCGCCAGCTCCTGGCGCGCGATGCGCGGCCAGGCGAAGCGCGCGGCCTTGGCACGCCCCGCGCGTCCCATCGCGGCGCGCTGCTCCGGGTCGGCAAGCAGCGCGAGGGTCGCCTCGGCCCACGCCGCCGGATCGTCCTTGGGGACGAGCAGGGCCTCCCGGCCCCCGTCGATCACCGAGCGGAAGCCCAAGTTGTCCGACACGATCATCGGGGCACCACACGCCATCGCCTCGAGCAGTGTCACGCCGAAGGACGCGATCGTCGTGGGACAGAGGTACAAGTCCGCCGACCCGTAGTAGGCGGGG
>DATBCS010000257.1:0-10813 GCA_036270315.1 Gemmatimonadales bacterium
GCGTGGATCTCGTAGAAATCCACGTGGATGATGTCGGGGCGCAGCGGATGCCGCTGGATCTCCCGGATCAGCGTCTTCACCGTGCGGCCCGCCACGGCGAGCTCGATGATCGTGCTCTCGGGCTCCACGCCGTGGAGCGCCTTCTCCAGCGCCTTGGCCTCGACCTCGAGCGACTGCGTGTCGCGCCCGTGGCCGTAGATCACGGCGGGCACCTTGCCGCCCAGCCGTGTCTGCCGCGCGCCGCCCTTGCCCGTCGCCTGCCGCGGCGTCGCCGCGAGCGATATCGTGTGTGCCATACCCTCACACCCTCAGTCGTCGGTCAGTCGAACAGCGCGCTCACCGACTGGTTCGAATGCTCGTAGCCGATCGCCTTCGCCATCAGCCCCGCGATCGAGAGCACCTTCAGCTTCTCGAAGTGGCGCTCCGGAGGGATCCGGATCGTATTGGTCACCGCGACCTCGTCGATCGCCGAGGCCCGTAGCCGCTCGACCGCCGGTCCCGAGAGCAGCGCGTGCGACGCGAACGCGTAGATCTTGCGGGCCCCGAGCCGCTCCAGCGCCGCCGCCGCTTCCGTGATCGTCCCGGCCGTGTCGATCATGTCGTCCGGGATGAGGCAGTCTTTATTTTCCACCTCGCCGACCACGTTCACGACCTCGGCCACGTTGGCGGAGGGCCGCCGCTTGTCGATGATCGCCAGCGACGCATTCAAGCGCTTCGCGAACCCGCGCGCCATCTTCGCCGACCCGACGTCGGGCGCCACCACCACCGGGTCGTACAGCTCCTTCTGCCGGAAGTGGCTCACGAACGCCGGTGCCGCGTACAAGTGGTCCACCGGGATATCGAAGAACCCCTGCAGCTGGTGGGAATGGAAGTCCATCCCCAACACCCGGTCCGCGCCGGCGTGCGTAATCAGGTTCGCCATGAGCTTGGCGCTGATCGCCACGCGCGGCTGATCCTTGCGGTCCTGCCGCGCATACCCGAAGTAGGGTAGCACGGCCGTGGTGCGCGCCGCGCTCGCCCGCCGGGCCGCGTCGATCAAGAGCAACAGCTCGAGGTAGTTCTCCGCCGGCGGGTTCGTGGGTTGGATGATGAACACATCCCGCCCGCGCACGTTCTCATCGATCTTGACGAAGATCTCCCCATCGGCAAACCGGCGGATCGTCACCGCGCACAACGGCTGTCCCAAGTGCTGAGCCATCTCCTCGGCGAGCGGCCGGTTGGCCGTCCCGGCGAGGAGCAAGAGCTGGCTCCGCGATACCGTGAGGTCCGCCATGTGAGCCTCGCAAAATAGATGGCAAACTGCGCGAAGCCAAGGGGTTACTTCGGGTTACTGGGAGCGCTGGGTCCCTTCTTGGGAGCGCTCGGTGCCGGCGGAGTGGTCGCGGCGGCCGGGAGGAGCGAGCGCCCGGCGGGTGTCAGCCCGTCCACGTCCCACACCGACAGCTTGTACACGGTCGCGCCTTCACCGCCGCGTCCGGCGAGCGGACGCACGAGGAAGCCCGTCGGGGTGGAGTCGAACGCGCATTGAAACAGCACGCTTCCCGCCGCGCCGCGCACGGTGAGACGGCGCGCGGGCCGACGCCCCCGGGTCGAGTCGGCCTGCGGGGCCGTGGCGAAGCCCGAGGCCGTCATGGTGCGGAAGTGGTCGAGGTAGCGCGCCACGGCGGCGGAGTCGGTGGCCCGCCCGCCGAGGAGCCAGCGACCGCCCGCGCGCGCGAGCGTGTAGCGCTCCTGCCCCCGCTCCACGGCGACGCCCCCAATGCTATCCGGCGGGAGCGCCACGATCCGCTTGTCGCGCCACTCATCGAGCGCGCGATCCGCGAGCGTCGCCAGCCGACCGTGCCACAGGTACACGTGACTGTCCCCAGGGCGACGCACGTACGCCGACTCGAACTCGGAGCCCCGGGCGCCGACGATCAATTGGACGAGCAGCTTGCCGCCTCCGCGGACCCGGAGCCAGCGCCCCGCGGCGCTGTCCACGCCGAGGCGGCCGAAGGACGACGGGTCCTGGGCGACCAGCTCGGGCGGCACGCTGTCCCGCAGCGCCGCGAACAGGTCGGTCACGCCGCCCGCCGCGGACCGCCGCCCGTTCACCGTCCAGCTATCGGCCGCCTGCTTGGCCAGGACAATCGTGTCGCCGCCCTTCACGAGCGTGACCGTGTCCACGCCCGCCGGAGTGAGCGTCGGGAGGGCCAACCGTCCGGCGACCTTGTCCGAGCCGCGCGACAAGAGCTCACTCCCGCCCCACAAGAGCAACAGCACCGCGAGCCCGAGGGCGATCATCCGCAGGTGGCGCGCGCTCATGCCCGTTCCGGTGCGGGGAGTGGGTGGTACGGCTGGCGCGTCAGCTGGCGCCGTCGCCACAGCCGCACAGTCCCCGCCACCATGACGAGGATGGGCACACCGAGCAGATTGCCATACTTCACCAAGTCGCGCGTGACGGCACTGGTGAACACAAGTGGGGGCGGCGCGCGGTTCTTGGAGCGGATGCCGATGAGCGCCTCATCCTGCGCCAGCCAGTCGATCGCGTTCTGCACGAACACCACGTTGCCCGGCGCGTTCGTCGCGTAGCGGTCGGTCGCGAAGTCGGCGCTCGCGACCACCACGAGGCGGCCGCGGGGCGTGGCGGCCGCGGTGTCACGCGCCCGCGGATTGACGAGCACGGCCAGGAGCCGTTGGCGCAGGCTATCGCGCCGGAACTCCCGCGCGGGATTGAGCATCGCCGCGCTCTGCTCGACGCCGGCCGCGCGGCTCGTGACCAAGAGCGGCGTGACCGTGCCGGGGGCCGTGTGGGCGGTGTCGAGCTCACTCGGCCACGGCAGCATCACCGCGCTCAGGTCGGCGTTCACCGGGGTCGCCTTCGTGCTGAGCGCCCGGATCCAGAACGGGTACGACACGAGGACCTGGCCGAACTGCGCCGGAATCCCGACCCGCTCGTTCGACGCGAGATCGTACACCATGGTGGAGGCGATCGTCACGCCGTACGGCTTGAGCAGGCTGTTCCAGCCGACGACGTGCGGGAACGCGAACGGCCCTTGAGGGGAGAGCTGCATGCCGCTCGCCATCACGAGCAGACTGCCGCCCCGGTCGAGGAACGCCCGCAGCCGCGCGGCCTCAGCGCCCGCGAGCGAGTCCGGGGCGCCGACCAGGGCGAGGACCTTAACGTCGGGCGCGATGGTCGTGTCGCTGAGCGCGAAGGGCCGCACCGTGTACGTGCGCTCGAGTTGCTCGCGCAACGCTTCGAAGCCCCGCCGGCCGCGCGCCGCCGGGTCCGGGACCTCGCCCCACGCCACCACCGGTTTCGCGGGGCTCGTGAGGGCGCGGATTTCCGCGGTGAGGCGATACTCGAGATCGTTCGTCTGTTGCACGAAGGGAATCGTCTTCACGCCCTCGGCGTACCGCACGGCGATCCCCAAGTACCCCTCCTTCACCTGCAGCTCCGCCTGCCCCAGCACGTTGAACTGCACCGCCGGGATGCCGAGCGTGCGCGCCTCGCGCCGTGATGCGCTGTCCGCTGCCGGGTCTTCGACCACGAGCTTGACCTTGCCGTGCCCCGCGGTGCGGTAGTCCCGGAGCAGGTCGTCCACATCGCGCTTCAAGAATGTCACCTCGGGCGGCAACGCGCTCGAGGCGAACAGCTTGATGGTGACGATATCCGGGAGCCCGCGGAGCAGCTGTCGCGTCGCCGAGGAGAGCGTGAACGCGCCACCCGGCGTGAGGTCGAGCCGTCCGCCGATGGTGCGCCCGAACAGATTGACCACGATGACCGCCACCGCGAGCAAGGCGGTGCCGAGCCGCAGGCGGCGTAGCTCGGCGCCCTGGGCCGTGAGCTTGCGGGACAACAGCGCGTAGTAGGCGAAGACGAGGAACAGCGCGGCGAGCGTCCCGAAATAGACCGCATCGCGCAGGTCGATCACCCCGCGCGCGATACCCGTGAAGTGCGACAGCACGCCGAGCGAGGCGGCCACGGCGCCGAGCTGGGCGGGCAGCCCGACGAGCAGGGAGTCGAGGCCCACCAGGATCAGCACGAACATCACCGCGACGGCGAGCATGAACGCGGTGATCTGATTACGGGTCACGCTCGAGGCCCACACGCCCACCGCCACGAGGCCGGCGATGAGGAGCACTGCGCCCGCGTACTGGGCGATCACGATGCCGAGTTCGAGCGACGCGCCCAGGGCGAGCCCGAGCGGGATCGTCAGCGTCAGGGCGAGGGCGACCCCGAGGAACAGGACCTGCCCCACGTACTTGCCGAGCAACAGCTCGAGCTCGGTAATCGGCTGCGCCAGCACGACCTCGAGGGTGCCCGAGCGGGTGTCCTCGGCGAGGGCCCGCATCGTCACGGCGGGCACGACCACGAGCAGGAGCCAGGGCAGGAAGTCGAGCATGGGTCGGAGCGAGGCGACACCGAACAGCTGCGCTTGCCGGAAGAACCAGAATCCGTTCACGCCCGTGAACACGACCAGCAGGATGTAGGCCGTCGGCTGGTCGAACAGCGCCGTCAACTCGCGCCGCGCAATCGTGCGGATCGGGTGCATCTACTCCCCCGGCGCCGTCTGCGTGAGCTGGTGGAACAGGTCCTCGAGGCTCCCGGGCTGCTGATGCAGCTCGAACAGCGTCCAGCCGCGCGCCTTGGCGAGGGCGAAGATTTCGGGCCGCAGGTCGGTGGTGCGGTCCGCGGTCAGGGTCACCGCCACGCGCCCGTCAGCCCCGCCTCGCTCGGGCACGACTTGCCGCACGCCCGGCAGCCCCGCGAGCGCGTCCGCCACGCCATCGCCGGCCGCTTCGACCGCGATTTCCACCCCGCCCTCCGCCTGGCGGATCAGCCGCTCGACCGGCCCGTCGGCAACGATCTTCCCGCGGCTGATGATGAGCAGGCGGGAACACGTATGCTGGACTTCGGGCAGCACGTGGGTCGAGAGGATCACCGTGCGGTCCTGGCCGAGGGTGCCGATCAGCCGGCGGATCTCGACGCGCTGGTTCGGATCGAGCCCCTCCGTCGGCTCGTCGAGCACGAGCAGGTCGGGGCGATGCAGGATGGCCTGGGCCAAACCGACCCGCTGGCGGAACCCCTTGGAGAGCTCGCCGATTGGCCGGTAGTAGACGCTCTCGATCCCGGTCCCGGTGACGGCGGCGTCGATCGCCTGTTGGCGGGTCCGTCCCGCGAGCTGGCGCAGGTCGGCGACGAACGCGAGGTAGTCGCGCACGAGCATCTCACCGTACAGCGGATTGTTCTCGGCGAGATATCCGATGCGCCGCTTGGCCTCGCGCCCGGCCTCGGCGAGCGGCACGCCGTCCAGCGTGATAGCACCGGTGTCAGGCTCGTAGTACTGCGTGATCATCCGCATGGTGGTCGACTTGCCGGCGCCGTTCGGCCCGAGAAACCCCACCACCTGACCCCGGTCGACCGCGAACGAGACGTGGTCGACCGCCGTCACACCGTCGAATCGTTTGGAAACGCCTTCGAGCGTCAGGAATGCCATATGTCGCGTTGCATGGAGGTTGGAACCGCAGAGATGCTAACCTAGGGCCGCGCGATTCTTCAAGCCCCCCGCGACGGGCGGGGGCGGTTCGCCCGGCCGCTCCGCGACGCGACGAGCGCCCGGGCGCCGCGCAAAAACCGCCTCCCCTGCCCGAGGCGAGGAGTTCGCGGGCGGCCCGGGCCTCGCGCGCGCGGGGACGGTCAGTGCACCAGCTTTTCGAGCTGCTCGGCGGCGCCCGTGATGGCCTCGGTCTCCGCGTCCAGGACCTTCGCGACCACCGCGATTTGCTGCTCCGCCTCTTTCCAGTTCTTCTGCTCGATCGCCTCGCGGATGCCGGGCAGCGTTTTCACACCGTATCCCGTGTAGTAGCCCGGCGCATAGATCGCGTGGCGGTACCACGGCCGGCGGGGCAGCCCTTCGGCGGTCGTGAAGGCGCGTTCCACGCGGAGCAGCGTGGCGTTGAGCGCCGTGGCCTCGGGACTCTTGAACGCCGCGCCCCCGTTCGCCTGGGCCTTCGCAAACGCCTTCTCGTAGCGCCCCGCCGCGCGGGTGAGGGCGTCCAGCGCGTTGTCGAGAGGCGCGAAATTCAGGTGCGGCGGGACCTCCTCTCGCGGGGGCGCGATCGAGACGCGACGCGGGTCGGCGGTAGCGGCGAAGACCCCCTCGTCGAGCTCGCGATTGCGCTCCCGCACCGAGTCCTGGGAGCTGGTGAGGAGCTTCTGCACCTCCTTCACATAACGGCCCACCGTCTCGGCTAGCTCCGAGAACTCGAAGGGCAGCACGTCCGCGTCGGCGAGCCGCAGCACCGCGGTGCCGACCGTCTGCGACAGCGCGCGGCCATACACGAAGGAGGTGTCGGAGTACGTCGTATACCACTTGAAGTCGTCGTAGATCGAGTGGTAGACGCCGCCCCCGTCCTCGCCGCCGAAGCCCAGGTTGAGCGACGCGATGCCGACGTGTTGCAGGAATGGCGTCCAGTCCGATCCCGAGCCGAGCGCCTCGATCCGCAGGTCGCCGCGCTGGCGCACGTCTTGACGGACCTCCGCCGAGCTCGCGTCGGCGATGGCGCGCAGTTGGTGGCGCTGCCACACCGTGAGCTTCGTCTCCGGGTCCTCGACATCCTTCGCCACGTCGTTGACGAACCGCTCGAGCGCGTGCGAGCCGCCCATGAAGAGGAAGCCGCGCGCGTTGGAGTCGGTGTTCAAGTAGGCCACGGCCTTCCGCACGAGCTCGTCGGCGTGGGTCTCGACCCACTCGGTCGAGCCGATCAACCCGGGTTCCTCACCGTCCCAGGCGGCGTACACGATCGTGCGGCGGGGATGCCACCCCTGCTTCACGAGCTGGCCATAGGCACGCGCTTCCTCGAGCAGCGCGACTTGGCCCGAGAGCGGGTCGTCGGCGCCGTTCACCCACGCGTCGTGGTGGTTGCCGCGGATCACCCACTCGTCCGGCGCCACCGCGCCGGGAATGCGCGCGATCACATCGTACAGCGGCTTCAGGCTCCAGTCGGATTTCAGCCGGAGGTGCACTCGCGCCGGACCGGGGCCGACGTGGTAGGTGATGGCGAGCCCGCCACGCCACGCGTCCGGGGCGACCGGGCCGGCGAGCGCCGCGAGCAACGGCTGGGCATCTGCATAGGAGAGCGGCAGCACAGGGATCTTCGTGATCGTCTGCGCCTCGCTGAGCGGAAGGCGCTTGGCGTCCTTCGTCGCCCCTACGCCAGGCGTGAGGGGGTCGCCCGGGTACACGGGCATGTCCCCAACGCTCCCGCGCTGCACACCGTCCCGCGGCCGCCACGGCCCCTGGGGATAGGTGTCGCCCTGGGTGTAGCCGTCCTCCTTCGGGTCGGAGTAGATGAGACAGCCAATCGCGCCGTGCTCGGCCGCCACCTTGGGCTTGATACCGCGCCACGATCCGAAATAGCGCGCGATCACGATCGCGCCCTTCACGGACACGCCCAGCCGCGCGAGTCGCTCGTAATCGGCCGGCACGCCGTAGTTCACATACACGAGCGGAGCGGTGACGTCACCGTCGGCGGAGTACACGTTGTAGGTGGGCAGCTGCTCCGCCTGCTGGCTCGACGTCGGATCGCCTGGCACGGGCGGCTCTTGGAGCCGCGCGACGAACTTCGTCGGCGCGACGAGCTCCACTACCCGCTCTTTGGGCGTTGGGTACAGCACATCGAACGACTCGATCTGCGCGTCCAGCCCGAAGCTCTTGAACTTGGCGAGGATCCACTCGGCGTTCGCCTTGTCGTACGGCGAGCCCACATGGTGCGGGCGCGCGGAGAGGTGGCGCATATACTCGCGCAGGGAGTCGGGAGAGGGGATCGCGCGGAACTTCGCCTCCCACTCCCGCTCGACCTTGGCGGACTCCGTCGTGAAGCCGCGAAGGTCGTCGGTCGGGGGGGGGGCGAGGGCGAGCACCAGGCAACCGACAGCGAATGCGAGAGCGGGACGGGCGACCGGACGCATGGACGACCTCACTCGAAAGGGCGACTCGGGATGCCGGGGGACGATGGTTAGCAGCGTTGCGAGGATTGTTCAAGGGCGCCGCGCGCGGGCGCGCCGCGTGCGACCCTCTCGGTCAGGGGAACTTCATGGCGATGCCGGCGTGCACGTTGCCGGCGATCGCATAGGTCTCGACCGCGAGGGCGGCGCCGAGCAGCCACGGCCGGAGGCGGGGCGGCGCGGCGGCCGCCACGCCGAGCACCGTGAGGCCGGCCACGGCAGTGTAGGTGTTGACCTGACCTTCGCTGGGATGGGGTCCGAGCACGGGGTTCGCCTCGGCGTAACCGCGGCGCAGCGCGTCCCGGGTCTGTGCGGCATCGATCCAGAGGGCGACCGTGAAGGCACCCGCGAGCGCGACGTACGGCACGCTCCACGAGTGCGGCTCTTCGGAGATGCGCTGCGCCGCCGCCCACTGGGTCGACATCGTGAGGGCTGCCGCCACGACCCAACCGGTCGCGACGCCTGTGCTGCGGGCGCTTCCCGTACGATGCCGAATCACCCTGAACGATCCCACAGATGAGACTCAGACGAGCGGCCAAGAGTGCCGCGTGGTCATGAGCTCCGCAAGGGGCGGGGAAAGCCTCGGAGGGGCGCAGGCTGCAACGCGGTGAGAGTTGGCCCCGGTGGATTCGAACCACCATACCCAGATCCAAAGTCTGGTGTCCTGCCGTTGGACGAGGGGCCAGCGATACGACCGCTAATCTAACTGCGGAACGCCCGTCGGGCGGTTCACGGCACTAATTCCACCCCCTGCGTTTGCCCGTGCGCCGTCTCGACATCGTACGCCCGATTCTGTGCCCGGCCCCGCTCCACGACGCGCTTCGCCGTGCGGCCAGCTTCGTCAAACACGGCGTCGCACACGCGCCCGCGCAAGGCGGTGAGCGCCGCCGCGAGGTCGCGCGCACTCTGCTCGGCGATCGCGCGGTGTCCCGCCTCGTGGAGCTGCACGTGCTCCAGGAATCGCCGCCACGAGAGGATGAGCCGGGCAGGGGCATCGGTGGGCCGGTCCCACTGGGGGAGGGTCACCGTGATGGTAAGCCTCACTCGCACGTCCCGCAGGGCGCAGCCGCCTGCGGTCGTACCCTCGCGGTAGCTCGACTCCAGCTCCCACTCGGTCAGGGCGTCCGCCGGCGTGCCAGACTCGCGCGGCCCAAGACGCTGCATCGCCTCCGCGAGCGCCGCGACACTCGACCCGGTGATCGCGTAGCGGCGCTCGCGGTTCGCGATGGCGAGTGCGCCGGTTGACCGTGCCAGCGCGGGCGACGGCGCGGGGCCGTCGGCGGGCGGCGCGCCCGCGCAGGCGAACGCGCCGACCACCAGCGCGAGGGGCGCACAGTGCAGCGATCGCCGCCCCATGCGTACGCTATGACAGCGTGATGTCTTGCTCGATCACGAGATCCTTCAGCAGCCCCTCGAGTTCGAGCCGCGCCCGGGCTTTCAGCTTCTCGTGTCCCTTCAGCTTCCCGGCGCTGACGGCTGCGAACACACTCTTCTCGATCTCGCGCTGCGCCGTGATCCCGAAATGCTTGAGGAACTTGCGCACGGAGAGGTTGAAGGCTTCCTCGTTCATGGCGTCACCTTGAAGACCTGATCGTGCTGGCGCGCCCGGTCGTTCACCTTGATCGCCACTTCCTGACCCGCTCCCGCACGGTCGGCCTTCTTGTGATCCAACTCCATCGAGGCGATCTGCTCGGTGAAGTCGGTCGTGTGGCCGTGAAATCGCACGCGATCGCCCACCGTCAACTCGCCTTCGGCCAGGCGCACGATCGCAACGCCCGGTCCCTTGAAGTAATGCACCACCGTTCCGACGAGCTGCTCGGGCATCGATGCCTCCGCGTGGCGCCCAGCGTACCACTATATCGCGCGGCGCGGGCGTCCGCTACGTGACCGGCCGATCAGGCCGCTTCCGGCCCGGGTGCGGGCGTCGCGCGGGTGGTGGTCTTGATCAGGCGTTGCTGCTTCTCCCCAAGCGTCAACGCCGCGTCGTCGCGCAGGCGCTCGCTCGCATATACCGCCGCCACGGCGCTCCCCGAGCCGCATAGCCGCACCCAATACGGGTGCGTGCCCGCGAGTCGCTCGAACAGCGCGCGCAGCGCGGGATGCCGTCCGAACACCGGAACCTCGAAGTCGTTGCCTCCCAGCCGGCCGATGCTCCCCCACGCCGCGAACGCCTCCGCGTCGAGCACCACCGGCCCGCGCGCCTCGGGCTCGTGGTGCAGCTCGTCCCACCAGCGGTAGGCGTCGGGCGTGGCCACGCCCACAGGCGGCACGGCCACGAGAACGGGTGCCGGCGCGGGGGGCGTGAGTCGGAACAGCCGTTCCCCCCGGCCCCAGCCGAGGGCGGCGGGCGCGCCGCTCGCCGCGAACGCCACGTCGGCGCCCAGCCGCGTCGCGAGGTGTAGCAGCTCATGGCGCGGCACCGCGTGGCCCGCGAGGGTGTTCACCGCGTGGAGCGCGGCGGCGGCGTCGCTCGAGCCGCCGCCGAGTCCCGCCCGCACGGGAATGCGCTTGGTCAGCTCGATCGCCACACCGAAGGAGCGCCCCGTGGCCTCGAGCACGGCGTGCGCGGCGCGCACCGCGAGGTTCTCATCGGGAGCGCCGAGGTCGGGCCCGTGCACGGCGAGCGTCACCCCGGACGGGATGCGGGTGACGACCAGCTCGTCGGCGAGCTCGAGCAGCGCGAACGCGGTCTCGATCTGGTGGTAGCCGGACGGCGCCTCGCGCGCCAGGATACGGAGCACCAGGTTGAGCTTCGCGTGCGCGGCAATGCGCACGCGGTCCGGCGCCCCCATCACTCCGCCGTGTCGGCCCGGGCGCGCA